>JAISUG010000083.1 GCA_031272185.1 Lachnospiraceae bacterium
CCGAAATGCCCGATTCCCAGCCGTCCTCGTTCGTCGTGTCTTTCCCGAGATGGCGCAGCACACGGTACTGAATGAGCCTGATCATCGTCAGGGCCACGAAGCAGATGAGGAAATGCGCGTTGATGTGCCCGGGGGTGCGGACACGCACGGGCCGGCCCTCCAGGTCGCTTTTCGTGATGCGGAAGGAATCCTCTATGCGCGACAGGCCATGGTATTTGTTGATGATCTCCCGGTCCGGCTTCTCGGTTTCGGACGTCATCAGCGTGTAGTAGCCGATCAGGTCGAGGTATCCCTTCACCTTGTCCATGTCGATGGACAGCACCGTCTTGGTGTCCACCACCTCGCCGGTTTCCCTGACCACCTCCGTCTTTTCGAGGAACTTCTCGATTTTCTTCGGCTTGTCCTTGAGTTTGTCGGGGTTGGCGATGACCGACTCCAGGTATTCTATGAATTTCGCGTTTTCCCTGACTTCGCGGTCATAGTGCTTCTTGCTCCAATAACATATGAGCTTTTCCGTGATCGTGACGGTGTTCCCGTCCGCATCCTTGATCCTGCGCTCGCGGATTTTCGACTTGACCTTGAATGTCATGGCTTCGTTCCATTCGTAGCCGTCCTCCTCCAGCATCCACGCCTTCACCGCCTTGCCGCTCTTTTTGGTGCTTTTGGAGACTATGTAACCATTGTTTTTGGAAAGGATGTGGGCTATGTTCGGCCCTGAGTTCAGCCCGCCGTCGGCGACGATGATGACCCTGCCGAACTTCATGCTGTCGATGCTCTTTTCCAGCGCGGGCCGCAGCGTCGTCTGGTCCGTGTTGTTCCCGGGGAACAGCCTGTACGCGATCGGGATGCCGTTGTCGTCGATGAACAGCCCCATCTGCACGATCGGCTCGCCCCGCTTCTCCTTGGACACGCCTTTCTTGCGCAGGCCCTTGCGGATGGTGTGGCCGGCGTCGTCCGTTTCGTCTTCGTCGTTTTGGCCGATCTCGAACCAGAAGTTCGTGACGTCGTAGAAGCAGACCTCCGTGTTGCGTCCGACGGCGGCGCGGATTTTCGTGTTCATCCTTTTCTGGATTGCGTCGGCCTTCTCGTCGATGCAGTCGAGGGCGCGGTAGACCTCGCGCTCCGCTGCCGACGGCGCGACTGGGAAGACGTACCTGTGGCGGTTTTCGTAAGTGCCGAGCTTTGAGTCCGGCCATAGGGCCCGCCCGAACACGAGGAACCTCGTTATCCCGTTCAGGTCGTACTCTATCTTCGTGCCCGACTTGTGCGCGTTCATGACGTCGTAAACCCCAAGCGCATCGTAGAGCCCGTCCAGCACGAGGTAGCCGACGTTCTTCGGGTCGGAAAAGGCGGCCGAGTCGTCGCCCTTGTCGAAGCGCACCACGATCTCGTCGCGCACCGGCGCGCCGGACGCCAGGTCGGACAGGCTTTCGATCAGCGGGGTTCCGTCCTTGAACGACTTCTTGAGGCGCTTGAGGTAGTCGGGGCGGCCGTCGTCAAAACGTGACAATGGGCCGATGTTGCGCACCGTCCTCTTCCTGTTTTTCCTGACGCCTCCCACGGACACGCTGTAGCTTTCGGCCACGCGCAGGTAGGGCTTTCCGCTGTTTGTGACACAATCAATGTACATGGCAACCCCCTTCAATGCGTCTGATACGACTCTATAATTATATCACACTTTCCGAAGAATTGCAACAAAAAAACCCGCAGATTTTCAGCATCTGCGGGTTCCAAGGGCGCAAGTTTCTGCTATTTAGCTGTCAAACTCGGGTGGGGGCGCTGCCTGGCGTTGGGCCGCGCCGGGGAAAGGAAAATCCCTTGCGCGCCATCCCGAATCGTGCTATACTTGCGGGCAAAGGAAAAGGGAGGTGGAACCGATGGGCGGTGTTCGCAGGGTGCGGGGGTTGGGTTGTTTTTGTCAAAAAGGCGCGTCGGCGCTCGCTTTGGCGGCGTCGGCGTTCTTTGTCTTTGCGGGGAGCGCATGGGGGGCGGCGTACCCATCAACAGGGCCGGCCAGCGCGGGGCAGGTCAGGACACATGCGCCCGCGCCCCTGCCGACCGGCGCCATCCGTCCCTATGCCAAGGGGGGCGTCACCGATGCCGGAAACAAAGCCCTGGTGGGCAGCCAGGCGAAGCTGAAGAGCCTTAGCGGCATCGCGCCGGGCACGGTCATCGACGCCGCACAGATCGATTTCGAGGACGTCGACAAATACTTCATGTGGTGGGACATCGAAGAGGGGGACAACCTCTTTTCCCGGATCAACGGCAAGTCCTACCAGAAAAACGACGTCGTCCCCGTCAGTTCCCTGAAGTACCTGAAGCTGCCCCACTATAACTTCGATGGGCAGATCCAGGTGGGTGAGCTGGTGGTAGGCGCAGACGTGAAGGACGATTTCCTGAACATCTTCAAGGAACTCTTCCTGGCCCAGTACCAGATTCAGTCCATGTACCTGGTGGACAACTACTGGGTGGGCAACGGGACGGACACCGACTCGGCGTCCATCGACGAAAACAACACCTCTGCATTCTGCTTCCGCGCCGCGACGGCCAGCGAAAACCTTTCCTGGCACGCCTATGGCCGCGCCATCGATATCAACCCCCAGCAGAACCCCTACGTCTCCTACGCAAACGGGACGCCACAGTGGTCCCATGAGAACGCCAACGGCTATATCGACCGGGACACCGGCCTGCCCCATGTCATCACCACCGAGGACTTGGCCTACCAGACGTTCCTCAAGTATGGGTTCATCTGGGGCGGCGAACTGGGGACCGTCCGGGACTACCAGCACTTCGCCAAACCGATCGAAACGCCGTGAGGGGGGCAACGCGCACCTTGGAACGTCAGTCTGCACGACCAACCATCGTCGACGGCGTCTGCGGCGGGTTTGTGCTGCGGCGTATGTGGATAGATGGGAACATGTGTGCGAATTTTCGGGGTGCGACGACAGCGAGTGGGCATTTGCATAGACGGAAAGGGAGTGCGAACATGAGCGTAGATAAGAGCGGGAAACCCTATGTGCTGTTCACGGGGGTGGGGGACACGGACCCGGTGCGGGACGCCTACGACGGGCCCATACTGCACATCGTGCGGCATTTCGCCCCGCAGAAAGTGTACCTGTTCCTGACGGGGGAGATGAGCAGGCGGGACCGGGCAAACGACCTCTACCAACGGGCCATCCGCCGGGTGCGCCCGGGCACCGACGTGGTGAAGGAGTACACGGACATCGAGCGGGCCAATGACTTCGACGAGTTCCACGAGCGCTACCATGCGCTGTTGGAGCGCATCCATGGGGAAAACCCAGAAGCGGTCATCCTGCTCAACGTCAGCTCCGGCACGCCCCAGATGAAGAATGCGCTGTGCCTGGAATACGTTTCCGGCGACTTGCCGATGGAAGTGGTGCAGGTCTCACACCCGGAAAAAAAGAGCGGGGCGAACACCAAGCATTTCGACCCTGACCGGGACGACCTGGACGAGGCGCTGGAATACTCCTTTGACAACCCGGCGGCATACGACGGGGCGGAGATGCGCTGCTCCCACCCCGACCTGCGCTGCTACAAAAAGAGCATCGCCAAAGAGCAGATAAAGGCGATGGTGGGCAAGTACGACTACATGGGCGCATATGAGCGGGTGAGGGAAATATCGGAGAACTTCCCCGGGCTGTTCGCACCGGAAGTCCAGGCGCTCGTCAGCCATGCATACCACCGGTCGCTCCCGGAGCCCGAGGAGGCGATAAAGGCTGCCCATGGGCTGGGGATGTTCCCTGCGCTGTACCCATACCCCACCGACAAGGGGCGAAACGAAAACGCCCAGGATATCACTGAGTATTACCTGCTCACGAAGATCAAGGGGGAACGCAAGGAACTGTCTGATTTCGTGATACGGCTGAAGAACATGGCGGAGTTTTTGGCGCGGGAATACGTCGAAGCGCATGCAGGCTGGGCCATCCGCTGGGAGGGGGCGGCCGGGCCTCTCGCAAGCGGCGGGCGGCAGGCGGCGGGGCCACATGTAAGCGTCGGGCGGCAGGCAGCGGGGTCAGGCGCAAGCGGCGGGCGACAGCTTTCCACAGGGGCATCGGCGTCAGCGGCTTCCTCAGGGGGGGAAGCGGGCCAGCCAAGCGATGGCCGGACGCCTTTCGTCATGAAACTTCGCAACAAGGATGAGTGCAGGTTCGTGGAAGACGCGGTCACGGGATCGCTGCGCCAGGCGCTGGACAATGAAAACTACCGCATGCAAAGGGGGGCATACCTGTTTGGTGGGTCCATCAACCTGGGCGCATGGGTGGTGGTTTTGGAAGAACTGTTCCCAGACAGGAAAGACGTAACAGGCGCTTTCCGGGAGATCTATGGGGTGGTGACCGGTCAGAAAACCGACATCGGCGGCGGGAGAAAGGGCGATGGCAACCGCGGCCGGACCGGCGGCCGGGAAGATGGTGCGAACAGGGCGGTCTCCAGCAGGAACCAAGTGGCGCACACGATCACGCCCTTCACTGAAAAGGACCTGGCTGCCACAGGGCAGACGGTGAAAGGCATCTGTGGCAAGTGCGAGAAGATCCTGAAAGCCACCTATGGGAGGCAGGTGCCGTCGGAGGCTTTCGGCATCTACGAAACCATCAACCAGAAGATCCGGGATGCGGTGGAGCTGCCGGGCGGGGCGGGGTGATATCTTATGGGGGAGGAACATGGAACTAAAAAAGCAACCGCCACCTCCCCAGGTAAAGTTGCTTTTTTGACCAACTACTTGGGACAAACCGCCTAGTATGTACGCAGTACATCCGGCACGTTGTTCATGGGTACATCATAGCAAATACACTCGAGTTTGTCAAATATTCTCTTGAAAACAACGGGATTTTGTAATATACTGGTAACGGAATCGATTCTGTGACGCCCAGAGTAGAAACTGAGGCCTCACCCACCGAGCCAAAGCCACGGGCCGGGTATAGCGAGGGGTACGGATGACAGCTGATATACGGGACATCACTATCGGTGGCCTCACCCACGACATCGGGAAGGTCGTCTACCGCAGCGGGGACGGGCGGGAGCACAGCGCATCGGGGCGGGAATTCCTGTCACGGGTGGAGTGGCTTGCACAAAGCCCCGACATTCTGGACATGGTGGCGTACCACCATGGCCGGCAGCTCTCTTCGGCCAAACTCCCGGCGGATTCCCCGG
Organism: Lachnospiraceae bacterium; assembly: GCA_031272185.1. Lineage (GTDB taxonomy): Bacteria > Bacillota > Clostridia > Lachnospirales > Lachnospiraceae > JAISUG01. The sequence continues at coordinate 5,170 of JAISUG010000083.1, forward strand.
CATACATCGTCTACGTGGCGGACAACATCTCCGCGGGCGCGGACCGGCGCGACATGCACAGCGAGGGGGATGGCAAAGGGTTCGACCCGGCCACGCCGCTGGCGTCGGTTTTCAATATACTGAACGGCAAATCCGCCAAATACGGCTACACTGCGGCGGAGCTCCAAAGCAAGCGGGGGATCAATTACCCCCGGGAAACCCCTGCGCCCTACACCCGGGGGTTCTACGGCCAGATCCTCCAGAGGCTTCTGACGGGGCTGGACGCTATCAACCCTGATTCCGAGTATGTGAACTCGCTCTTGGACCTGCTGGAGGCATGGCTGACGTTCGTGCCGTCCTCCACGAACCAGTCAGAGCTGGCGGACATCTCCCTGTTCGACCACTGCAAGACGACGGCCGCCATCGCCGCTTGCATCAAGCAGTACCTGGATCAGGGCGTGGCGAAAGGGGGCGGCAAACCGCAGCCTCCCGAAGTGGGGTTTGATGCGGCGCGGGGTCAGGGCGAAGCCGCCCAGGAACGCATGCCTGCAGACCCGGACGCCGGCGCCGGGGGATTCCGGAACTTGCCGGGCGAAGCCGCCCAGGGCCGCGTGTCTGCCGACTACCGCGCCGAGATCTGGGATGCCGGCAAGTCATTTTACGACCGGCCATGTTTCTTGCTGTACTCTTTCGACCTGTCGGGCATACAGAGCTTCATATATACCATCAGCGGGAAAGGCGCACTCAAGAGCCTGCGCTCCCGCTCGTTTTATTTGGAGATGACCGTGGAACACATCGCGGACACGATCCTCCGGGAGGTGGGGCTGTCCAGGGCGAACCTCATCTACACCGGCGGCGGGCACGCCTACATGCTGCTGGCAAACACCGGGGAAACCCTGGCGAGGCTGGAGGGGATGTCGGAGGCCATCAACCGATGGTTCCTGGAGCATTTCCAGACCGACCTTTACATCGCCACAGCCTATGTCCCGTGCAGCGGCAACGACCTGATGAACCAGCCCAGGGAAGAGAACCCATTTCCCGGACTGTACAGGCGGCTGGGCCGGATCCTCTCCGAAAAGAAGCTGAACCGATACACCGCCGGGGATATCCGTATGCTCAATGGCATGGGGCACACCCAGAGCCTGCGGGAGTGCCGGGAGTGCCGCCGGACGGAACGCCTGGACGCAGAGGGGCTGTGCCCGGTCTGCAAGTCCCTGGCGGGCATATCGGGCAAACTCATACAGGAGGGGGCGTTCTTCCTGGTCACGGCGGACCCGCCCAAGGACAGGGAGGGCCTGCCGCTGCCCTACCGCGGGCACCTGTCCGTGGTGAATGCCCAGGAGTTGGGGCAGCTGCAGAAAGAATCCCCGGAGCAGATCATCGCATTTTACAGCAAGAACGCCATGCACACGGGGCAGGGGCTCTCCACCAACCTGTGGATGGGCGACTACGCCTATGGTGGGGATTTCCAGGATTTGGCAGAGAGCGCGCAGGGCATCCCCCGCATCGGGGTGCTGCGGGCGGACGTGGACAACCTGGGGCTGGCGTTCGTGGAGGGGCTGCGCCGGGAAGGGCCCGACCCCTACAGGTACGTGACATTGTCCCGGACCGCAGTGCTGTCCAGGCAGCTGTCGATGTTCTTCAAATACCACATCAATGAGATATTGGCGAAGCCGGTGTTTTCGCTGGGGGGACAGGGCACAGCCGGAAAACGCAAGGCGGTGGTGGTTTACTCGGGCGGCGATGATGTCTTCCTGGTGGGGGCGTGGGACGACTGCGTGGGCGCGGCCATGGACCTGAGTGACGCATTTGAGCGGTTCACCCAGGGCAGGCTGCACATGAGCGCCGGGATAGGCGTATACGCACACAGCTACCCCATCAAGCGGATGGCGGCGGAGTCGGGTGACCTGGAGTATGCGGCCAAGAACCTGGATGAGGGGAAAAACGCCGTGGCATTGTTCGCCGATGGCTTCACATACCATTGGAAAGACCTGGCGGGGTCTGTCGTCGGCGAAAAACTGCGGCTGCTGCAGGGTTTCTTCGCCGGGATGGACGAGCGGGGCAAGGCCATGCTGTACCGGGTGCTGGAGTACCTGCGGCAGCTGTCGGAGGGTGGGGCAGGCGGGCGCATCAACCTGGCGCGGCTGGCATACCTGCTGGCCAGGCTGGAACCCACCGACGGGGATGCGGCGCGGCAGGGGCTCTACAAGGAGTTTTCAAAAAATGTGTATGCCTGGGCGCTGTGGGATGCCCAGAGGAAAGACCTGGAATGTGCGATACTGCTCTATGCGTACCTGACGCGTGAAGCAAAGACATGAACTATGGAGGGGAAAATGTTTAAAAATGGCGTAGACGGGCTGAACTATGTGGGACAGGCGGAGAAGGCCATGCGGGGATTGGGGCGGCCGGACAAATCCGACCCGCAGAAACTGTCTTTCAAGATGACCACCAGCAAGGTGCGCAACCTGCTGTCCACGGTCAGCGAGATCTACAACGACGCCCTGATGGAAGAGAAGCTCACGCGCCGTACCCAGGAGAGGATTTCTTACCTCACGGTCCGCATGGT
>JAISUG010000098.1 GCA_031272185.1 Lachnospiraceae bacterium
CCTCGCCATTGACCCTGGTAACCCACACACAGACTTGTCGGTTAAGCCACTAGGGGGTGACATTTTCAAGAGATAATTAACTCGCCTGAGGGGTGACATTTTCAAAAGTTATTGACACATAAAATTTGAACCACCCCGGCGGACGCTTAGGCGAGACTATAGGCTTGCGGTTGGAATCAGCAGCCTCGTGCGTCTGGGCGGCACGAAAATCGTGGCAAACCTTGCGGAAACGGTCAATCAGCAGCCTCGTGCGTCTGGGCGGCACGGGTTCTCCCTGACATGGGAGTGAACTGTAACCTTGGCTGGTTTCGGGGAGAAAGTTTTGTCCGGGTCAATCTTGTATTTTCATCTGTACTATGGTAAACTTTTGAAAGGTTGGGTTTTCTGGAATCGAAAGGTTGGGTTTTCTGGAATCGAAAGGTTGGGTTTTCTGGAACCGAAAGGTTGGGTTTTCTGGAACCGAAAGGTTGGGTTTTGTTTCGTAGTCACAGATGAACTGACGAGAAAGGAGCGAGCGACGATGGAGAAAGCAAGAAGGGTTTTCGTGCATTTGATGGCGGCGGTTCTGGTTGGTGTTTTCGTGATGGCCGCAGCCATGCCGGCGTTTGCCGCCACCACCGCCAAGGGGAAATGGTATCAGTCGGGCAACGGCGCTTGGTGGTACCACTATGATTCCGGCGGCAACCCCCAAGGGTCATGGGAGAAAATCGACGACAAATGGTACTATTTCAATGACGACGGTTATGCGGTGGCCGGATGGCAGAAAATCAGCGAGCGCTGGTACTACTTCGACGCCAGCTGCGCCATGATCACCGGGTGGTGGGTCAGCCCGCAGAACCTGTACTATTACTTCGACTCGGGCAGCGGGGCTATGGCGGAGGGTTGGCGGAACCTGGACGGGAAGTGGTATTATTTCTACCCGGGGTATGGGCACATGGCCGTGAACACATACATCGACGGGTACTATATAAACGCCGCCGGTGTGTGGCAGTGAAGCAGCCGCCAGTAAAGCTGTAACGATGCAGGCTGTGACTGTAAAGGCTGTGACTGTAAAGGCTGCAGCTGTATAGGCTGTGATGGTATTTGCTGTAATTATATAGATAGAAGGTAATACATTGACAACTAGGGAATTGCTGCGGCGGTTCGTGCCATATTATGGGAAGTACCGCGCCATAATGGTATTGGACTTGCTGTGTGCGTCGCTGACCACTGTCTGCGAGCTGGTGCTGCCCATGATCCTGCGCTACATCACGAACCAGGGGCTGCAAGACATGGCGAACCTGACCGCGCGGACGGTCGTGACGGTGGGGGGGCTGTACTTTTTCCTGCGGGTGGTCGACGGGCTGGCGGCTTACTACATGGCCTACACCGGGCATGTGATGGGCGCCCGGATGGAAACCGACATGCGCCAGGATGCTTTCGAGCACCTGCAGAAGCTCTCTGACAATTATTTCAACAACACCAAGGTCGGGCAGCTCATGTCGCGGATCACCAGCGACCTGTTCGACGTGACGGAGTTCGCCCACCACGGGCCCGAGGAGATTTTCATCGCGGTGGTCAAGACCGTGGTTTCTTTCGCCGTGCTGGCCCGCATCAACCTGCTGCTGACGGTGGTGGTTTTCGCTTTCGTGCCCATCATGGCGGTGTCATGCAGCTATTTCAACCTCAGGGTGCGCCTGGCTTTCCTGAAGCAGCGCAACCACATCGGTGAGCTGAACGCGAAGATCGAGGACAACCTCCTGGGCAACCGGGTGGTGAGGGCGTTCGCCAACGAAGACATTGAAATCTCCAAATTCCGCGACAACAACCTGCAGTTTCTGGACATCAAGCGGGAAACCTACAAGTACATGGCGGCGTTCCAGGACACCGTCCGCATGTTCGACGGGCTGATGTACACCGTGGTCATCGTGGCCGGGGGCATGTTCCTCATAAGCGGGCGCATTTCCCCTGGGGACCTGGTGGCGTACACTCTCTACATCACCACGCTGCTTGCCACCATACGGCGCATCATCGAGTTCGCGGAGCAGTTCCAACGGGGGATGACGGGGATCGAGCGGTTCGTGGAGATCATGGACTCGAAGATCGACATCCTCGATGAGCCCGGGGCCGTACCATTGCACGATGTGCGGGGCGCCGTCAGGTTTGACCACGTGTCTTTCGAATACCCGGACGACCACACGAAAGTGCTCCATGACATCGACCTGACCATCGCACCGGGTGAGAAAGTGGCGTTGGTGGGGCCATCCGGGGGTGGCAAGACCACCCTCTGCAACCTGATACCCAGGTTCTATGACACCACTTCCGGGGCGATCTTCATCGACGGGCAGGATATCCGGTCAGTGACGCTGGAGAGCCTGCGGGGGCACATCGGCGTGGTGCAGCAGGACGTCTACCTGTTTTCCGGGACCGTTTTCGAAAATATCGAGTACGGGCGGCCGGGGGCGACCGAAGAGGAAGTGGTGGAGGCGGCGAAGCTGGCCGGCGCGCATGAGTTCATATCAGAACTCAAGGATGGATACCGGACATACGTGGGGGAGCGGGGGGTGAAGCTCTCGGGCGGGCAGAAGCAACGGGTTTCCATAGCCAGGGTCTTCCTTAAAAACCCACCTATCCTGATACTGGACGAGGCGACGTCCGCCCTGGACAACGAGAGCGAATACATGGTCTCCCAGTCGTTGGAAAACTTAAGCCGCGGGCGCACCACCATCACCATTGCCCACAGGCTGACTACCATACAGAATGCGGACAGGATACTGGTGCTGGCGGACAATGCCATCGTGGAGGAAGGCAACCACCGCAAGCTGCTGGAAGAAAAAGGGATGTATTACCAGATGTACCAGATAGCGAACCGGATAGCATGAGAATCGGGTGGCCGACGGGGCATGCGCGGGAATGTGCTTGAAAGGCGACGCCGGCAATAGGTCGCGTCAGGCCGCAGGGAATGCGGCGGCGCCGGCCGGCAACAAGGCTACAGTGTATGGGCGGAGATAGGCTGCGGCTGGCAGCCGGGAATGACAACGTGTCGGAATCGGAGGTGTGTGATGAGTGTGGCGGTGATGACGGACAGCAACAGCGGGATAACCCAGGCGCAGTCCAAGGAATTGGGCATCTTCGTGCTGCCCATGCCGTTTATTATCGACGGGGAAGTGTTGCTGGAGGACAAGGATTTTGACCGGGAGGACTTCTATCAGAAATTGACGGGTGGGTCGGATATCTCCACTTCCCAGCCGGCGCCGGGCTCGGTGATAGAGATGTATGACCGGATTCTGGAAGAGTATGACGAATTGGTGCATATCCCCATGTCGGCCGCGCTCAGCACCACCTATGAGACCGCCCACATGTTGGCCCAGGACTACGACGGCAGGGTGCAGGTGGTGGACAACCGCCGGATCTCCATCACCCAGCGCCAGTCCGCGCTGGACGCCGCGGAGCTGGCAAGGCGGGGGTGGGGCGCCGCACAGATACGCGAGCATCTGGACAAAACGATATCCGACTCTGTCATATATGCGCTGCTGGACACGCTCAAATACCTGAAAAAGGGCGGGCGGATCACCCCGGCCGCCGCGGCCCTGGGCACTTTGCTGCAGCTGAAGCCGGTGCTCATCGTCAACGGCGGCAAGCTGGACGCGTTTGCCAAGGCCCGCACCCGCAAGCAGGGCAAGTCCCTGATGGTGGCCGCCATCAAGAAAGACCTGGCGGAGAGGTTCCATGACCCTGAGGCTGAGCACACATGGCTGGAAGTGGTGCACGGCGCATGCCTGGAGGATGCCTTGGAGATGAAAGCCGAGCTGGAAGCGGCGTTCCCCAAGACAGGGGAAATCTTCCTGGATCATATGTCCCTTAGCATAGCCACCCACGTGGGGCCGGGTACATTGGGTGTCGCCGCCACCGTCATGCTGCGGGCTTGATGCGCCATGGCCGCCTTTTTCCGGAAGTACCTGAGCATCCGCGTGGTGTTCGTGCTGCTCTTGCTGTTTGCCGGGGTGGTGCCTCTGCTGGTGCAGGAACTGGTGTTGGTGGATGCCTCCCTGCAGAGCTTGGTTGACGGGCGCATGGAGAACCTGAGCGCCCAGCTGGGGCTCTTGGGCGAAGAAATGAGCCGCACGGGGTATCTGGACGGCTCCGGCCCCGATGCGGGTGTGGAGGGGGAATTGCGGGGGTATGCCCAGTTAAGCGACGGGCGCATCCTCCTGGTGGGCAGCGACTTGAGGGTGGTGTGGGACACCCTGGGCAAGGATGTGGGCAAAACCGTGGCGGCGGGGGAGGTCATCCGCTGTTTCTTGGGTGAGAACCTTTACAGGTTTTACAAGGACCAAAGGTTTTACGCATTGACGGTACCGATATACGGCGACTCACCGGAGCACGGGGTGGCGGGGGTCTTGCTGGTCACGGCTTCGGCCGAAACGCTCCTGAAGATCGCCAAAGCCCAGAATGCCCGGGCGACGTTTTTGCTGATTGTGGTGTTCTCTGCAATACTGCTCTTGGGGCTGTGGGGCGCAGCAGCTTTCTTGCGACCTTTTGGCCGTCTTCAGTCCTCCCTGGGACGCATCGCGGAAGGGCATCTGGACGAAAAAATCAGGGTGGGTGTTTTTGCGGAAACCCGCGGCATCGGCATCGCATTGGAACGGATGCTGGAGAGGCTGCGCTCATCCGACGAACTGCGGGACGAATTTGTGTCCAATGTTTCCCATGAGCTGAAAACGCCCATAACTTCCATCCGGGTGCTGGCGGACTCCCTGATGGCGATGGATGACGCCCCGGTGGAGCTGTACCGGGAATTCATGTCCGACATATCCGACGAGATCGACAGGGAGAGCAAAATCATTGACGACCTGCTGAACCTGGTCATCTCGGACCAAACCGGCGCCCAGCTGGATATAGAGCCTACGGACATCGGCGCATTGGCAAAACTGGCGCTAAAGCGGCTGCGCCCCGTCGCCGACGAAAGCCGGGTGGAGCTGATCTTTGAAAGCATTCGGGAAGTGCGGGCCGACGTGGACGAGGGCAAAACCATGGCCATCCTCAGCAACCTGGTGGAAAATGCCATCAAATACAACCGGCCCGGCGGGTTCGTGCGGGTCACCGTGGATGCCGACCACAAACACTTCCTGCTGAAGGTGGCGGACAATGGCATCGGCATCCCGGAGGAACACCAGGGGCAGATCTTCGAGCGGTTCTACAGGGTGGACAAGGCGCGCAGCCGGGAAAGTGGCGGCACGGGGCTGGGCCTTTCCATTGCCAGGGATGCGGTCCTCATGATGAAGGGGACCATCACCGTGCAAAGCAATGAGGGGGAAGGCACCACGTTCACGGTGCGCATACCCCTGACATATGCGGGGTAGGGTGTGGGGAGTAGGGGGTATGGTGGAGAGTGTAGGATAAAGGACATAGGGGACAGGTAGTAGGAGGCTGAGAAGAGAGAGTAGGGTGCAGGTAGTACGAAGTAGGGTATAGGGGAGTGGGGGTAATCGGGAGGCATGGGCAAAGTGATGGATGTTCGGGGGAAAGGCCAAGGTCGGGGATGGGGGCGCACCGGACGGGGCCCCTCTTTCTTTGTATGTGTTTTCCTGGGTTTGGCGCAGCTTCTCACCGGGTGCGCAGGCGTTGCGCCGGAGCGGCCACAGGGAAATGCGGGGGCGGAGCCCCACACATTTGACATATATTACCTGGACACCGAACTCACCCGGCTGGCATCGGTGCCGTACCAAACCGAAACCACTGACGCAGATGCTTTGGTGGACGAACTGCTGGAACGTTTTTTTGACATCCCGCCGGACATCGGCGGCATATGCCCCATACCTACCGAAAGTGTGGAGTACCTGGGGTACACCAGGCAGGACATAGTGCTCAACGTGAATTTTGACGTAAACTATACCGACACGGGGTTATGGCCCGCCTGGCAGGAAGTGATGGCCCGCGCCGCATTGGCCAAGACCTTGACGCAGGTCGAGGGCATTGACTACATCTGCATCTATACCGGGGACATCCCGCTGATGGACACACACGGCAACCCGGTGGGGGTGTTTGGCCCGGCGGATTTCATCGGGAGCGTAGAGGATGTGGACAGGGCGCGGGTGGAGGCGAAGGAAGCGACCGATAGCGGGGCGGGCGCCGGCACAGGCGACGGCGAAGGCAAGCCAAGCACGACGGGCAACGACAGAGGCGACGGCGAAAGTAAGCCAAGCGGGAGGGGCGATGTCTGAGGCGACGGCGAAAGCACGCCAAGCGGGAAGTGAGGCTGCGAAACGGCAGCGGATCTATTGCTTTGCGCATATTTCGAAATAATGTATCATTGTTCGATTCATAAATGGTTTCGCAAGAGTCTTGTTGCATTCAGATGGGTTCTGAAGCATTTGCACATATCAATTACATCACGGTGGATGGCAGTTTAGTTGAATAATGCGGGGGAGGGGTTATTTTGCAACGACCTTTGTTGGGGGTTCTTTTTGTCGTGGTCCTACTGTCGGCGGGGCGACTTTGGGTGGAAAATGGGAAAGAGCCGCCGGGGTTTCTGGGGGCCTACGGGACGGTGGAGGGCACCGTGCGGCGCGTCACGGACTACGGGGATAGCGTGGCGGTGGTCCTCGGGGGGGCGCGGTTTGTGTTTGCGATGCCAGGGGAAACCAATACGGAGGAAGCAGTTGGCGGCGACGTTGGGGATAAGTTGGGAACAGTTGTAAATGGACCGGATGGGGGATCGCACGGATTGCAGGTGGACACGCTTGCGGTGCGGTTGGACGAGGATGTGCTGGCGTGGATGACGGCACGGGATTATGCGCTCATGTGTAGGTCATGCAGCGCAGAAAATGACGTGACAGGTGTGGGCTCTGCCGTGAATGAAAATGCTGCAGGCGGTGCAACGGGCAGTGAAGGGGCAGCGTATGATGGAGGTACAGTGGCCTCGGGGGAGGGTCAACTGCGCATCGGCATGAAGATGCAAGTGGAGGGGAAGCTCAAATGGCCCCGGCAGGCCACAAATCCAGGGGAATTCGACATGTATACCTATGAAAGGTCCGTGGGGGTGGGCTACCAGGTCAGCTCCAAGTGGGCGCAGGTGGCAGACCGGCGCTATGACCCGTATCTGGACGGGCTTAGCCGTCTGCGTGAGCGGTTTCGCGCCGCGCTGCGCTCCATCTGCGCAGATGAGGACCTGGGGCTTTTGGAGGCGATGCTCCTGGGGGATCGGACGGACCTGGACCCCCAGGTGCAAAAGGCGTACCGTGACAATGGCATCGCCCACCTGCTGGCCATCAGCGGACTGCATATCACGTTTTTGGGGATGGGGCTGTTCCGGTTGCTGCGGCGATGTGGGCTGGGGTATGGAATCAGCGGCATGCTGGGGGCGTTGGTCATGGTGAGCTATGGGATCCTCACCGGCTCATCCGCCACGGTGGTGCGGGCGGTGATCATGTTCCTGGCGCAGGTGCTGGGTGCTTATCTGGGGAGGACCTATGACAGGCTGAGCGCACTGTCGCTGGCCGGTGTGTTGCTGCTCTTGTACCGGCCCATCCTCATGATCCAGGCATCTTTCCAGCTGTCTTTTGGGGCGGTGTTCGCCGTAGGGGTGCTCTCGCCCTGGGTATGGGGGGTGTGGGAGGCACGTGGAAAGTGCGATGGAAAGTACAGTGCGAAGTGCAATGCGAAGTACAGTGCACATTGCAATGGAAGGCGTGCCTTCGGAAGTGCAGCGAAAATCTGTCAGGTTACTGAAAGAGGCGAAAGGAATGCCAAGGATTCAAGGAGATGGCTCCGCCTTGCGGCTATGGCAGGGAAGGTGGTGTGCGCCAGCGTATGCTTCCATCTGGTGACGTTCCCCATCGTTGTGTACCATTTCTTTTATTACCCCACATATGGCGCAGTGCTGAACCTGTTTGTCATCCCCCTGGCGGGGTATCTCATGCTCTCTGCGGTGCTGGGGGCATGCATGGCGCTTGTCAGCGTGACCGCAGGGATCGTCGCCATGGGGGCGGGGCATTACATACTGCGCTTCTATGAGCTGCTGTGCGGCTGGTTCGGCGCATTGCCCCACGCCCGCGTGCTGCTGGGAAGACCGGCGATGTGGCAGATCGGGGTTTATTATGGCGTGCTGGCGCTGGGGCTAGGTGCGGTGTGGGTGCACCGGGAGATGGGTACAGCGTGGTTGCGGGAGAAGATGGGCGCAGTGTGGGTGCGGCGAGGGATGGATGCAGTGTTGGCGAAGTGGACGATGGGAGGCATGCGTAATACGAAAATGTTTGGCGGATGCGCAGCCGGATGGAGAAGTCCGGCATTGCCTGGGTGGTGCGGCTTCAGGATGGGGATGGCTGTGGGCGCGGCTGTGTTCGTGGTCGCCGGTTTCTTCGCAATGGGGCATATCCGCCCGACCGGAATGTCGGCCACGTTCCTGGACGTGGGGCAGGGGGATGGGATTTTCCTGGAAACGCAAGGGCTGCGGGTGCTGGTGGACGGCGGCAGTTCCGATGCCAAAAATGTGGGGGAGAAACGGCTGGAGCCTTTCCTGCTCTGCAACCGGGTGGACGAGGTGGACTATGCCATCGTCAGCCATGGGGACGCCGACCATACCAACGGGTTGAAATACCTGCTGGGTGCAGATTCGGATGTGTACGTGCGGCATCTGGTGCTGCCGGCAAGGGGCCGGGGGGATGAGGTATATGAGAAACTGGAGTCATTGGCTATGGAAAACGGGACGGATGTTTGCTACATGAACGCGGGCGACTCTATCCTGGGGCCTGCGGCCGAGATCGCCTGCATTTACCCGTATGTGGAGGAAGATGCAACGGTGGCTGCATCCTACAGGGACCGCAACGAGGATTCGCTGGTGCTGGATGTGGGATGCGGCGGCACGCATCTGCTGCTGACCGGCGACATGAGCGGCTCCGGCGAGGGGGAGCTGCTGGCAGATGCGGGGCGCAGCGAGGCGCTGCGCGGGGAACTGGCCGGGGTGGATGTGCTGAAAGTGGCGCACCATGGGTCGCGGTTTTCCACGACTCCGGAATGGATAGACCTGCTCTCGCCGACGTTTGCGGTGATCTCCTGCGGGGCGGACAACTCCTACGGCCACCCCCACCCCGCCACCCTGCAAGTGCTCGCAGCGCATGGTGTGACCGTGCTGGAAACCATGGAAAGCGGGGCGGTCACGCTGCGGGACGATGGGAAACGGTTGTGGTGGGAGAGGTTTCGGGGTGGTTGATATGGTGGAACTGCTGTCCTGCAGCATGGATAGCCGGGGCGCTCACGCTGGGGGATGATGGGAAACGGTTGTGGTGGGAGAGGCGCAGCATCATCAGAGTGCGTCGAAATAGTTTGACAGGGTGGGATGTTATTGTTATACTTTGCAATATAGACCCCAGAGGGTTCCATGGGGGCTGTGAACCGAAAAAGACGATCGGATATGAGTGTTTTACATATATTGCCGCTTGTTCTTTGTCGGAGCCTGATAGCCGAAAAAAGACGATCGGAATATGAGTGTTTTGCTTGTACCGCCGCGTGTTCTTTGTCGGGGCCTGATAGCCGGAAAAAGACGAACGTGATATGCGCGGTGCAAGCAGCAAATGAACCACAAGGATGGGCGGGTCGGATGGCTGATGGGTTTGGGGGTTGCTATATCGCACGGACCAGCGTGGAAGCGGGGCTTGGGGAAGTCCGCAACCAGCCACTTATCGAGCATTTGAACAATGTGGCCAAGATGGCGGCTGGTTTTTCGGAGGTTTTCGGCGCACGGGAAATCGCATGGCTGATGGGTTCGTGCCACGACCTCGGGAAATACTCCCGGGAGTTCCAGAAACGAATCCGCGGGGAGAATATAAGGGTTGACCATTCCACTGCCGGTGCACGGGAACTGGCGGCAGACGGCAAAAACATGCTTGCTTTGCTGGCAGCCTACTGTGTGGCGGGACACCATGCGGGGCTGCCTGACGGTGGTTCGAAGAGCCAGCCGGAAGCAGGCTCATTGTACTATCGTTTGCAAAATGGCAGTATTCCCGACTACTCCGCGTTCCGGGCGGAAATCCCGGAAGGTCGGATCGAACCGAACGAAAAACTCTCGCCGGTTTGGGAACCGACCAAAGGGCATCATGGGTTTTCGCTTGCTTTTCTCACGCGGATGCTCTTTTCGTCGTTGGTGGATGCGGACAGGCTGGATGCGGAAGCATTTTCCGCCAAGGGCGGGGTCCGTGGCGATGGATTTGACGACATCCGGATGCTTTGGGGGCGGCTGGAAGCACATATCGAGCGTTTCAATGCACCGAAAGGTGGAATCAACCGGAAGCGTACCGAGCTGCTGCAATCCTGCCTGGATGCGGCAAAATCAGACAAAGGGCTTTTCTCGCTGACAGCGCCCACCGGGAGCGGGAAGACCATCGCCAGTATGGCGTTTGCGTTGAAACATGCCCTCAAACATGGGCTCAGGCGGGTAATCTATGTGATCCCGTACTGCAGCATCATTGAACAGAATGCCAAGGTGTTTGAGGACATCCTGGGGGAGGGCAATGTCGTCCAGCATCACAGTGGTGTCGATTACGACGGTGAAGCCGAGGATGAAAACGCTGACAGCATAGAGACCGAATGCGAAACTGCTTTTGCCGGGGGCGGGGCTTCGCAAACAGCCAAGGCCTGGAAGCATCCGAAAGGCGGTGGAAGCACCCCCTTGATCGCGGGCCGCAGCACACGGAAACGCTTTGCGGTGGAAAACTGGGATGCGCCGGTTATCGTTACGACAAACGTGCAGTTTTTCGAGAGTTTGTTTGCAAGCAAGGGTTCGCCATGCAGGAAACTGCACAATATCGCCGGGAGCGTCATCGTTTTCGATGAGGCACAGATGCTGCCGCTGCCATATCTGTATCCCTGTGTGGCGGCGATACGGGAATTGGTGAGCAACTGCAACTGCACCGCTGTTTTGGCCACGGCCACGCAGAGCGCCTTGGATGAGTATTTCAAGCCTTTGGAGATACAGGAGATAAACCCAGAACCAAAGAGCATGTACGAATTCTTCCGGCGGGTGGATTTTATCTTGGAAACAGAACCGCTGACCACTGAACAGATGGCCGGACGCTTGCGGGAACAAAGGCAAGCGCTTTGCATCGTGAATACCCGCAAACGGGCGCAGGAACTGGTGAAGATGGTGCCCGGATCGCTGCATTTGTCAACGACCATGTACCCATTGGAGAGAAGCCGTGTGCTGGATGAAGTGCGGCGACGGTTGCGGGAGGGGGAAGAATGCGTGGTGGTTTCAACCAGTTTGGTGGAAGCCGGGGTGGACGTGGATTTCCCCAAACTGTTCCGGGAGAAGGCAGGTCTGGACAGTGTCATACAGGCAGCTGGTCGTTGCAACCGGGAGGGAACACAAAAACGGGAGGACGCTGTCGTGACGGTGTTCGAGTTCGAGGACGCGAAGCCTATGGCGGAAATCAAACGAAACATAGCTGCTTTTGAACATACGGCACGCAAACATGAGGATATAGGCGGACTGGATGCCATCGAGGATTACTTCGTGCAGCTGCGCTATTTCATCGGAGAAGAGGGGCTGGACGTGAAGAAAGCTGTGTCGGCATTTGACGAGGGAGTCCCGGCGGGTATGTCGTTCCCGTTCAAGAGCGTGGCTGAAAAGTTCCACTTGATTGAAGAGATATCAAAGACGGTGGTCATCGACGTGCCTGGATCGGCGGTCATATGCAATCGGTTGCGCAGGGGGGAGCGCAGCAAACCACTGCTACGGGAGATGCAGAAATACAGCGTGTCGCTTTACCCCGGTGATTTCCGGAATCTGGAAAGGTCGGGATATATCGAGCGGGTGGACGAAGCCATCAGTATATTGGCAGGGGGTTTCTATGATGATAGGTTTGGCGTGTCGCTGACAGTGGAAACGGGGGATGCGATCATTATCTGAGGGTCAGAAAGGCGGTGATACAGTTGGCGGTGACAGTGGAAATCAGCGGTGCTTATGCATGTTTTTCCCGCCCGGAACTCAAGGTGGAGCGGGTGAGTTACGACGTCATCACCCCCAGTGCGGCCAGGGGGGTGCTGGAGGCGGTGTTCTGGAAGCCGGCCATCAAATACGTGATAGACGAAATCAGGGTGTGCAACCCGATCCGGTTTGAAAATATCCGCCGCAACGAGGTCCAAAGCAAGGCGTCTGTCAGCAAAGATCACATCTATGCGTCGGACGACAGGACACAGCGGGCGACGATGGCATTGGTCGATGTGAAGTATGTGGTCACGGCGCATTTCGAACCCGCCCGTCTGGGGGATGGGGACAGGCTCCCTGATGGCGCCTTCAATAGCGGGAAATTCGCCGATGAGATCAAACGCCGCCTGCGCAAAGGCCAGTGTTACCATCATCCATACTTGGGAACCAGGGAATTCCCTGCTGATGTGTGGTTGGTGGAGGATGGGGAGATGCCGGCGCCCTCCATCCAGGAGGACAGGGAGTTTGGCCTGATGCTGTACGATATCGACTACGAGAAAGACGCCGATGGCAATGTCACGAATTTCAAGCCGACGTACTTTATGGCCAGCATGAAGCGGGGGGTCATCAAACTGCCGAAACCCGAGGAGGTGCTGCGATGATACTACAGGCTTTGGTGGAGCGCTACCGCGACAGCGGCGGGGAGAAACTCGGCTGGAAGCAGCGTGCGGCGGATTTCGCGCTGAACCTGGACCGGGATGGGAACATCATGGCGGTCATCCCGCTGGAGCAGTCTGTTGATGGGAAAAAGACGCGACGCATGCTGTCGCTGCCCGATACCCCGACGCGCACTGTTGCGATTTGCCCATTTTTCCTATGTGACAAAGCGGAGTACATTTTTGGGGTTCCGGTGACAAAAAAGATCGAGGCGGACATTGAAAAGGCGACCAGCGAAACCGCAAAAACCGACCTGACCGCCCAAAAGGAAAAACTAATAAAGGCAGCATCGTCAAAACGGAAGGAATCCGCCAGATTCCACCGTTCGATATTGGAAAATGTCCATTCAGGGGTGGCCGAGGCCATCAAAAACTATTTTGCCTTGGAACACGAACTGCCGGAAGAGCTAACCGAAATGCGCAATGACTGCGTTTTCATGGTGGACGGGAAATATGCGTATGAGGATGCCGGGATATGCGAGGCATGGGAGAAGCATTACGCAGAATCTGCCGACGAGGACCCGGTACGCGACTTGGTCACGGGAGAAATTGACACGCTCAAAAGGCTGCAGGGGGAAGTGAACCTCCGCGGTGTTTCCATGGGAAAGAAACCGCTGGTCAGCGTTAATGCTGAGAGCTTCGCTTCCTACGGGAAGAGCGCCAGCGACCCGGCGGCGGACATAGGCCAATATTCATCTTTTGCCTATGTGACGGCATTGAACGAACTCTTGGCAAACGATTCACACCATAGGTTCCTTGCGGGTGATACGCTGGTATACTGGGCAGAGGAAGGCGGCGAGGAGGAAGCGGAGGTTTTTTCCTGGACGATGGAGCCAAAGGAGAGCGATGCGAAACAGCTGGACAGCCTGGTGAAAGCATTTGTCTCCGGAAGGGCTATCGTCCCTGAAAACTGCCGGCCGGAGCGCACGTTTTACATCCTATGCCTGTCGCCCAACGCCGGGCGCATCAGCATACGTTATTTTTACAGGAACACGTTTGAAAAGGTGATAGGGAACGTGCTGAAACACTACCAGAATATGGAAGTGTACGAATCCCCTAAAAAGAATCCTGAAAAATTCCCGAACATCCCCCCATGGATCATCCTGTCGGAAACGACGGTGAAAGGAAAGGCCCAGGATGCGGCGCCACTGCTTGGTGGGCAGCTGCTGAAAGCGATTACCAGCGGTGAAAGATACCCCATGACATTGTACAATGCGTTGCTGTCCAGAATCATGGCAGGGGGGGATGTGAATCGGAGCAAGGCTGCAGTAATCAAAGCAGTCCTGATAAGGAACTTCAATGAAAGAGAGGTGGCGACTGTGGCATTGAACCCGGATTCTGACAACAAACCCTATGTGCTGGGGCGGCTGTTTGCAACATTGGAGCAGTTGCAAAACAGTGCATCCGGAGGTGGGCTGAACACGACCATCAAGGAACGGTACTTCGCATCGGCCTGTGCGAACCCAGCCAGCGTGTTCCCGACGCTGCTCAAACTCTCCGTGCACCATACTGCGAAACTGGAGGGTGGCATCAAGGTTTTTTATGAGAAGCTGAAAACCGAGCTTCTGGGGAAACTGGATGTGACCGAGCCATTCCCGGGAACGCTGGGGCTGGACGACCAGGGCAAGTTTATCCTCGGATACTATCATCAGATGCAGGTGTTTTACACGAAAAGAGTGAAGGAGGACACACCTAATGAGTGAGGCCATCAAAAACCGTTATGAATTCGTGATGCTCTACGACGTGGAAAACGGAAACCCCAATGGGGACCCGGATGCAGGGAACATGCCGCGCCTGGACCCGGAGACGGGGCATGGGATCGTGACGGATGTGTGCATCAAAAGGAAGATCCGCAACTATGTGGAGATGGTCAAGGAAGGGGAGGCGGGGTTCGACATTTACGTCCAGCAAGGCAAATCATTGAACAGCCAAGATGATCTGGGAGTGAAGGCAGTAAAAGAGAAACCCAAAGGCGATGAGAAGAGCTTGGGGTTCCGAAAATTTATGTGTGACCATTTTTATGACATCCGCACATTTGGTGCCGTGATGACCACCGCAGCAAAAGACAAGGAACTGTCCAATGTCGCCGGGCAGGTGCGTGGGCCGGTGCAGCTGGCGTTCGGGAAGAGCATTGACCCCATCGTACCCCAGGAAATCACCATCACCCGGGTGGCGATCACCACGGACGAAAAAGCGGAGACGGCATCCACGGAGATGGGACGGAAGCACATAGTGCCTTATGGACTGTACCGTCAGGAGGGGTTTGTCTCGGCGAACCTGGCCAGGAAAATCACTGGGTTCAATGAAGGAGACCTGACGCTTTTGTGGGAAGCCATCAAAAATATGTTTGAGTTCGACCGCTCCGCCGCGCGCGGGAAGATGACACTGCGCGAATTGATCGTGTTCAAACATGATTCCGAACTGGGCAATGCGCATTCAGCCAAGCTGTTTGAACTGGTGAATGTAAAGCTCAACGATGGGGTGAAAGTGCCCCGCAGGTATGAGGATTACACCGTGACGGTTGGGGAGGCGCCTTCCGGGGTGACGATATGCAAACCGTGACATATTCGGAAGACGATTACTTGCAGTTGGGCGGAATCCAACATTTCTCCTTTTGCCGCCGGCAATGGGCATTGATGACGATAGAGGTGGCGTGGGCGGATAACTGGAGGACCGTAGATGGCAGCGTCATGCATGAACGCGCCCATGACGAATCACGACATGAAAAGCGGGGGGATGTGTTCATCGTCAGCGGCCTGCGGATATCATCACCGACCCTAGGGCTGTCGGGGCAATGCGACGTGGTGGAGTTCCATGCCGACCCGGAAGGGGTGCCTTTGATAGGTAAAAAGGGGATGTGGAGTCCATACCCTATCGAGTACAAGAGGGGGAAACAGAAGGCTGATGACTGCGACAGGCTGCAACTTTGCGCCCAGGCGATGTGCCTGGAAGAGATGCTGGCGTGCCACGTTTCGGAGGGGGCATTGTTTTATGGGGAATCCCATCGGCGGGAGGCCGTGGAATTCACAGAGGGGTTGCGGGATAAGGTTTCTTCCATAGCCAAGGAAATGCACGACATGTTCGCACGCAGGCACATACCCAAGGTAAAGACGGGGACTTGGTGCAAACAGTGTTCATTGGTGGATGTCTGCATGCCCGTGCTGAACAAGGCGCTGTCTGCGAAGAAATATCTGGAGGAACGCACGTGCGAAAACTGATGAACACCCTTTATGTGACGACACCGGATGCCCGCCTGTCCCTGCAGCAGGAAAATGTCATTGTGCAACAGGGGGAACAGACTTTGTTGCGGTTGCCCCTGCTCAACATCGAGGGGATAGTGACGTTCGGCTGGGCAGGTGCCAGCCCCGCACTGATGGGGGCTTGTGCACAAAGGAACATCGCGCTGACTTTCCTTAGTTCCAGTGGGCAGTTCCTGGGCAGGGTGATTGGTGAGAGCCGTGGAAATGTGGTGCTGCGCAAGGAACAGTACCGCATCTCGGATTCCGAGGAACGCAGCTTGTCCTATGCGAAGAATTTCATTGCAGGAAAGATTTACAATGCACGGTGGCTTCTGGAAAGGGCTACAAGGGACTACCCGATGCGCCTGGACACGGAGCGGTTGAAAGATGTGTCTGGGCAGCTGAAAAGCCTCATTGAAAGCGTACAGTCTTGCGGGGATTTGAATGCTTTGCGTGCTTTGGAAGGGAATGCCGCCAGTGCATATTTTGGGGAATTTGACTCTCTGATCCTGCAAAACAAGGATAAGTTCAAGTTCGTCAGAAGAGGCCGAAGGCCACCCCTTGACCCGATCAATGCCATGCTTTCGTTTGCCTACACGCTGCTCGCCCATGAATGTGAGGCGGCGCTGGAAACCGTGGGTTTGGATGCCTATGTGGGGTTTTTGCACCGGGATCGCCCGGGCAGGTGTTCCTTGGCCTTGGATTTGATGGAGGAGCTGCGCGGGGTGATGGCAGACAGATTTGTCCTGACACTTGTCAACCGCAAGGAGATCAACCCGAATGACTTCAAGACGACGGAAAGCCGAGCGGTTCATTTGAAAGATGAACCCAGAAAGAGGTTTGTCAGCGCATGGCAGGAACGGAAAAAGGAGATGATTACCCATCCATTTTTGGATGAGCGGTTGGAATGGGGGTTGGTTCCGTATGTGCAAGCCATGTTGCTGGCTCGGGCGATCCGGGGGGATTTGGACGCTTATCCACCGTTTTTGTGGAAGTGAAGCGCAGGTGAATGGTCGCGATTCTGTCACGATGGGGGGTGATGGTGGGTTGTGATGTTGCTGGTGACGTACGATGTCAGCACTGAGAGTGCTGCAGGGAAGAAGCGGCTGTCCAAGGTGGCCAAGACATGCATACATTACGGGCAGAGGGTTCAAAACTCGGTTTTTGAGTGCCATCTCGATGGGGCGCAGCGCAGGAAACTTGAGGCTGAACTTGTGAAAATCATCAATCAGGAAGAGGACAGCCTGCGGTTTTACAACCTCGGCGAACATTACCATAGCAAGGTTACGCATATCGGGATAAAGCCGAGCATCAATGTTGACGAAGCACTGATTGTATAATCAGTGGTGCGAACCTCTATCGCACATGATTTGGCAATTTGTTTCGCACCTGCAATTTGGTGTGAAATCGATTGAATTATTGAGATTTATCGGAATGCGACGATGGTGGTTCGGCGTTTTGACGAAAAGTTGTCGGGAATGGCGTCGGACTGTAGATCGGGTTTGGGCATTCCGCCGTCGCCCCCCGCGCGGGGGGCGTGGATTGAAACGG
>JAISUG010000086.1 GCA_031272185.1 Lachnospiraceae bacterium
GGCGCATGTGAAGTTCAATGCGCCTGCGCTGCGGGCGGCAGGCATCGTGTCGGTGGACCTGACGCCGGCGGCATTGGGCCCGTACTGCGTGCCCGCTGTGAACCTGGACGAGCTGGAAAACGAACAGGACATCAACATGGTCACCTGCGGCGGGCAGGCCACCATCCCCATCGTGTATGCGGTGAAAAGGGTGGCGGGCGCGGCCTATGCGGAAATCGTGGCCTGCATCTCCAGCAAGAGCGCAGGGCCGGGGACCAGGGCGAACATGGACGAGTTCACGGAAACTACCACCAGCGGGCTGGAAAAGGTGGGGGGCGCGGACAAAGGCAAGGCCATCATCGTGATAAACCCGGCGGAACCGCCCCTGATGATGACCAACACCATACGGGTGCGGGTGAAAGACCCGTCGGTGGGCGCGGATGCCATCCGTAGGTCAGTGGACGACATGGTGGGGCAACTGCGGGAATATGTGCCGGGATATGAGGTGCGGGTGCCGCCGCTGCTGGAAGATGACCTGTTCACCATGATCGTGCAGGTGCGGGGGCAGGGGGATTTCCTGCCTGAGTATTCCGGGAACCTGGACATCATCAACTCGGCGGCGGTGGCTGCGGCGGAGAAGATCGCAAAGCGTATGCTGGACAAGGGGGTGGGGTGATGGGCGAAGCAAACGTAGTGCCGGGCGGCGCGGCAACTGTAGGCCCCGCAGGTTCTGGTGCGTCCGGCACTGTCAAGGGCGTGTCAGCGCCGGGTGACAAAGGGGCCGGCGAAAGGTCGGCCGGCGGCGCGGTCTCTGAGGGTGCGGCCGGTGAGGGCGCGTCCGGTGGCGGTGGCCGTGAGATCAAGCTCGTGGACATGACCATGCGCGACGGCAGCCATGCGGTGCGCCACAGTTTCACCCCGGAGCAGGCAGAGAAATTGGCCAAGGGCCTGGAATCCTGCCATGTCCCCATCATCGAGGTGACCCACGGGGACGGCCTGGGGGGATCCAGCTACAACTATGGGTTTTCCAAACACGACGAATTCGACCTGATGAAAGCCGCGGCGAAACACCTGAAAGACACACGGATGTCGGTGCTGCTTTTGCCGGGCATCGGCACCATCGAGGACCTGAAACATGCACAGGACTGCGGGGCCCATGTGGTGCGGGTGGCGACCCATGTGACGGAAGCGGACGTGTCCGCCCAGCACATTGACGCCGCAAAAAAGCTCGGGATGTTTGCGGTGGGGTTCCTGATGATGTGCCACATGGCATCGCCGGAGCGCATCGCCTCCGAGGCGGCGAAGATGGAAAGCTACGGCGCGGACTACATCAACCTGGCGGATTCGGCGGGGTACCTGCTGCCGGAGGACGTAAAGGCGCGGGTGTCGGCGGTGAAGGCCGCGGTGAAGATCCCCGTGGGCTGGCATTCCCACAACAACCTGTCGCTGGCCATGGCGGATTCCCTGGCGGCGCTGGAAGCGGGCGCCACCTACATCGACGCCACGCTCCGGGGGCTGGGCGCGGGCGCGGGCAACACCCAGATGGAAGTGCTGGCGGGTGTGCTGCAGCGCTACGGGTACCGGACCGGCGTGGATTTCTACGGGCTCATGGACCTGGCGCAGGATGCGGTGGACCCCATCATGCAGAGGCCGCAGGTCATTGACAATGGTTCCCTGATGCTGGGGTATGCGGGGGTGTATTCCTCATTCCTCCTACATGTGTACACGGCGGCCCAGAAGTACCAGCTGGAACCAAGGGACATCATGGTGGAGCTGGGCAGGCGGGGCATGGTCGGCGGGCAGGAAGACATGATCATAGACGTGGCATACCAACTGGCGAAGGCGGGGTGAAGCGTGGGTGTGTTCCTGCCTGGCGAGTCTGCCGACGGTGACATTGGACCTGTTGGCGAAGGCGGGGTGAAGCGTGGTGGCGACATGGGTACATTCTTGGTAACGGTGGAGGATGCGCGGGTAACATTTCCCTGCAAGGAAGACGAGTTCGTGATGGGGGCGATGCTCCATGCCGGGAAAGGCCCTGTCCGCTACGGGTGCTGCGGCGGCGGCTGCGGCATATGCAAGATGCGGGTGGTGTCCGGCGACTATGAGGTGGTTAAGCCCATGAGCCGGGCTCATATCAGCGAGGCGCAGGAGGCGGATGGACTGGTACTGACGTGCTGCGTCAAGCCCCGTGGAGACCTGACGCTGGGAAGGTGGCCGTGACCGGGGTTGTGCAAGATAGTGAAGCAGTGTATCGCGCAGGAGGAGGCAAGCGGTCCGCACGGAGCAAGGGTATTCGTTGTGCAAGATCGTGGAGCGGAGTATCGTGCTGGGTGGGCGCTGCCCACATGGAAAAGGAGGGATATATGGGGTTCAAGGGGACTTTGAGGCCGGGGTTGGTGCAGCTTAGGGTGTTGGATTTTGACGCGACGCTGAATTTCTACGAAAACATCCTGGGGCTGAACAAGGTGTGCGAGACGAAGGACGGGCGGATCTGCCTGAAAGGGTACGACGAGTTCGACCACCATTCCGTGACGCTGCGCAAGACGGACAAGGCGGGGCTGGACTTTGTGGCGTTCAAGGCCGCGGATGCGGACACCGTGGAGGAAATCAAGGACAAAGTGGTGAAGTTCGGCTACAAGGTGGACGAGGTCCCGGCCAATTCAGACCAGCCGGGGTTCGGCAAGCGCTACGGCTGGACGATCTGCACGGGGCACCGGTTCGAGGTGTACAGCGAGGTGGAGCCCGCCGAGCAGCAGCCCATGCTGCACAACCCGGACATCTGGACGAAACCGCCCAGGGGGATGCGTGCCCAGCGCATGGACCATTTCCTGCTCTACGGCCCGAACATCATGGAGGCGGAGCGTTTCTGCCAGGAAGTGTTCGGGATGTATGTGCCGGAAGTGTGCAATCTCCCCGACGGGAACCGGCTGGCCACATGGATCACCAGCAGCAACAAGCCCCACGACCTGGCGTTCGTGGAGTACCCGGAGCCTGGCAAGCTGCACCATCTGGGCTTCTACCTGCAGGACTGGGCAGACGTGGGCAATGCGGCTGACTGGATCGCGCTCAACCGCCTGAAACTGGACATCGGGCCCACCCGCCACGCCATCACCCGGGGGCTTAGCATCTATTTCTGGGAGCCCTCGGGCAACCGCATCGAGACCTATGCGGGGGGCTACACCGCATATCCGGACCACCCCCAGCGTGTGTGGGATGCGGACCAGGTGGGCAGGGGGCTGTTCTACTACAGCGGCGAGCTGATCCCGAGCTTTCTGGAAGTGGTGACCTGATAAGGTACTGCTTTGCCGACTAAACCTTGCGCAAAGTTGAGACTAAAGTCGAACGTGCATTGTTTAGTTGGCGGAGCAATATACCCGAGAGCGGAAACATTTGCAGTAACTGTGCGAGGATATTCGCCGCCACACAAGGCGGAAGAGGGAGGTGTAGTGGTGCCTACACCGACCGATGACAACGAAGCGTGGCGGCGAATAGACCGCACAGATATGGAAAGAGTTTCCGCTCTCGGGTATACCATCGTTGCGGAAGGATAAAGAGTACACCTAAAAAAGGCGTCCGTCATGCGGGCGCCTTATGCATGGTATGCGAGGCAGCGCGGGGATGGTCGGGCAGGTCTTAGAACGCCGTCTTGTACTCATCGTACACCGCGCCGAGGCTCTTGAATCCTTCCACGCCCAGGAGGTTGTCGAAGGATTTGCCCACCTTGGAGTGGTAGAGCAGGTCGAGGACGTTATTGTACAATGTGGTTTCCTCGCTGCAGGCATAGCCGGCCAGCGCGGCGAAAATGGATATGAGCGCTTTCAGCAGATCCTTGCGGAAGCGCTCGTTGCATGTGAGGGAGTGCGGCGAGCTGATTTGGTCCGGGTGGGCCTTTATGTAATTGGCATAGTTCAGGAAATCGGTGGCCGTGGCGATGGCAGCGGCGAAATCGGCCTTCAGACCTTGGTCTTTGAGCTTTGCCAGGACCTTGGTCTGCACCGCGGCATATGCGGTGGCCAGTGCGCCCAGTGGCACCGCATCCTTGCTCTCCACCCGCCACTGGTAGACCTCGGTATAAAGCCCCGTGAGCAGTTCCAGCGCAGACTCACCCCTGAAGTGGGCAACTGTTTCCGAGAGCACCATCCATTCCAATGTCTCGATGCCCCCCGCGATCCCGGCGCAAAAACGCTCCTGGTTTGCATTTGCCATGTTCAAACCCGCCTTTCATGTTGTGGAACACCGGACAATGCTCGACCGGCGTCGATAATATGAAATAAACATGGATATCTTACATGAAATAATATGATTGGTCAAGTGGATTTGCAAAGGGCGCTTCATTTGCGATATGGCGTGCCGTCCAGGGGCAGGCTGTCGCGGAAGCGGCCGTCCAGGCGCAGGTAGGCGCCTGCCGCGGCTGCAGGTGTGGGGATTGAGACGATTTCGCCCACGCCTATGGCCCCGAAACACAGGGGGTCGGTGTTCTGTTCAATGATGATGCTCTTGACGGGTGGCGTCCGGTCGGCGCGAAACAGCCCCAATGTGCCGAATTTGCGCAGGGGTTTTCCCTGATCCAACGGGAAATCTTCCGTCAGGGCGTACCCCAGGGACATCACCACGCCGCCCTCGATCTGCCCTTCCACGGAGAGAGGGTTAACCGCCCTGCCCACGTCATGGGCAGCCACCACTTCCTCCACCTGGGCGTCCTCCCCCAGCAGCACCACCTGGGTGGCGTACCCGTAGGCCACGTGGGACACAGGGTGGGGCTTGGGGCTGCCCAGGGGGTCTGTGGCGGCCAGGTACTCCCCATAGTATTCCCGGCCTTCCAGGGCGCCAAGGGGATGGGCGCCGGCGCCGCGGTCGCCCTTTGGCGAAACGTCCATGTCCGCACGCAGCTTCCGGGCGGCCCGTATCGCGGCCTCCCCCGTGATCAATGTCTGACGGGAGCCGCTGGTGACGCCGCTGTCGGGCGCCAGGTGGGTCTGGGCGTTTTCGTACACGATATGATCCCCGGGAAGGCCTGTTACCTCCCCCACCAGCTGTTCCAGGACGGTGCCCAGCCCCTGGCCTATGCAGCTGGCCCCGGCCCAGATATGCACTTTCCCCTCGGACACGGTGAGGCGGGCGCGGCCCCAGTCCGCCAACCCCACGCCCACGCCGGCGTTTTTCATGGCGCAGGCGATGCCGGCCCGGGGGTGTGCGTCATATATGCTTTTCACTGCTTCCAGTGTCTGCGCAAGTGCGGTGCTTTGCGCGGCGATCTGCCCATTGGGCAGTTCCTGCCCCGGCCGGATGGCGTTTCTGTAGCGGATCTCCCATGGGGTGATGCCCACCATGCCTGCCAGGAGGTTCAGGTTGCTTTCGCAGGCAAAGTTGCTCTGGGTCACGCCGAACCCCCGGAATGCACCGGCTGGGGGGTTGTTGGTGTATACGGCTTTGCCGTCGATCTCGATATTCTGGTAGTTGTAGGGGCCGGCGGCGTGGGTGCACATGCGCTGGAGCACCGGTCCCCCCAGGGAAGCATATGCGCCGGTGTCGGCGACGATGGTCGCTTTCATGGCGGTGAGCCGCCCGTCCCCGTCGCAGGCGGTGGTGAAGTCGATGGTGGTGGGGTGCCGTTTCGGGTGCACCAGGATGCTCTCGCTGCGAGAGAGCTTCACTTTCACGGGATGGCCGGTATGGAAGGCCAGCAGGGCGGCGTGGTGCTGGACCACCAGGTCCTCTTTGCCGCCGAACCCGCCCCCCACCAGGCAGTTGGCGACGCGCACCGCTTCGTGGGGCAGCCCCAGCATGTCCGCCACCTGGTGCTGGGTGGAGTATGGCCCCTGGTCGGATGTGAAGAGCCGCATCTCCCGCAGGGGGCTGCCCATGGGCACCGCGATGGCGCACTCGGGTTCCAGGAAAGCGTGTTCGGTGAATGGCGTGTGGTAGCGGCGGGTCACCACATGGGCAGATGCGGCGATGGCGCCGTCGGCATCACCACGCACCAGGTGCTCGTGGGAGAGAAGGTTTCCGCCTGGGTGCACCTGCGGCGCATCTTCCGCCATGGCGTCAAATGGGTCAAACACCCCCCGAAGGGGTTCGTAGTCGATTTGCACCAGCGCCTTCGCCGCCTCCAGGGTTTCCGGCGAGTCGGCTGCCACAAGGCAGATGGCGTCGCCCAGGTATCGGGTGACGGAGCCCACCGGGATGAGCGTGTCCCAGTCAGGCGTGATATGGCCGATGGCATTGGCCCCCGGGATGTCTGCGGCTGTGAGGACGGCAAGCACCCCCGGCAGGGATTTCGCGCGGTCGGTGTGGATGGCCAGCACGCGCGCCCTGGGGTATGCCGAACGTACTGCGCCGCCGTAGACGATGGGGGCGATAGGGGCGATGGAGTCGATGGAGGCGGTGGAGGCGGTGGAGGCGGTGGAGGCGGTGGGGGCGGTGGAGTCGGCGGTGAGTTCCTGCAAATCCCCCCATGTAAGGTCGTCAACATATTTGCCCGTGCCCAGGACTTTCTCCCGCACGTCGATGCGCGGGATGCGCATTCCGATGACGGAAGTGCGGGAGGGGGGAGAGGCTGGGGATGTACATACAGCACCACCGGCGGTGCCAGTTCCAGCGGCGGTGCCAGTTCCGGCGGCGGTGCCAGCTCCGGCGGCGGTGCCAGTTCCGGCGGCGGTGCCAGCTCCGGCTGTGGCGCCGTCGTCTGTTCGTCCGATGGGAGGTATAGCACATGCCGGGGGTGGGCCGGCTGGGGATGGCTGCACTGCGAAAGAGGCACACGGGGGTGCGGGCGTGGCGCTAGACCCGTCCTCCCCGCGCAGATATACGCCGGCCAGCAGGACGGCGTCGATGATCTTCTGATACCCGGTGCAGCGGCAGATGTTGCCCCGCAGGGCTTTGGCGGCTGCGGGGCGGTCCGGGTCGGGGTTTGCGTCCAGCAGGGCCTTTGCGCACAGCACCATGCCGGGGATGCAAAAACCGCACTGGACGGCTCCGGCCTCGCCGAAGGCCCGCACGTATATGTCCTGCTCCCGTGGGGACAGCCCCTCCACGGTGAGGATGGATTTGCCATCGAGCCGGGAGAGTTTCTGCATGCAGGCTTTCGTCGCCTTGCCGTCGATAAGCACCGTGCAGGAACCGCAGGCGCCTTCGCTGCACCCGTCTTTCACGGACTTCAGGCCGCAGTCGTCCCGCAACGCATCCATAAGGCGCTTGTCATGGGCGAAGCTGTACGGTTTTCCATTGATCGACAGTTCAAATGGCAAGTTCTTCCTCCATGTTCTGGCGTCAAATCTGTTTGTCCACATTGTACTACAACTCAAGCGATAATGCAAGACGGGATATAAATTTTATTTAGATTATCTGAAATTAATTTAGGCAATCCATGTGATGGTTGACAGCAACTATTGCCCCGCCGACTAAACCTTGCGCAATGCTGAGACTGATGTGGAATGAGCATTGTTTGGTTGGCGGAGCAATATCAGCAACTGTATTTGACAAATCCCCATACAAACCTTATAATGGGTGCATTGGTTTGGGGCAAGTGCGGCGCAAGCAAGCAAGTGCGGCGCAAGCAAGCACGTGCGGCGCGAGCAAGCAAGTGCGGCGCAAGCAAGCAAGTGCGGTGTCAGCGGCAAGTGTGGCGCAAGCAAGCAAGTGCGGCGCAAGCAAGCACGTGTTGTGCAAACAGCACGTTTGGCGTAAGCGGGGTGCGGGAGTGGAATTTTTCAACCGTTTGGAGAAGAAATACAGGAAATATGCGATTCAGAACCTTATGCTGTACGTGGTCATCATGTATGGCATCGGGTTTTTGCTGGATTTGTTTGCCCCCGCGTTTTATTACCAATACCTCTCCATGAACGTGCAGCTCATACTGCGCGGGCAGGTGTGGCGGCTGGTGACGTTTTTGGTGACGGCGCCCACCGGCGGCGGGCTTTTCGGCGTGGCTTCATTCGTGTTTTACAACCTCATCGCACTGTATTTTTACTATCGCATGGGGCAGATGCTGGAGTACGTTTGGGGGGCATTCAAGGTAAACGTCTATTTCCTCATGGGCGTCCTGGGGCATATCGCTGCGGCGTTCGTGGGGTATTTCGTGTTTCGCCAGATCTGGCCGGTGACCCCCACTTTCCTGAATTTCTCACTGTTCCTGGCTTATGCGTACACGTTCCCGGATACGGCATTCATGCTGTTTTTCCTCATCCCCATCAAGGCCAAGGTGCTGGCCATCGTCGAATTGGCTGTGTACGCATACCTGTTTGTGATAGGCGGCGTCACCATGCGGGTGATGATCGTCATGTCGCTGGCCAATACATTCTTCTTCCTGTTTTTGATCAGGGGCAACCGGCTGAACCCTTCCCACATAAGGAGGCGGGTGAAGTTCCGCCAGAGCGCGAGGCAGGGGGTGAAGATCCGCACCATGAACGCCGCCCACCACAAATGTGCCATCTGCGGCAGGACGGAAAAGGACGGGGAGGGGCTGGAGTTTCGGTATTGTTCCAAATGCGCGGGTGCATACGAGTACTGCGCACAGCACCTGTACACCCATGCGCATGTGCTGCCGGAGGAGCCGGGGGATCATGATGCGGGGGTCCATGATGCGGGGGTCCATGATGCGGTGGTCCATGAGATCGGAAGAGCACACGTCCGAACTCCA
>JAISUG010000064.1 GCA_031272185.1 Lachnospiraceae bacterium
TGCCGCGGGCACATGAAGGACGTGAGGATCATGGTGGAGCAGGTGGGGGCGCTGGTCTCGGGCAGCGGGGCGGCGATCCCCCCCGGGGACATGGTATTCACCACCAAGACCGTGAACGCCGTCACCGACGACTTCCTGGAAGGGGAGTTCGAGGGGCTCAAATACAACCTGTTCATACCGAAAAACTACGACGGGAACAAGTCATACCCGCTGGTGCATTTCATCGTGGACTCCTGGGGCGTGGGTCCCGACTGCAAGGTCACCCTGGCTCAGGGCCTGGGCGGCACTGTCTGGGCGTTCCCCCAGGAGCAGGCCAAGCGGGAGTGCTTCGTGCTCTCCCCCCAGTTCCCGGGGCCCACGATAGTGGAGGACGATTATTCCGTGGCGGATGCCTTGGAGACGGCGAAACGGCTCATCGACCACGTGGTGGGCGCATACCGCATTGACCGCAGCCGCATCTACCATACCGGGCAGTCCATGGGATACCTGGCGGGATGCGAGCTGAACATCCGCTACCCGGACCTGTTCGCGGGGTGCCTGTTCGTCTCCGGGTTCTGGAACCCGGAGACCATGACGGCCCTCAAGGACAAAAACATCTGGTTCCTGGTGTCGGCGGGTGACCATGCGAGGCAGAAGATGGACGCGGCGATAGCAAACCTGGAGGCCGGGGGCGCGGATGTGGCCAGGTACGCTTGGGACGCCGCCGAGGGCGTGGGCGCGATAGATGAGAAGGTCCGGGATGCCTGCAAGGAGTGGCACAGGATCAGGTACACGGTCTTTGACAAAGGTTCAGCGGAGGCGGCGACGTACCCATACGGCGACCACCGTGCGACATGGCTGTTCTGCTACCAGGTGGAGGCCCTGCGGGAGTGGCTGTTTTCCACGAGGAAAGATGCGTAAGGGAAGTCAGGCCTGGCCACAGTGGCGGATGGGGTGTCGGCGGGCGTTCCCTGTGAGGAAAGATGCGTGGGAAAGCATAGGCCTGGCCGCCGGGGCGGCAGGGATGTCGGCGGGCGTTCCCTGTGAGGAAAGATACGTAAGGGAAGCGGCATGAAAGGGACGGAGGGTACCATCATGGGAAAATATGATTTCAAACTGGGCACGGCGAAGCTGGCCATACCATATCCGGAGAACTTCTTCCCGTACCACAGCTGGGGCCCCAGGCGGCTGACGGGAGTCCATGACGATCTGTTCGTGCGGGCCGTCTACATCAAAGAGCCGGGGGAATTGCTCCTGGTGTCCGTGGACAACGGCGACATCGACCCCGCTTGGGTGGGGAAACTGTCTGAAACGGTGGGAATCCCTGCGCCAAACATCCTGATTTTCATATCCCATACCCACACCGCGCCATACATCGGCGGGTACTGGCCCGAGGCGGTGGACGATGTGGAAAAGAGCGAAAGGTACACCGCATTGGCCTGGGAGACGGTGGTGAAAGCCGTCAAGGCTGCCATGGCCGAAACCGCACCGGCCGCCCTGCGCTACACCGTGGGGCACTGTGACGTGAACATCTGCCGGGACAACCCGGAGCAAGACCCCGAAACCGGCAATACCGTCTACCGCATCGGCAGGAATGCGCGGGGGTATTCGGACAAGAACGTCTACATAATGAGTTTCATACGTGAGGACGGCACCGTGGCGGCGGTG
The DNA here is from genome assembly GCA_031272185.1 of Lachnospiraceae bacterium. Taxonomy (GTDB): domain Bacteria; phylum Bacillota; class Clostridia; order Lachnospirales; family Lachnospiraceae; genus JAISUG01. The sequence continues at coordinate 1,648 of JAISUG010000064.1, forward strand.
CTTTTCAGCTACAGCGTGCACAGCTCCATCCTCTTTGGCGCCGCCATGGAGGAAGGGGGGCAACTGGCCAGCGGGGACCTGGCCGGTTACGCCATGGACAGCGTGGAGAAGTCATTGGGACACGGGGCGGTGGCGCTTTTTGCCATGGCCCCGGCGGCGGACCAGAACCCGAGATATATGGCGATGTACGAATACACCGGCGAAAACGGAGAGAAGGCACATGGGAACTATGGCCCCGCAAGCTATACCCTGGTGGAGCTCCAGGGCGGCGACCTGGCTGAAGCGGTGCTGGCGGCGCTGGATGGGCGGGCGGGTACGGTTATGGATCGGCCGAGTGCTGTGGCAGGAGTCGGTTCAGTGCGGGGTGCGGCAGCGGAACTGCCGAGTGCCGTGGCAGGAGTCGGTTCAGTGCAGGGTGCATCGGAGAGGCAGGCGGGTGCAGATGCAGGCGCAGCTGTAACGTCATCGGCGATACCCGGGGCAAACGCAGCTGTCACGTCGACGGCGGCGCCTGGGGCGGACGCACCTTTCGAGGTCAAGACTGTATCCGAAACGATCTACGTGCCGGGCAAAGTGAAGAAAGAGGGCCGGGGCATCAAGTGGCCCCAGTCACCCGCCGAGTACGAACCCGCCGAAGATGTGCCGATACCCCTGTCGGTCACGGCCATTGGTGGGGTGGGTATCGTCAGCATCGGCTGCGAGACGTCCAGTGTGAACGCCCCCGAAATCCGGCGGATACTCGCCGAAAAGGGTTTCAGCGACACCATCATCATCACCCAGTGCAACGGCTCTTCCTCGTACATGTCCGATGCCCATGGGTACCAGGTGGTGACATTCTCCGCCATGGCCTCCCACATGATGCCACAGGCGGTGGACCGCATGTTTGAAGGCGTGGAGAAGCTCGCCGCCGCAGTCGCATCCGGCAAGTGAGAGTAGTCAACGAAAATGGAGGGAATTATGGCTTACGACACATTGCAGAAACTGTACCCCGAAGAGGAGAAGATGCCCCTGGCAAGGTTCTACTATGACTACCCCATGAAGGATCTGCCCAAGGAGCTAAAGGATCTGGTGCTGGGCCCTCCGGTGGATTGCAGGGATGTGGTCAAGCCGGAGGACTTCATCAACTGGCTCAAGCCCCTGGGCGAGTATGAAAAGGTCGAAAACGGGTACTGCATGTTCCCGGACGGATCAGGGTACATCGCGACGTACTTCAAGATACCCGACGACGTGGAGGCCAAAAAGCTGTTCTGGTACCTGAATTGGCTCAATATATACCCCAAGAGCGCCGTCTATGGCCACGGGAACCTGCGTTACAAGATCTGGAACCCCGCCGACCATTTCGATCACTATTTCGTGAACTGGAAGGACACGACGGAGGGGGTGTTCACCACCGAGCACCTGGACCTGGGCGAGGGGGAACGCTACTACGACACCATACGCCACCCCTTCAACCTGCGTGAATACGGGCTGACCCAGGAGAGGATCGACGAGCTGACCGCCAGTGGCATCAGCGTGAAGGAGACCTCCGACTGGGAGTCATTTGACGAACCGGGCGCGCACCTGACCATGGGGCAGATCCGCAAGCGCGCGGACGGCGGTTTCGAGCGGCGCTCAGTGGAGTGGATAGGCTGGCGCCCCGGCAAGGATGGCCAGGTAGTCCGGGAGCCCCGCACCCAGTGCGACGAGGCATACCTGCGCAAGGTGGGTTATCATACGCTGCTGGAGTGGTACCACCTGATGGACTACATCAACGACCTGTACGACACGTACAGCGTGCTGCCGGCCGACGCGGACTGAGGGTTGCGGATGCCCCGGCGCAGAGACACTCTATGGAGGTAACCATGCCAAGGAATACATTTCAGCGCGTCATATTCACCTGCCTCGGCGTGCTTTTCATGGCATACACGATGTCATTGTACAACAAGGTGCTCGCATCGGGGGTGTTCGTGCCGGACACGTTCCGCCAGGCGGGCGTCGCCTGGTTCCAGCGGGCGCCGCTGGCGTTCGTCATGCAGTTTTTCATCGTGCAGAAATTCGCGACGAAGATGTGCGCCCGGTACCCCACCGACAACAAAATGCTCTACTACGCCATCCGGACGGGTTTCTCGGTGCTTCTCATGTGCCCGGTGATGAGCCTGTACTCCAATATCATATACGTGGGGCTGAGCAAGGACCTGATCTTCAACTGGCTGCCGAAGATGGTCCTGAACTGGCCTTTCGCTTTCATGGTCCAGATCTTCCTGCTAGGCCCCTGGAACCGGCTGCTGTTTAACCTGATATTCGGGAAAGCGAACAGGGCAGGGTAGAACACCCAAATATGGCAGTATAAAGGGAGGAAGATGGCACATGGAACAGGCACCGCGGCACGGATGAAGACATGGGGGGAGGGGGAGCCCCCGCAGACTATGGAGGATGGCGCATGGAAACAGGCACCGCAGCACCTATGGCCGGGGATGCGCTAAGGCTTGACCCGGAAAACTACAAAACGCTGGACATTGCCCTTGACGGGGGCATCATCAAGGTAAGGGAGTACAGCGTCATATATGTCGCGAACCCTATCCCTTTCAGGTTAGAGCAGGCCGGCATGGGTGGGGCCCCCGAAATCAACGAAGGCCCCTATGTCTATCAGTCCATGTACATATATGTTCCTGAAAATGCCGACATGACTGAAAATGCCTACAACGCCGGCAGCGCTGATAATGCCGGCAGCGCTGATAATGCCGGCAATGCCGAAGATATAAGCAACTCCGATGACACCAGCACCGCCGAAGCTACCGGCACCGCCCAAAGCGTTCGGGACCTGCCCATCATGCTCCTTGTGCACAATGGTGGCTGGAGGGCCAGCGCCGCAGTGCGGAGCGTGGCCGAAGGGTACACTTATGACAGCCGGGGCGACACTGACCATATCGGCGCAGCGCTGGGACGGGGGTATACCATCGTCGACGTGGGGACCAGGAGCCGGGGCATCGTGGCCGAAGATGGTTCCTATGCCGGGAAAGCGCCCGCCCCGATCGTCGACGCCAAAGCGGCCATCCGTTACCTGCGCCACAACAGCGACCTCATCCCCGGATCATGCGACAGGATCGTCGTCACCGGCACCTCCGGCGGGGGCGCGCTGAGCGCGGCAGTGGCCGCGACAGGCAACAGCGAGGATTATTACCCATACCTGGCCGCAATCGGCGCCGCCGGCATGTCTGCGGGCGGGGTAAGCACCCTTCGCGACGACGTGTTCGCCACCATCGCATACTGCCCGATCACCGACCTCGCCCATGCCGATGCGGCCTATGAATGGCAGTACGGCGCGGCGCGCCTGGCGAAATCCGAGTACTACGCATCCTTCAAAGGCGACTATGGCACTCTGCCCGCGCCACCGCCCGGCGGGCCTCCCGGTGTGGCGCCCATGGACAAGCAGGGGTACTATGATTCGTTCGTCCTCACCCAGGGGCAGAAAGCGGCATCGGCGGATCTGGCGGCCGAGTACGAAGGCTACTTTGATTCACTGGGCCTAATACGGGAAGACGGCTCTGCGCTGACGGCCGCAAATCTGCCCGACGCCATCGTGGGGCTGGTTAAAGAGGAGATCAACGCCGTCCTGGCGAAAGGCGGCGCCGACCCCGCGGTCCCGGATCTGGGGGAGGATTTCGTGATAACGCTCGCTTTCGGGCCGGGCGGACCGCCGCGGCCGGGCATGCCCAAGGATCCCCCCGCCCCTTATACAAAGTCCGTCAAAAACGAGTGGCTGAAGCTCGCCCCCGGCCGCCAAACCGTTGAGGGCATCGACTACGGGAAGTACCTTGATTTCGTGGCGGCCGTGCAAGACCTGAAGCCCGTCCCGTCATTTGACCAGGTGGGCGTCGCCGAAAGCGGGAACTTGCGCCAAGGCAAGCCCATGACGGATGCAGGGGAGAGCAACCTCTTCGGGACGGCGTCGCAGGAATACTCGAATTTCACCCCATGGTCGTGGGACCACAACGCCGCCTGCGGGGACGGGGTTGGGAAAGGCGATACGGGGCTTAGCTTTGCCCGGTACCTCGACTCGCCGTCAGGCGCGCAGCTTAAGCGGCAGCGCAAGCTCACATCGCCCATACCCTACCTCGGTTCGGGCACTGGGACAACCGCACCGTTTTGGTATGTGAGGCATGGCTTGCGCGACCGGGACACGGCGTTTGCCATACTGGCCGAGCTGTACTATAAGCTAAAGTCCGACCCGCAGGTAAAAGGCCTGAACTTCAGGCTCGTTTGGCTGCAAGGCCATGCGGGCAACTACGACGTGCAGGAGGCGTTCGAGTGGCTGCGTGCAGTCCTGGTGGCCGGGAGGGGTGACCGCAAACCATCCATGTAGGCAGTCGACCCAAATCTGCTATACTGTGATCCGGGGATGACCTGCAACCGCTATACTGTGATCCGGGGGTGACCTGCAACCGCTATACTGTGTGACATGCAACCGCTGTTGGGCCGTTTGTGGATTTTTTTGCCTATGTGGATGGCAAAAAATAAAAAAGGGGTATATAATTACAGGAAATCGTGTCGTGCCAATGGGGCGGGCCCTGTGACATGCATTTGATGGTGCAGGCGGTGGGCGCGCCCGCTTGGTGTATGTTTGAAGAGAGGTGGGAAATCAAATCCAAGACCATTATAAACGATCTGACTACAGGCAACATCACCGTGAAGCTGCTGGCGTTCGCATGGCCTTTCATGCTGGCCAACATGCTGCAGGTTGCATACAACCTGGTGGACATGGTGATCATCGGGCAGTTCGTGGGAAAGACCGGCCTGACGGCGGTGTCCAACGGCGGCGAGATCACCGCGCTGATGACGTTCGTGGGCATGGGATTCTCCCAGGCGGCTCAGGTGATCGTCTCACAGCTCGTGGGCCAGAAGGACTACCCGGCGGTTAACAAGGCGGTGGGGAACTTCTGGACGTTTCTGGCGCTGATGAGCGTGGTTATGACCACCATCGGCCTGCTTATCGCAAGGACCGTCATCGGCATCATGAATGTTCCGGCGGAGGCTTACGACGAGGCGGTGGCTTATTGCACGGTGTGCATCTGCGGCATATTCTTCATATTCGGATACAATGCGGTGGCGGCCGTGCTACGGGGGATGGGCGACTCGGTGCGCCCGCTGGTGTTCATCGCGATGTCAGCGGCGGTGAACCTGGTGCTGGATTTGCTGTTCGTGGGCGGTTTCGGGATGGGGGCTTTCGGCGCGGCGCTGGCCACCATCATCGGGCAGGCGGTGAGCTTCGTCACTTCGATGGCCTACCTCTATGTCAAGAGGGAGGAGTTCTGTTTTGACTTCAAGCCGGGGAGTTTCGCTTTGGACCAGAGGTCCATGGGCGTGCTCCTGCGCCTGGGGGTGCCCATGTCACTGCAGTCCTGCTCGGTGCTGCTGTCGAAGATGTTCGTGAAGTCATACATCAATTCCTACGGCCTGGTGATCTCCGCGATTGACAGCGTGGGCGCAAGGATCGGCCAGACCGCGATGATAGTGACCGGGGCCATCTCCGCCGCCGCCACGTCGATGATCGGGCAGAATATCGGCGCCAAGGACTTCCGGCGGGTGCACCAGACGATCTGGCTGTGCCTGGCCTTCGGCGTGCCTTTCGTGATGATCCTCGCGGGTATCGTCGCGGTGACGCCCGAGGGGGTTTTCGGGCTGTTCACCAGCGACGGCGAGGTGCTGGGCCTCTGCCACATCTATGTTCCCGTCGTGGCTCTGAATTTTCTGGGGTTCGCTATCCGCGGGCCCATGATGGCGCTGGTTAACGGCGTGGGGCATTCGAAGCTGTCGATGACCATAGGCGTCCTGGACGGCATCGTGTGCCGGGTGCTGTTCGCATTGTTCCTGGGCAAGTATATGGGCCTGGGCTACCTGGGTTTCTGGTTCGGGGACGTCTGCGCCAGCCAGCTGCCTTTTTTCATCGGTGGGGCATACTACCTGTCCGGGAGGTGGAAACGCTTCCGGCTCTTCGGGGCGGCGTAGGGCGCAAATCGCAGCCTGCGTCCGCACATCTTTAACAGTATTGCTCCGCCGGCTACATCTCCGTCACTTCATCCACCAATAGCTCCGCATTCATCCCGGCCAGCTCGATGAGGCATGCGCCGGGAGGGATACGTACGTTGAGAGGCGCCCGTCCATGAGTCCAATATGGTCCTTGGGGAGGGGGGCGCCCATGGGGTGAAGCTCGTCCATGGACAGAAGCTCGTCAGTGGTCACATGGAAGAGTGCGGCGATGGCCATGAGGTTCTCGATGTCCGGCATCCCGCCTTCCGTCTCCCATTTGGTGATGGCCTGGCGGGACACGCCGATCTTCTCGGCCAGCTGCTCCTGTGACAGTTTGAATTGCTTGCTGGAATGGTGATGCCGGCTGCGGCAGCGGCTCTTGGTGCCCTTCGCAAATCCGCCCCACGTGCCGGGTTTCGAAAAACATGTCCCGGTTCGCCGCGACGATGAGCGCCGCCGCCGCGAACAGCACCGCCGTCTCCACGCATTTCGTGACCTGGGTCATGGCCACTTCCTCCTGGAGCAGGTTGACGAAGAAATGGAAGATCATGCAGGCGAATATGCTTCGGCCGTTTTTCACGTAAACCCAGGTGAACACGAAACCCAGCGGCATGATGGAAACGAAGAGATTCACCATGAACCAGGGGCTTTGCCGGAGGGTCTTTCGTCATATCTTCTTTCGCCATCGCATCTTTCGCCATCGTTTCTCCTTTGGTCATCCTTTCTCACATATAGCTGCGTGTTGTCCTCGTTTCCCGACGAGTCCCCAAAGCCGAGTCTGGCTTGTGGGGTTCACACTGCCTGGCAGATTGCTTTCGTTTCCCGACGGCCACATCATACGACACTCCGGGGTTGCAGACAAGCAAACATAGCTGACATTTGGGCGGAATTATGCTACTTATCGTGGCATTTGGGCCTGATGGGCGGGGAAAGAGGCTGTTATTGCTCCGCCAACTAAACAATGCGCGTTCGACTTTGAAAAAGCGGTTTATGCTGCGTTGCTCATCAGTCAGATACGTTCAGTATCTTCCTTCTTCGCGCCTTGCCTAAACCGCTTTTTCTTCGTTGCACTATGCGCAAGGTTTAGTCGGCGGAGCAATATGGTGAGAAATGACTCAAAGCTGGTTGCGATGGGGTTAATGAGGTTATAGAAATCAAGCATGCGGTACCGTTTGTGGCTTTACCGGCATGGGAAAATATGTTATGCTGGTGACAATGGAAACGGCAGGGCAGAGGGTTCGATGATAATCAAAATATGCGCATGAACGTGCCGCTTCTTTGACGAATCTGGTGAGGGGCGATCAATTGTTTCACGCAATCGAAGGTACGGTGCCGATGATGGGAGAATACACGAGGTTTCTGGGGGAGATGGCGGAAATCGTTTCGCCCGAGGATGACGATTTCGAGGAAAGGCTCACCGAGGTCATGGGGCGTTTCAGGCCATTTGGCGAGGCGCTCACCGAGTTCATGGGAGAACATGGGTATGCGGGCCGTGTCACAGATGGCGCTGTCCGTATGGGCGGTTCCGGCGCCGCGGATGGCGCGGGCGGCTTGCACGACATCGACGAAAAGGTGCGCTTTTTGCAGGGCAAGTTCAAGTCCGCCGGTATACCTGCGCCCAGGGGGATGCGGGAGTGGTTTGACGTGCCTGGTGGGTATGGTGTGAAGGCGGGGGCGGTCGGTGCCGGGGCACCTATACGGATCAAATCGGATACCGCATACCAGATCTGCTATGCCTTCTTGCTGGATTTCGATGAAACCGTGGAGTTTTTCCAAAAGGTATGTTTGGAGCGGGCTTTTGACTGCCACACCATCAAAGGCGCAGTGCATTATTATTGCTTCAGGCACGGGCTGGGATATCAAGATGCGCAAAGCATCCTGGCGCTGCTTCCGGGTGACGACCAGGGGTGCATGCCTGCGGAAGGGGAAGTGCTTTACACGGACAGCATCGTGGAGATCCTGGATGGCGCCGGGAGCCCTGAAGAATTGGTAAGATACATCAATGACAACATCTCTCATTTCGGCTACAACCACGCCACCGCCGTGAAGTTCGTGCGGGGCTTGTGGTCGGAAATCGCAGGGGAGGGCACAGGGGAAGGCGCCCTGGCATATCAGGAGGGCTCTGTGGCCATGGGCTGGAGCGGTGCGACGGGGGATATGAGGCATGGCACAGCCAAGTCCGGCAAAACCAAGGGCACCACAGACAAGAATGCCAAAGCCGGGGACGACAAATCCAGGGACGACAAAGCCAAGAATGCCAAATCCGGGGATGCCAGAGCTTGGAATGAGAAAGCCGGTGGTGAAAAATCAGGGGATGACGAAGCCGAGCCCTGGGACGCCGCATCCGATGACGAGGCGTTCATCAATGTGTCCATAGATGGAAACTCGGACTGGCATGTGTACTGCCAGATCCTGGGGCTGGACAGATACCAAGCCAGCCGGTACGGCGACAGGAGCATCAAGGGTGTGCTGGAGGACAACAGGCTGCTGCAGGCGCTGGCGGCTGCGTCTTTTCCGGACAGGGACGGGATCGTAAAGGCGGTTCATGGGGCCCATATTTCCAATGAGCGCATGAGGAAGCTCCTCATCCTGCTGTTGTTCTATGCGTTCTGGGCGAGAAGAAATATCTCGGCAAAATCCGATGGAGGAAGCCGCAAGGATGCGCAGCGGTGTTTGGACGACATCAACCATTACCTGTCGGATGCGGGATACCACGAACTGTACTATGGCAACCCTTATGACTGGATCTTCCTGTGGGCGATGGCAGACCGGGAGCCATTGTCCGCATTCAGGCTCTTCATGACGACGCTGTTCGCCGTGAAAGGGGAGGAAGTCGCGGCCAAGGTGTGATTGCAGCGTCATGGCAAAAGCGCGGGTGGATGAGCCGGTCGGGCCATGGCCGCGTTCCAGTGGCAAGGCCGCTGCGGTCGCAAATCCATGCAGTGGCTCCCATGTGGTAGAATCAACGCCGAGGGGCAAGTTGATGCTTGAACGGTTAAAGAGCAGAGTCGGACAGAAGGCGGGACCGGGCGCATTGAGCAGAAAACACTTGAACATGGATGGCGAGGATGCCTGCTACCGAAACCGACCAACAGGAGGCGGGCGGGGTCAAGAACACATGGACATGGATGGCGAGGATGCCTGCGACGGGGTGTACAGAGCAAAATCGGCAGATTTATGGCTGCAAGGCGGTGATCAGATGGATGCAAGGGTTGCATTGGACCGGGGTTATGTGCTGCGCTTTTGCAACAGGGATGGCGGGGCGGTGCATTATGCCATCGAAAAGGAGATCGGCAGGGGCGGGTCCTCCATCGTCTATGGCGCGGCCTATGTGACGAACACCGGCGACACGAAGCACGTGCGCATCAAGGAGTGTTATCCGTACAAACTGCGCATCACACGGGGCGAAACGGGCGAGTTGTGCCCCGAAGAGGGGGCGGAACCGGGATTTGCGGCCGCCAAGGAACGGATGCGTGCGGATTTCTCACTGGCCAATCGGCTGTTCTATACCGACGAGCTGACCGACGCGCTGGTGAACACCGTCGACATCTATGAAGCCAACCACACATTGTATGTCGTGTCCGTGTATGCCACGGAGAACACCCTCGCAAACAACCAGCCGAAAGATGTGAGGTCGCGCATCTCCATCGTGAAACAGGTGGCGTATGCTCTCGCACGCATCCACGAAGCGGGGTATCTGTACCTGGATGTGAAGCCGGACAATGTGCTGGCGGCCAAGCTCCCCCTCTGGCGGGCGCAGCTTTTCGATTTCGATTCCTTGGTGCCGGTGGGTGTGGTTCCGGGAGGCATAAGGCTCTCATACACCAAGGGGTTCGCCGCCCCGGAACTGCGGCAGGGGAATGTGAAAAGGCTGGGTTTCCACACAGATGTTTTCGGTGTGGGGGCGCTGCTTTTCTACTTGCTGTTCGGGGTCGCGCCCGCCGCGCCGGACTGTGGGGTAGATGCGCAGTATGATTTTGACGGGATGATCCCGGGATGGGCTGTTGACACGCACGAACACGTATCTGCCGGGCGGGATTACCCTGACAAACTGTTCTTCGCGCTGACGGAGTTCTTCCACGGGACGCTGGCGAACTACCCACCGGACCGCTATGGGGACATGGAGCAGGTGATCGAAAAACTGGGCGTCATCGAGGTATTGGCCGACCCCACCGCAGCATTCGTCCGGTCCACCCACATCGTCACCCCTGGGCCGCTGTTCGGGCGGGAGCGGGAACTGAAGGAGCTGGAAAGATGGGCGGGATGCGCTGCTTATTCGGTGTCCAATCCCAGCGAATCGGGATGCACAGTGGAACCAGGGGCAAAGCTAAACGGGGAGGTGTGCGCCGCTTATCAGGTAGAGAAGCCAAGCGATGAGAGATGCGCCGCTGGTTCGGTGACGAAAGATGGCAAGGCAGGGGGAGATGAATGCCGGCTCCTCTATGTCACCGGGATGGGCGGGATCGGAAAGAGCGCATTGGTGCGGGAGTTCCTGGCGAGGTGTCAGGCAACGGGGGATGGCCCGGGTACCGGTCGGGTAGATGCTTGGAGAAAGACCGGAGGATCCGATCCGCGGCACAAGGGTGGTTTGCACGCAGACGCATGGCGGATCATGGAAGATGACACGGGCATCCGGCGGTTTGACACGGTGCTCTACCTGCGGTACAAGGGCACATTGGCAGACACGCTGTCGGATGACCTGGCCGCAAGCATCCATGGCATCGAAAAGGACCCTTCGGAAAGCCGGGGGGAGTACTTTGCCAGAAAGATGGCCGGCTTCAAGAAACTGGTGAATGGGACACGCTCGATCCTCGTCGTGGACGACTATACTGTCGGCGCCATAAATGATGCCGGCGATAGTTTCCCAAACAGGGACTTTCCGATGGGAAGTGACCCGGATCTGCCTATCGTGCTGGATGGGGGATGGAAAGTGGTGCTGGTGACGCGGCAGATGCCGGCACATGCTGTGCCGGCACAGAATGTGCTAGTACAGCATGTGCTAGAACAGCAGGTGCCAACACAGAATGTGCTAGTACAGAATGTGCTAGTACAGAATGTGCTTGAACAGCATGTGCTTGAACAGCATGTGCTTGAACAACATGTGCTAGAACAACGGGGGGTTAGGGCACTGCATGTAGGTTCGATTGACAGCGACGAGGACCTGCGCCGTTTGTTTGAATGGAACCTGGGGAGGCGGCTGGGCACAGTACGGCGGGGTGTGGCGGCAGAACCGGGACAGGATGTGCTGATTCGACCGGGGCAAGATGCGCCGATGCAACCTGGGCAGGATGCGCTGATTCGACCAGGGCAGGATGTGCTGATTCAGCCGGGACAGGATGCGCTGATTCGACCGGGGCAGGATGTGCTGATTCAGTCCGAGCGGGATATACTGGGCGAAATCATCCGGCAAGTCGGGGGGCATACCCTGGCGCTGGAGCTCATCGCCAAGCAGGTGGCCGCCAGCCACCTGTCGCTTTCGGAGGCGGCGTCGCTGGTGGAGAGGCATGGGTTCGCGCATATCGCACCCGAAAAGGTGGGTTATGAAAAGGACCTGGTGGAAAGGCAGGAAACCATCGGGAACATCGTCGCCACGTTGTTTGACGCAGGGAAGCTGGAGGCCCGTCACAGGGCGATCCTGAAAGCGGTGGCGCTGTTTGGGGCGGACGGGGTCGATGCACGCACCTTGCAAGAAGCCATGGGCCTGGAATCACTTGATGATGTCAATGCGCTCCTCAGGGATGGATGGATGCAGGGGGCCCTTTCCCTGCACCCTGTGGTCGCGGAGGTGGTGCGGGGGTGGGAGTGGGGGGGCGTGTACCTTTCCTTGGCGGTGCGCAGGATGTGGTGGCGGTCTAACCGGCTGCGCGCCTGCCTCCCGGAAACATTGGCTTTCGCCAACCGACAGTCTGTATATGGGTACAATGTACCCCAAAGGTATCTCCGGGCGGCGGGGAATGTGCTGGCCGGGTGCGAAAATGTAGAATCACTGCGCAAATCGGAGGTATACGCCAAGCTCAACCTGTGCGTGGTGTTTTGCCTGCCCCGGGACCTGGAAGAGGGGATGCTGGGGCGGATAGAAGGGGTCCTGGGGGTCCATGGCGCCGATTTGGTTCCCGGTAAAGCTAAGCGCGGGATTAGCGCAATGCGAAGAGTCAAGGCGAAGTTGCCATGGATAGCAAAAAGGGAGCCTGGGGATGACGCTGTTCGGGTCGGTGTTGGGGATGAACCACCAGGTGCGGACCGTCCGTCGCTTGGGATAGACGACAGTTTGCGCATGGCGTTCATGGCACGGGCCGCGGAAATATACGTGGAGAGGCGGGCTTTCGGCAAAGCGCGGGAAACCATTCGGGAAGCGGGGCGTATGGCGAAGAAAAGGCATGACGCGGCCTCACTCGCATTGTACTATGACATGCTCTCCCAGTACTACGACTTCAAACTGGGCGGGGCGTATGACGCATATAGCAACGAAGAGAAAACCATATTGGCGAAGATGAAACGCTTGACGGACAAGACCATTTTCTATGCCGAGAAAATGGGCACCGAGGAGGGTATGTGGCTGGCGGCGGAGCACCTGCTGGGGAAGGCCACCGTGCTCATACGCAGCGCGCCCCAGGAAATGGCTGAGATCGACCGGCTCCTGCGCCGGGTACGTGGGATCATGCTGCGCCAACCAAAGCCGAATGCCAGGGTCACGGACATCTACCACATGGTCTGGGCTTGGTACTATGCGCTGGTCATGTCGGACGCAGACGCTGCGATGAAGTGCATGGAGACCGCCAGGGAAAACTACCCGGAAGACGCCGCGACCAAACTGGACATGATCGACGAGCTGTACATCCCCTGTGCCAATATCCTGCTGGAACTGGGGCTCTACGATGATTCCGAGGCGCGGATCATGGAGGCGGTGCGCATCTGCGAAGAGCGTGAAACCATACTCCCCTACGCACGCAAAAAGGCAGAGCTGCTGCAGTGCCGGATGGACATCCTACAGGTAAAGGCGCGTATGGGCAGCGGATTCGAATCGACCCGAAACAACTAGGCGGGCACCGGGCCATCATCGCTTTGTGGCCCTCCGAAAATGGATCATATGGGTACGACATTATGCGAGTATCATATCCCTCGATTTTCCATGGGCACAGCCATTTGGCTGTGCCCGTTGCGGATAGCGCGCAATTCACGCTATGTCGCAACCCCCGCGATGGCTTGCTTTTTCCAGAAGCCTATGCCATAGCATATCGCCTTGTCGTATCCGTCGGCTTCTGCCGCCTGCGCGTATTTTCGACTTGCTATCTGCGCAAGGGCGTCTGCCATGCACGAAGCCGCCTCGCTGCGCCTTTTTGTGTGCTTGAATTCCAATATAATATACGGGTCGCCAAACCTAATCGGGCGCAGTTCCATATCCGGCCTTCCGAGTCCGGCTTCGCGGTTTGATTTCACGGTGTAATGAGGCATCCCTTTGAGGATACCAGCCATAAAGCCGTGATAGAAGCTCTCGTCATAATCGTGATAACTGATCGTTTCAAGCAGCATGGCCGACAGTTCTTCGGACAGCGCCTCGGCGTCGCCTGATTTCAGGGCGTCATACAGCGGTGATAAATCGCGGGCTTTCAGCGTTTCATCAAACCAGGACTGCACTGAGTTTTCGTATATACTCTCGACTTCAATATTGGGTATGCGCAGCGTATATAGCGCCTTGCTGCCCACCTGCCGTCCGCTCACCAAAGTGAGATACCCCGTGAAGAACATGAAACTCCAGAAGCTGTCTTTTCCGGATTCGAGGTCGCGGTATGTCACGGATTCCGAAATCGGTTTTTCAATCGTGCCGCCGGACATGAGCGCCTCCATTTCGGCGCGCATGTCATCGTTGGAGGCGTCCACGAGCCGCCTGACTATGTCGTTTGAACTCGTATTTGCCCAATACGGCTGAAGGACTGTGTCTATATCGGCGCTGAGGGATTTCATGCATTTGATCGCGCTCCAAGGATTATATACGTCGCTTTTGCCGACCCTGTACCCATCATACCAATTCTTGACGTCGCCCCGGCGTTTTTCAATATCATAATACCGCAGCATGACATCGACTTCATCCTGGGTGAACCCATAGTTTTCGGAATACTCCGTGTTCAGCAGGGTGTAGACATCCAGGTTGTTCATACCGGTGAATATGCTCTCCTGGCTCACCCGCAGACAGCCCGTGACGACGGCGAATTCGAGGTTCTCGTTTGTCTTAAGCCCAGACTCGAACAGCGAGCGGATAAAATCGATCATTCTATCATAGTAACCGTTCAAATACGCCGCATCGAGGGGTACGTCATACTCGTCGATCAGGATGATCGTCTTCTTGCCGGTTGCTTTGTTGATGCATTCGCTTAGGAACTCAAGGGAGGCGTTGAAAGTGGTTAACCCGGTCTCTTTCAGATTGAGAATATTATCGAACCTTTCCCTGTCCGAGTCGCGAATGAGATAATCCTGAACGTAGCCATGATGCTCATACTCACGTGCGATTATATCGCGAATTCTGTCCATTGCCATCTCAAATGTCGGCTGTTTGGCAGACTTGAGCGTCAGCGAAATAACAGGATAAGAAGTCATCTCACGTGTATATCGTTCGCCTGCCGCTGATATCTTAAGCCCGTCAAATAGCTTCCGGCGCGCGGCGTTTTGCGCATCATCACGGGTGTCCTCGAAAAAGCACTTGACCATGCTGAGCGCAAGCGTCTTCCCGAACCGCCTCGGGCGCAGGAAGAGCCCCACTTTTGGCCTGTTATCAATAAGCTCCTTCAGGAAAAGAGACTTATCAACATAATAGTAGTTCTTTTCAATGATCTCATCAAAGAACTCAATCCCGACAGGCAGCGGTTTTTTGATTGTTTCATCACCCGGCATGGATAGTCCTCCGTTCGCTTTGCTGAAGCTGCTATCATTATACCTTGCACAGCCCAAGTTTGCAAGGGGATTTGACATTAGCAAGGTTGGTCTTGTATAATTAAACCTGACAAAACCCTCTCGTAGGATTTATAATAAAAGAACAACAGAAGGGCAAAAAATGTCAGAAACAAAATGTGTGACGAGAAAGTCCACCGAGGACTACAAAAAGGTGGCGGTCAAGCTTGCCAAAGAGATCGGATCAAGAAAGGCGGCCTATGAGCTTGGACGGGTCGAAAGCACTCTGAGCGGCTGGATACACAAGGCCCAAGACGGGGAGATAGACCTCGGTGCGGGGAGCAGGACACCCGGCGAGTCGATGACGCTGGCGGCCGAGCTGAAGTCGCTCATGGACGAGAACTCAGGAGATATTGACAATATCAAGAAAACCCTCGGCAAATCCCCCAGGGAATGGCGCAACGAGAACAAGGGCAGGTGACTGATGACAAAGTTCCCAGTCAAAGCACGGACAAAGTTTGTAGTAGAATAACGACAAACTTTGCAGTAGAATAACGACAAAGTTCGCAGTCAAACCGTGACAAAGTTCGCAGTCAAGCTACGACAAAGTACGCCGCGGTGCTTGGCAAAAAAAGCGGAGGGAAAGGGTTGCACTGGCAAATCAAAGGGTGGGAGTGTCGTATCAGGCTCGATGCTAAAGGCGATCCCGGTATCGGAAAGGGTTGCACTGGCAAATCCAAGGGTGGGGATGGGTGTGGTATACTGCTAAAAGTAATCGTGTTGCGCAAGACGAAGACGAACGGGTTCAATGGGTTGAAAGGGGGAAGAAAGATGCTAAAAGACTTCATGGAGATGCAGGTCGCAAAACGTGAGAAAGTGGGTCGCACCAAGATGCTAAGGCGGTTCATGGCAACGGCGCTGTTGGTATTGATGGTTATGGGTGCGGCGGGCAGCGCATTTGCAGGGACGTGGCAGTCTGAGGCGGGCGGCAGGTGGTGGTACCAAAACGACGACGGCAGCTACCCGGCGGGGGGCTGGAAAGAGATCGATGGCCGCTGGTATGCGTTTGACGCAAGCGGCTACATGCGGACCGGGTGGATCAGCTCGGGCGGGAAGTGGTATTACTGCGAGTCCGGCGGCGCGCTGTGCGCCAACAGGTGGGTTGACGGGACGTACTATGTGGGCGGCGACGGGGCGATGCTCACAAACACCACCACGCCCGACGGTTACAAAGTGGGGGCAGACGGGAAGTGGATACCAGACAGTGCTGGGAACACCACATCGTCAGGTTCCGTCACGGACAGAAACATCGGAAACACCATCGGCACCGGGAACACCACAAACACCACAAACACCACAAACACCACAAACACCACAAACACCACAAACACCACAAACACCACAAACACCACAAACACCGCTGCGTCTTCGACCAACAAAACATTGACCGTATATGTCACCAATACCGGCACGAAGTACCACAGGGACGGATGCCAGTACCTGAGGAGTTCGAAGATCGCCACCACGCTGGATGCGGCCATAAACGGCGGGTATACACCATGCTCCAGGTGCGACCCACCCAGGTGAGGGGGGTCATGGCATGTTTGCCAAAGTTCTCATTGAAAACCGCACTGACTTACTGTATACTTGGGTCATCACAGGTGGAGCGCATCGGCATTGCCCGCCGGACGGAGATTCGTGAACGTGGTTTTGCGATGTGTCAGCGTTCGGGTACGCTATAGGACACACTTAGGATATCAGGAGCCGACTTACTATTTCTCCAACAATGCGCTGATGTATTATGCCATCGCCAAAACGATCGAGGGCGTGATCTCCACCAACAGGGTCACGGCGAACGAACTTGCGACCGGCATCAGGCAGGCCGGGGAGGGGATGCTGCTGGAGAGCATCGTTTACGCCCATGTTTTCTTATCCGCAGGCGAACATGAGGCGGTGTTCAAGTACAGTGATTTGGACCTTCGCGAGATCGATGTGGTCGCAATCGACCGCGTCGCCAAGACGCTGCGTTTGGTCGAAGTAAAGTGCAAGAGCAGGATAAGCCCTGTCCATGTGTTCCACGAAGAGGCCGGGAAACTGTATGATGAAGAGATCCTGAAGAATATCGGCGTGGATGATACGTACGACATAGCACGGGTGCTCGTGTATCAAGGGGGGAATGCGGTTTTGCGCAATTCCAAAGGCGATTTGCTGCTGGCCAATATCGCAGACTTCCTGTTGTTCCAGTCGGACATACCGGGATTCACCGAAAAGGTACGCCAGGGCGAAGGGCTGAGCTGATGCACCGGCAAATGATGGCCGCTAAGCATTGGGGAGGCAGGCCGGTTGACTTTGGGGCGAAGGGCTGAGCTGATGCACCGGCAAATCCATTGGCGGAGATGGGTGTGCTATACTTCCGGATGGAAACCGTGGGTTGTCCCCTGTCGGCCTGCAAGGACTGGTGACGTCGCATACAGTGCGTCGGTGCGTCGGTGGTACGCCCCGGTGGGGAGGTGGAATACTTCATCGGTTTGGGACGTTGCATACAGTGCATCGGTGCATCGGTGCATCGGTGCTTTCGGAGGGCGGAGATGAAGCATTGCCCATATTGCCAGAGAGACTATGCGATGATCGTGGGGAAGTGCCCGTCGTGCGGGGCGGTGGATTCCCAGGTGAAGTGCGACGGCTGCGGGTTCATCCACGACGGGAAGTTCTGCCCGAACTGCGGCTTGAGCGCGGACGAGGTGGCCCGCAGCTGCCCCAAATGCGGCAGCAAGATGGTCGGGCGGGTCTGCGCGAGGTGCGGACATGACATCGCGGCGGATTCCTCCGTGAAAGGGGCGATACAGTCCGTGGCGTCGAAAGCTGCCTGCAAGATCACCGGGCACCGGTGGCTGGGGTGCAAATGCACCCGGTGCGGGGAAACCCGGGACGAGGGGCATACTTACGTTCCGGTTCCGGGAAAGTGCGAGCGCAGATGCACAGTGTGCGGCAAGACCGAAAAGGTGCCCCATCGGTGGGAGGGCGACAGGTGCGCCCGCTGCGGCGCGGTGAAATCGCCGGCGGCAAAGGTATTGGATGGGGTCAACAGGCGATTCCCATTTCTGCATCTGGAAAGTGAGAAGAACCAGGCATTCTTTTGGGGTATGTCGGTGTTTGCGGGCATCTTGGTGCTTTGCTTGGGGATGATCGCCTTGGGAGCGCTGGGATCTAACAAGGATTCTCAGTCGCAGGCGGATGGTGTGACCGTGGCGCAAGAGTCGCAAATGCCGGACGCGGCGGCCGAGCGAGCCATGGCGACGGCGGCGGCTATCACCGCAGCCCCGGCAGAGGCGGAAACTCCCATGACAGCGGCAGCGGCTGCCCCGGCCGAGATTCCTATGGCAACCACCGCAGCCTCGGCGGGGGCGAAAGCTCCCATGACAGCGGCAGCGGCAGCCCCGGCCACCACTGCAGCGGCAGCTGCGGTAGAGATCCCCATGGCAACTACGGCGGCACCGGCGGGGACGGAAACCCCTAGGGCCACGACGGCTGCAGCGGCAGCCGAGATCCCCATGGCTACTACAGCGGCAGCCCCGGTCGAGATTCCCATGGCAACCACGGCAGCACCGGCGGGAACGGAAGCCCCAAGGGCCACGACGGCTGCGCTGGCGGCACCGGCCACGACGGAAGTTCCCAGGGCCACGAACGCCCCTGCTACGACTGCCGCACCGAAAACGACAGCCCCAAAAACCACCGCCGCACCGAATACCCAGGCTGCGAAAGCCGTGATGCCGGTGATCTCCGGGTCGAAAGTCAGCTCGCTGTTGACTTTCCTTTCACTCCTTGGTCTTCCGGCACAGCGCACAGACCTTGGCGACGGCTGGATCCAGTATACCCCGGAGGGAAACAGCATTGGGCGCTTATCCGATGGGACGTTCCGCTATGAGATCAATACGAATGCCAAAGGGGAGATTTCCTGGGCTGAATTCTACGTGGATGGCACGAAAAACGACGAAGGGATATTGGGAACACTTGCTACGATAAGCTATGACGGGTCGTCCACGGACGATGCGAAGAAATGGGTGACAGACCACATGACCACGAAAAAAGAGGTCTCAAAGAAAATCGCTACGGCTGAGTTCGTCATGCTGCCCTCCACCAACGGGGGCGTCATCCTGTACATCCGCGTGGTCGGCCTGGAAGAATCCGCCTGGATGCTGGGGGAGTGAGACGATCGGCTGTGAGAGTTGGCATACAGTCGCAAGCTGGTGAAATCCGCATGGACGGTTGGAGAGTGAGCCATCCGGCTGCTAGATTGGGCTTGCATGTAGCAATGGAAAGCGGTACAATGAATTTGCGGATTTCACCACGCCAGACGGTTAAATGAAAAACAAGAAGGGGTGTTGGTATGAGCTATCGGATAGCTTCTTTCAATATAAACAACACAACAAAGAGAAATGCAAACGGTCAATCTGTAATGGTACCGTAATTTAAGGCAAACAACAGGACATTTTATAATGAATCTGGTATACTGTAAGCAACCAGAAAGCGAGGTTCAAGATGTCCCGTACAAAGAGAACGTTCAACGCCGAATTCAAAACCAAAATCGTGCTGG
>JAISUG010000104.1 GCA_031272185.1 Lachnospiraceae bacterium
ACAGCAGCTGCTTCCCCACATCCTCCAGGACTTCTATATACTTCGTCTTGTCCACCAGCTGATAAATACCGTCCGTGACCACGCCTTTGTAATCACTCAACAGAAACGGAACCTTCATACAAACCGCCCTTTCTCGCAAAGCCTGCAACAACCACATGTCTGCGATTCCTTGTGCGCTTCACTCATGCGATTCCCTGCGCGCTTCACCCATGCGATTCCCTGTGCGCTTCACCCTTGCAATTCCCCGCGCACATTATCCCTGAGATTCCCTGCGCGCTCCATCCATGTGCTCCGTCCATGCGCTTTACCCATGCGCTACATCCATGCGCTTGATGCTCCCATGCGTTCCCGGCAGGGCCATGCCTTATGTCATTCCCTCTGATTATACACCCAAACCACCTGGCAAACAACTTGAATCTCACCGCTTGCCCACCGTCAATTATCAGCCCACATATCGCACTGCCCGATGACAGTGGCTATGACGTCGTCCATGCCCTCTGGCGGATACTTGTACTTCTTCAGCAGTTTCTTGACCATCCGCCGCATACCGGCGCGGGCGGACTCTTTCTTTTGCCAGTCGATGGTGCGGTTCTTGCGAAGCATATCGGCGAGTTCGTGGGTCATAGCCACGAGTTCCGAGTTGTCGTAGGCAGGTTCGCTTCTTTTTCCTAAACCGAAAGTTAAACTTACGTTTGAACCTGTCGGAGATTCCGACAGGTTGACCCCCTCTAATCAAGAACGTTTGCCAATCGTTTTTGCCGTCAGGTGAGAGCAAATTTGAACTGGGTAGTCATACTACCCACTTGATTATTTTCATGCTTCAGCTTCGCTTTAAGATATTTCCAATTATCGCATTCACAGCCGGGTATCAACGAGTTTCCTGTACTCGCCCCTCTTCTCGTCGAACCCGCAGATCCCATGGTAGGGGCAGTAGGTGCAGGCGTTTTCCTGGCCCGCCTGATATGGGGAAGGGGACACATTCCCTGACAGGATCTCCCCGCCGCACTGCGCCAGTTTCTCCCGCAGCATCCGTCCGATCTCGCCAAACTCCTCCGTGGACGCCACGCCGGGCCCGACGGGCTCGCCCTTCTTTAGTTTCACGGGGATCACGTCAGACTCCCCGTCAAACTCCCTGTCCATGTGCCGGATGATGCGCATGTCGCTGTTGCACAGCCCATTCATCTTCAGCTTGCCCAGGATGTCATTTTCAATGTCCGCGCCTGTCATGCCGCTCTCCCAGTCCGCGAAGGGGTCCTTTGCCTGGAAGTAGAACACGCCCGCCGGCACACCCCCGCCATATATCGCCTTGGCGGCCTCCATGTAAAAGATCAGCTGGAGCTGCAGGCCACAGGCCACCTTGCGCAGGTCGAATTTCTTGTTGCCCGTCTTGTAGTCGATGACCTTGATGAAAACCTCGCCGTCCTCCTCGCACAGGTCTACCCTGTCGATGCGGCCCGTCAGGTCGATGCGTCCTCCCCCCGGTATGTCTATGGCCAGTGACGGCAGCTTCCCGGCGGAAAAGGCCACTTCGAAACCCGACGGCGCGAAATCCCCCTTTTCCAGCTGCAAAAGCATCGCCCACACCGTCCTGTCGGTCATGTCCTGGGTGCGCCTCGCCAGGTATTTGAGCCGCTCGCTGCTTTGGAAGATGCGGTTGCCGTACTCCTCCACCACCTGCCTGACCGCCTCCGCCACCATGGCCTTGCGCATCTTTTCATCCATGTATAGCCAGCCTGGGAGCGGACCGTGGCTGCCGAGTATCCCCCCCGGCACGCCCTGCCCTGTTTCGTTCGGGTCATCTAAGCTGCCGGAAAAGTCAAACTCCATCTGCCTGTCAGCCGACGGAAGCGACGGTGCTGCACTGTCAGATCGTTCGTTGCCACGACCCGGCGGCACCACTTCGCCACCTGGGGATGCGCCGGTCCTGCCGGCAGCCAGCGCGAAGAACCGATAAATCGCTTCGTGGAACAGGTTGCCCACGTCCGTGGTTGCCAGCTCGAAGGCGCACTTTTCACGCAGGCGCAGCCCGTATTGCATGAAATGCGCAAAAGCGCACGCAAAATACTTCTCGAAACGGGTGGCGCTGCCATGGAGGGTTTCCCCATACAGCCTACGGGCCACATCCGGTGAAATCGGCAGGTCTTTGTAGGAATCGTAGGCCGCGGCCAGCCATTGGCCCAACTGCCCGCGCCAGTCCGGGGCCTCCCGGAACCAGCGCAGCGCGCACAGGATGAAAGGGGCGTCCGCTTCGTCCCGAAGAGATGCATCCGCTATGTCAACGGCACTTCTGCGCAGAGACTCATCTGCGGCTCCCGTGACGCCCTCCCGCCATGACGCATTCTCAGTTCCCACAATGCCTCCATGCGAGGTTGCGTCCGAGGCGCCCATGATGCCTCCACGCCAGGATGCACCCGCTGTTGCGGCAATGTCTCCACACCAGGATACTTCCGAGGCTCCCGTGATGCCCTCCCGCAAGAATCCCAGCACGCGCTCCTTGGCCTCCGTGGGCGTGTAAATGGGCCGCCCCGCCCCTGATTCCCCCGTTCCCAAGCCCGGGAACAGCCGCCGCAACTGGAAAACGAGCGAGGACGGGCGCAGCGCCTTGCCTTCCGTGTTCGCTGCCGCATAGGATATCGTGATGTGTTCCCTGGGTTTGGACAGCAGCAAATAGAGATAAAACCGCTGGATGAACCCGTCCTCCTTGGAGGTCGGCGCCAGTTCCACCTGTTGCCTTTTCAGGGCTTCCCGTTCCATCTCGGTCAGCAGCGAATGGCCCTGTTTCTGCACAGGCACCACGCCGTCGTTCACGCCTGCGAAAAACAGTGCGGACACGCCGTCCAAACGGGTGCGGGTGATGTCGCCTATGACCACTTGGTCTATGGTGGCGGGGATGACCCCCACTTTCATCTGTGAAAAACCCGCATCCAATATGTCCACCGCCTCCCGCAGCGTGGCATGCTCGTCGCCCATGAGGTTTTCCACCCGCTGCAGCAGCTCGGTTGTCAGGGTATAAATCTGTCCGTATTCTCTCTCCCTGGCAAAATCTCCCGTTTCATGGAAATCAAAAGAATATTCTTCCAGCCTGCTTTCCACATCGCAGCTTTCCATGGATGCACGTATGGCCCCGGCTACCATGCCCATGGTGAGGGAACCTGCCCCCAGGATGTCCGCCCTAAACTGCGCCAGCACCAGCATCACCTGCTCACGCAGCGCATTGATCAAACCCAATTCGCCTGGAGTGGCACCGTAACGCTCCCTCTCCCACGGGACATTCCATCTGGAAAACCCCCGGATGCCCATTTCCGTCACATAGTTTTCCATGAGAAAGAGGGCTGTCTGCGTGTCGCAGGCAACCACATCATTTTGGTCACGGCCAGTCGCCATCGCATCAGCGCTTTCCGCTTTGCCACGGCCAGTCGCCATCGCATCAGCGCTTTCCGCTTTGTCACGGCCAGACGCCATCGCGCCATCGCTTTCCGCTTTGCCACGGCCAGACGCCATCGCGTCATCGCTTTCCGCTTTGCCACGGCCAGTCGCCATCGCGCCATCGCTTTCCGCTTTGCCACGGCCAGTCGCCATCGCGTCAGCGCTTTCCACATAGCCGCCGATGTCAGCGCTGCGAACCGCCACCTGGCCCCCAGGCAGCGCCAACCCGCACTTCAGGTAGCGGAAAACGCTTTCCTGGGAGAAATCCCGCTCTACCACTTCCAGCATCGCGCGGATCCATTCCACCAATGGGTTCTCCAGGACGCTGCGTTTGTCGTCGTAAAAATATGGGATGCCTTCCCGCTCCAAGGCCGCCGCCACCATGCGCCCATATGTCTCCAGGTCGCCGGATATCACCGCGATGTCCCGGTAGCGCATGGGTACGGGTGCTCCGCCGGGCACGGGCACCTCGTCAAGCCCGGGCGCCCCGCCGGGTCCAGCCACTTCGTCAAGTCCGGGGGCTACGCCGGGCCTAGCTACCTCGCCGGGTCCGGGCGCCCCGCCGGGTCCGGGCGCCCCGCCGGGCAGCCCCGCTGCCTCATCGGCATCGTAACTCGTCTCGCCAACCCCCGCAACCACGGTATCCCCGGCGCCGCGCAGGCGCGCTGTGCCAACCCCCGCCGACCGGCCTTGCCGCACCAGCCCATGTATGCGGTTAGCTATCTCTTCGGCCTCCTCTTTAGGCCCCTGTGCGCAAAACATGCTGATATGGCCGGGTTCCCCCCCATATGACGCACCGGAAAAACGGTAGAGATGCTCCTCCAAAAAATGCAGCTCGCCGTCATCACCGTGGCGCCGATCGCCCCAAGCGCAGATGGGCGGGTCACTGGGCACGCCTGCCCTGTCAGCCAGTTGCCCCAGTTTGCGTACCATTTCATTGCCCATGTAAAATAGTTCATGGACGTGGGTGCCCGGGGCCGGTTTGCCGAGATCCCCCATCGGAACACTGGTGCTTCCAGTGTGCTTGTGGGGGGCAGCAGGTTGCTCCTGCAGATCGGCGGGTTGCTTCTGGGGGCCCGCCGATTGTCCCTGGTGACCGGCTGGTGGCTTCTGGGGATCTGTCGTCACTGTCACGACCACCTTTTTGGCATGTACCAGCAACTCCTCTATGACTCGGTACTGCAACGGCGTGAACCCTGTGAACCCGTCCAATGTCACCACGCTGTTCTTGATGAGCGCCGAACGGGGGATGGCGCGGGCCAGCACCTCCGGCAGTTCCTCCGCCGCGATGTACCTGTCGCGGATCTCCTGCTTGAATGCCCCGTATATCACGGCCAGGTCGCTCAGTTTTGCCCTCAGCAGCGACGAACCCCCGCCCCCCGCCGCCAGGGCGGCGATATCCTCGGGGGTGATTCCATACTGGTAAAACTCGGAAAGCTGGGATTTCATCTGGTCGATGAACCCCGTTTTCCCTATCTGCCCGCCAAAAACTGACAGGTTCTTCCTTTCCCTGCCAATGACTTTCCTAAGTATCATGGATTTCCCGATGTCGTCCAGCAGGGCAGGCGGATCCATGGACAGCTCCTCGAAAATCCGGTATGCCAGGCGCGCGAAGCTCACTATGTCGATATTCAGCGACCCGTGCCGGGGGTGCAAGGCGACGATCTCCCCCTGTGTCTTCATGGCGAATTGCTCCGGGACCACAGTGAAAAAGCGCACATCCGGCTGTTCCATGGACTGTGCGATCACGGCTTGGTACAATTTGCGGGTCTTTCCCGTGCCGCTCCTCCCCAAAACCAGCTGCAGGCTCAATCCCGTCCCCTTTCCATGCAAACACGATTAGCAGCGCTGTAAACCCGCATCGGTCCAGTAGAGACCGCCGGCCTCTGCCTTTCCATGCAAACATGATTAGCAGCGCTGTAAACCCACCCGCTCAGCGTATGAAGTTCGTCAACCGGAGCCGTGGTTCCATTTCGGGTTTTGGCACCCCGGCAGCCTCCCCGGCCGCGATGCATTTCAGCATCCACGCCATGTTCCTGCCGAGCGTCCGCATGATCTGCATGCCCTCCAGGTCTTGGCGCACCTCCTCCGGCGTGTTGCCGTGCACCATGTTCCAGTATTGCGAGGGCACCACCGGCATCCTGCTGATCGTGAAGTATTTGTTCAATTGGTCCAGGGCAGCGGTGGAGCCCGCGCGCCTACAGCTCACCAATGCCGCCGCAGGCTTGTAGGCGAACCCTTTCCCCCCGCTGAAAAACAGCCTGTCCAGAAAAGCCGTCACGCTGCCGTTCGCGGATGCATAATACACCGGCGAGCCCACCACCAGCCCATCCGCCGCAGCCAGCTTCCCGGCGAAAGTATTCACGTCGTCATCCATGAAACACCGCCCGGTTTCGCGGCAGGCATGGCATCCCAGGCATCCTGCGACAGGCTCAGTCCCCATCTGCACCAGCTCCGTTTCCACGCCCTGTGCATGCAAAACCGATTCTACCTCACTTAGCGCAGTGAATGTGCACCCATCCTTATGTGGGCTTCCGTTAAACAGCAGTACTTTCATGACATCTCCTTTCCGTCGCCGCCACCCTCCGGCCCGGCATCCACCAAGCCTTATGGCCCCACGGCATCACCCTATTTGCTACATTCGCCCCCCCACTATGCAAGCCGCAGCCACGTATACGGCAACAGCCGGCAGTTACAGCTGTCCGCCCCCCTGCCCTGCAAATCGATTTGGGGCCGGGTCGGCATTTTCCTGCATAATTCCAATATGGATGAATATATATGGTACAAAGGACCAATGTGTCAGCAAAAAAGCGCAAAGCATCAAGGAGGTGTGGCACCATGTTTATTCGGGCAATCGCGCTTTTACTAGCAGTGGCTTTGAGCCTTCAACACTATGCAGCTTACCCGCAGAGCATTGCGGAAATATACACCCACGCCCACGTGGGGCTGATGCTCCCGTCCGGGCAGTCATCCGAACATGATTCCCCGGCGACCCGGCAGCCATTTGGAAACGGTTCACAGCCATCCGGGCAGTCCTTTGGCGCCGGGCCTCTGGCCTTTGGAGAATCATCCGGCGATGGTTCACGGTCATCCCTGCCTTCGTCAGGGCCCTATCGGATTCCAATGACAGGCGCCGAATCGGCATCCGGACCGCACACGGAATATGACAGGGTCTATGGGGCGGCTGTGGTATCCGGCTCCCAGGGCTCCACATCCTCCGCCGGCCCAGGCGTGGCCCAGGGCCAAACTTCCGCTACCGGCTATGGAAACAGCGGGGAGATGGCACCCGGACAGCCAGGCTCAGCTGTGGCATCAAACGCATCCAGCGCCCCCGGCCAAACGGGCGATCCGGCAGCGGCCTCATACACTGCCCAGGAACAGACACAGGCAGCCATCCCGACGTTCACCCTGTCAAACGATGGGACGCAGTCAGCCGTTCTGCAGAGTGCGCCGACATCAGGGGCGCAGTCAGCCGGTCCGCAGAGTGTGCCGGCATCAGGGGCGCAGTCAGCCGGTCCGCAGAGTGCGTCGACATCGGGTACACAGGATGCGGCCGCACAGTCAACCGACATGGCTGAACCGATATACCAGGCGCCATCAGCCCAGGGTTCGTCAACCGCTGCAACTGCCATCCAGGGCGCATCAACCGCTGCAACCGCCTACAAATCCCCCATCGATTTCTCGGGGCTAAGAGCCAGGAACCCGGACGTCATCGGGTGGATCAAAATCGAGGGCACCCGCATCAACTACCCCATCGTCCAGGGCACGGACAACGCCAAATACCTGTACACCGGCGCGGACGGCGCCGCCAGCACATCGGGTGCGGTGTTCCTGGACTACGAAAGCGATCCGGGTTTCGATGGGTACAACAACATCATCTATGCCCACAACATGAAAAGCGGGGCCATGTTCCATGATTTGGTACAGTTCAAAGACAAAAATTTCTTCAATGCACATCCATATATTACCATATACACCCCAACCCGCACCCTGCGGCTGAAAGTGATATCCTGCTACTATGCCAAAGCGGAGGCCATCTACCGCAAGACCAAATTCACAGGCACGGCAGACTTCCTGTCCTACATGGACCAGATGATCTCGCCCTGCGCATTCGCGGAGAAACCACCGGTGCAGGTGGACAGCCTGTACACGCTCATCACCTGCAGCTATGAATTCACCGACGCCCGCACCTTCCTGTATGCGGTGGAGGTGGACGGCTCCGGCAACGTGGTGCCCGCCAAGCAGTGATATTCAAACGAACCATCCATGTTGCAGGAACCTCCTCTTGTTGCGCCGCACATTGGGCTACGGTAAGCATGACGGTTTCTGCTTGGGTGGCAAAACGGCACCAGGCACCAGTGATTTACCTGCCCAGGACACCCCGGATCAGATACCCTGCGGCGACGTCGAAAGGCACCGCCGCTTTGGTTGTCGCCAAATCCGGCCACTGTGTGGCATGCCCGTTTTGGGATACAGCAGTGTTATCATTCGAGCCACTGCCCAATGTGGAGCCTGCCCCACTTGGTGCGGCATCCTGCCCACCTGTGGACGCCCCGTCATATGGCGGCCTGTAAAACAGCACTTTGGCCGATTGCCCTATCTCATCTTGCAGTGCGTCCGGGTCAGTGAGCACATTCAACCGGCCCCCTGAGGTGGCCACAACCGCAAACCCGCCATTTGGTGGCAAGTCGATAGTCTCCAGTTCCGCCGTGCCGACGCCTTCGGTATATGTATAGACGTGGATCACGTCCTTTTCGCCGCTTCCCAGGAAAATGAACTCGTACACGCCGTCCTTGTCCAAATCCCAAAACGCCAGCTGCCCCCGTTTGTCATCATGCACCGTTTGTGCCACGAGGGAACCGCCGGCTGACCCCCCTGCGGAACCTCCCACCGACGCCGCAGCAGACCCGGCCGACGATGCGGCGGACACGTTCGTCTGCGGCGCAGCGTAACCATCCTTAGAAGCCGCGGCGGAACCGCCGCCTGACGTCGATTCGAGGCGCCCGCCCACATACGTGCCATCCGTCAAGAAAGGGTATTCCTTGATCTCGTTCTCATAGTCCTGAATCACGGTGATATAGGCCGCGCTTGGGCCTTCGCCCCACTCGGCCAGGTCCATCAGCGTCCTGTCCACGTAGGTTTCACGGGGCACTGCCCCGCCGCCTGAGCCCGGGTGGTAATCCGTGGCCCCCGGCTGGCCGTACGGCACTAAAGCAGGTACACCGCCCGAGCCCGCCGTTCCATCCGCCCCGGACACTCCGGCCGTAGATGATCCGTCCGATTCTGCCTGCGGTCCACCCACATCCAGATTGCCATCCATCGACGCACCATCGGCGTCTGTCACTGTGGAACTGCCCCCCTGCACCAAGATATATACAGATGAGTCACTGGTGCTTTCTGCAGAACCGGGGGCTCCGGAAGCCGTCCCCGCACACCCCCCCATAAAAACCAGGCAAAGAAGCGACGCCAAAACCGCCCCATATGCCATGACTCTATCGACAATGCCCTGCACCCCGAACTGTCTTCCGTCAACGTCCGGCAGCGTATCCACCAGGTAATGGCGCCCCGTCACGCCCAGCGCCCCGAACCGTCTTTCGTCAACGTCCGGCAGCGCAAACCGCTTTGCCTTGGCACACAGCAACCCAAACCATTTTCCCATTTCGCGCCTCCTACAAACACATCCACCAGCGAGCCCCCGGGCAGTCTTATCCTCAGCCTTGCCTTTAGCCTTGTCTTCAGTCTTATTCACAGCTTTATCGTCAGCCTTGTCTTCAGCTTTTCCACCATTCTAAACCAAATCTATTTTGATTGCAAGCACAAGCTGTGCCGCGGTATGGATATGGTTCATGGCAGTTTGCAAACCATCCTTTGGTATGTTGCAATCCACACTCTCCGAGGATTTGGCCAGTCTACCCCCCGTCATATCGTTATAGTTTCCTATCTGGATACAATTTTCTGGCACAAGTTTTCTCATGGTTGTTGATTTCTATCCCTGCGTCGAGTATAATACTCAAAAGTGGAGTTGTCCGTTGGGAGGTTTTAGACGATGGCAGACGCAAACAAAGCGATGCTTGAATTCATCGTACCCAGGCTGATCAGAGCCATTATTGAAGATATAATGGATCCCAGAATCAAGACAGCGAATTGAGGATTTTGTTTCCAACAGCTATACTAAAAGAATCGAAAGGTGGAAACGAAAATGCAGAGAAAAGAATTTACACCGGAGCAGAAGG
>JAISUG010000001.1 GCA_031272185.1 Lachnospiraceae bacterium
GCTGACAACAACGGCGATAGCAGGGAAATTGGCCGGCAGATTCGGCATCGGGATTGCAGCCGCCCGAAAAATCACCAATGTCAATTTGAAAAGGCTTGCCGACAAAGGCGAGCTTGTCCGCGTCCAAAAAGGCATTTACAGCCGGGCAAAGGACACTCCCTTCGGCAAACTTACGCCGGATGAGGATGATGTACTGACCGCTGTCTTGCTGCGCGAAGGCGGCAAGGCGATTGGCTATATTGCCGGCCCCTCCTTGCTCAACGCGCTGGGGCTTTGCTCCTGGCTGCCGGGGGAGCGCCATATCGCCACCAACTTGTATCGGCACAGGCTGCCTAAGGGCACGCACATTTGCCTGCATAAGCCGGCGGACTTTGTAGATGAGCAGAACGCCCCGTATTTGAGGGCGCTGGAAATATTTTCCGCAATGGAAAAATACCCGGTGGACGCCGAGAAGCCGGAGGATATTCTCCGCGAAGCATTGAAGAAGGACGGCATTGACAACGAAAAACTGATCTGGTATGCCCGCTGCCACTTCGGGCAGAAGCTGCTGCGCAAAACGATTGACGTGGCGCTCCGGGGGGTGGTGCAGTGAACCTTCATCTGGATAAAGACGCGTTCACGGCTTTGCTCAGGCTGGTCAGTTCGAATAGCGGAATCCGGCTTGACGTATTGGAAAAGGACTACTACATCACCCTAATGCTGAAAGAACTCGCCGGATGGCAGGAGGCTCTGCCTGCTTACTTCAAAGGCGGAACCGCGCTGTACAAGGCGCTTGGGAGTATCCGCCGCTTCTCCGAGGACATCGACCTGACCGTCTGCATTGACGGGTGCAGCAATTCCCAGGCGAAAAAACGATTGGATAAGGCGGCAAACGGCTACAAATGCCTGCAAACTTTTCGCGGCTGAGTTTTACTATGAGCGGCAGGAATATTTCGACGTGTCCAAACACATATATGATCTTTCTGTCATGGCAAGCCTGCCGAGGATACAAAAGCTGCTTGCCGACCCGGAAGAACTGACGGCGATGATGGCATTCAAGCGCCGCGAGGAAAAGGCGCGGATTGGCAGCAGTCTGTCGGCAAAACCTATTTCAGTGTTTACGATATTCGAGACCATGTCCGAAAATGAAGCCTTACAGGACGCCTTCACGACTATGCAGAGCGTCTACATATTTGATGCAAACGACCGTTTGCCTTTTGAGGAAATAGTGACAGCGCTGCTGTCCATTCGCGGCTTCGCTTTATCAGAAATCTACGGTTGACAGTCATGCTTGCGAAAAACCCGACAAAACTAATAGCAAGAGGGACGGCGTAAGCCGCCCCGCTGTGCTAATAACTGATTGACACTTCCTGTCCCGGCATGTACGGCACGCCACTGAAGCCAACTGTGCCATATTCCAGGACCTCGTCTACTGTGGCGCTATACCGTCTATGAATCCCCATGAAGGTACTGAAACCTCGAATGGTGATTTTTCATCGGTAAAACTTACGGAATCCGGTCAGGGCTTTAGCGACGGCAGCCACTCGGTAAAGTGAAGGTCGTATAATGTCGCCACGTGGTTTTCCCCGGTTTTGTTGTCAACCCATTTCAGACAGCAGCCGTTCGGCGGGTCAATCCAAAACGTTATATCCCTGTAAGCCTTGCCTTTTGTGTCGATAACCCAGCAGTCTACGCCGCATACGGTTGCAGTGCCCACAAGATAGTTGCCCAAATCCGCGTCCTTTTCGCCGTAGCTGCGATAGTATTGCGTGAATAATGACTCAACTTTCGCACATGGAAAGGGGCAGTTTTCTCTTAATCCATGCGGGTAAACCCGATATAAAATGGTTGACCGCCTCACCCAGTTTTTCTTCGGGCAGATGAAGATGGTCAGCAAGAAGCTGCGCGAACATCTCCATCATGCTACCGAACGCCTGGGCAAATGAGATGTCATCCACCTCGTTGCACATGGCGTAAAACAGCTCGCAGACGGAACGCTGGTCATTGTTTTCGCGGCACGCCAGGGCGACCTCGACCTCGACGGACAGCAGGTACTTCGCCCTCCCCCTGCGCTTGCGGTTCATGCCATAGATCTCGCTGATGGGCAGCGGCTGCCCCTTGTACCGGTAGTAATGGGTGTGGGCGTTCTTCATCCTGGCCACAACGTCGTACCCCAATGCCTTTATGTCGAGCAGAGACGAGGGGCACGTGAACCGGCTGTCGAAGAGGACGTGCTTTGCCTGCGCCGCGGTGCCTTTCAGCGAGCTTAGCATCTGCAGGACCAATGCGGGCTTCTCGGTCCTGGCGGACTTGCGGCGCCAAGCAGCCGTGGTCTTGCCGACCCCGCCCGCATGCGGCCCCTCGATCAGTTTGTCCTCGTTGCCGGACGCAACCATCCGGTAGTCCACCGGGATGGTGGTTTCGCCGTCCGTCCAGACCGCGGCGAGGAGCGTGAACCCTTTGTAGAACCTGCCGGTCACATGGTCGTAGTACTTCGAAAGAAGCTCGACCTTTTTGCTCCGGTCCCTGTGGACGGGCGAGTCGTCGATGACGATGGCGGTGCGGCGCTCGTCGGATGTCAGCCTGGAAACCTGCGGGATCACCGACAGCGCGATCCGCTGAAGCGGCCTCTCCCAGCACACGGATGTATTGTGCAGGAAACGATACACGGTGTCTTTCTCGAAAGGCAGGTTATACCATAACGGAGCGAAAAAGTCTGCTTTTTTGTAAAAATATACAATAATATTTCATATAATGCTACTATTTGCCAATTTATAGAAGTGTGAAAGTTGAGTTATCTCGATTCATTGCGCAAAGGTGAGACTGATGTCGAATGCGCATTGTTTAGTTGGTGGAGCAACAACCATGTTGACACATGGCGGGAGGCGGGGTATAATGGTTAAAATATTTTAGCAAAAATAATTTAGCAAAAGTATTTTAGTAAAAATAATTTAGAAAAACTATTTCGGGGAAACTGGTTTTCCCGGTTATGCGTGTTTGTGCGCGCAGGGGAGGGGGCGGCATGCTGGAAGAAGAATTTCACAAACTGTACCTGATGTTCCGCGCCAATTATTACAGGCGTTTTGTCAGGGAGGTGGGGTCAAAGGACGGGAGCCTAAGCGCGACCGAGAGTTATTGTGTCGAGATGATCCATCTGCTGGGGAACCCTACGGTGACGGAATTTGCGAACTACCTGGGGATATCCACGCCCAACGCCAACTATAAGATCAACAGCCTGGTGAAAAAGGGGTACATCGGCCAGCGCATCCCCGAAACGGACAGGCGGGAGCGGAGGCTGGAGGTCACTGACAAGTTCCTGGGGTATTATGGCCTGAACGACAGGATCATTGCGAACCTGATGAAGCAGATACGGGAGGATTTCTCCGAAGAGGAGATCCTTGTTTTCGAAAACATGCTGACACGCGTCCTGGCATTGATGGAAAAGGTAGAGGGAGGGATGGCCGACGATGAGGCTTTATAACATATTCTGCAGGGCGTTCCAGTTCGCGTTCAGGCTGGGGACGCCGCTGCTGCCATGGCGTTTTCCCCAGCTCCTCACAGACCCCGATGGCCTGGCGGATGCCGCCAAGGGGGAGAACTTGCGCAAACTGCTGGTGGTCACGGACAAAGGGATACGGGCGCATGGGCTGGAAACCGACATACTGGCCGCCCTCGACCGGGGAGGGGTCGGCTATGCCCTCTTCGACGGGACATGCCCGAACCCCACATTGGAAAACATCGAAGACGCCCTGGCGGTATATACGGCCAATGGGTGCGAAGGCGTCGTGGGCATAGGGGGCGGGTCCGCCATCGACTGCGCCAAAGGCGTGGCAGTCCGCATCGCCACCAAAAAGCAGCTGCCCAAGCTGCGGGGAGTCCTGAAGGTGCATCGGAAACTGCCCTTTGTGGCCGCCGTCCCCACCACGGCGGGCACCGGCAGCGAGACCACGGTCGCGGCGATAGTGGAGGATGGGAAGACCCACGAAAAGTACGCGATAAGCGACCCGTCGCTGATACCGCGGTTCGCGCTGCTGGACGCAAAGCTCACAGCCACCATGCCCAGGCACATCACGGCATGGACGGGGCTGGACGCATTGTGCCACGCCGTCGAGGCGTACATAGGCCAGAGCAACACCAGGCAGACGAAAAAGGACGCATTGGAGGCCGTGGGGCTGATCTTCGCGAACCTGGGGAAAGCGTACCTGGACGGCGGCGACCTCGAAGCGCGGGGGAACATGCAGCGGGCGGCGTTCCTGGCGGGGAAGGCGTTCACCAGGGCTTATGTCGGCAACGTCCATGCGCTGGCCCACGCCATCGGTGGGATGTACGGCATACAGCACGGCTTGGCCTGTGCGGTGATAATGCCGTATGTGTTGGAGGACTATGGGCACCGGGCCGACAGGCAGCTTAGGGATCTCGCCGTTGCGGCCGGGGTGTCCGAAAAAGGCGCCCCGGCGTCGGAGGGCGCCAGGGCTTTCGTGGCCGCGGTGTGGGATCTGTGCCGGGAACTGGGGATACCCGGGTCCTTGCCGGAACTCAGAGAGGAAGACCTGCCGCTGATTGCCGCACGCGCCCTCCGGGAAGCCAACCCGCTCTACCCGGTGCCGGTCATTTACGACAGGGGACGCGCCGAAACGGTGTTGCGCAGGTTGATGCCAAAGGAAGCGGCCGTGGATCCGGGGACCCTGGTGGGCGACCAGCGGCGGTTTTTCCAAAGGGGCGGCCATAGCAGGGATGTCCGGTTCAGGATCGCCGCGCTCAAAAGGATGCGCGCATGGATCCGGGCCCATGACGAGGAGATCATGGCGGCGCTTAGCGCCGACCTGGGAAAGGCGAGGTTCGAAGGGTATGCGACGGAAATCGGGGTGGCCCTGGACGAGATAAATTATCTCCTGGGGCACCTGCGCTCCCTTGCGAAGGACCGGCGGGTGCCCACGCCCATAAAACAATTCCCGTCCCGGTGTTTCATACGGAAAGAGCCCTACGGGTGCGTCCTGATCATGTCCCCCTGGAACTACCCTTTCCAGCTGGGGGCGGTCCCCCTGGCGGGGGCCATAGCCGCCGGGAACTGCGCAGTCCTCAAGCCGTCGGCGTATGCGCCCAAGACCGCCGCGGTCCTGGCCAAGATGGCGGGGGAGTGCTTTGACCAGGGGCATGTGGCCGCGGTGCAGGGCGGCAGGGAGGAAAACCAGGGGCTGCTCCGGCAGAAATTCGACTATATATTCTTCACCGGCAGCGTCGCCGTGGGGAAATGGGTGATGTCCCAGGCCGCCCAAAACCTTACGCCGGTGACACTGGAGCTGGGGGGCAAGAGCCCCTGCATCGTGGACGAAACGGCGGACATGACGCTGGCGGCCAGGCGGATCGCCTGGGGCAAATTCCTGAATGCCGGGCAGACCTGCGTCGCCCCGGACTACTTGCTGGCGCATGAAAGCGTGAAAGACCGGCTCATCGCGGAACTGCAAAAATGCGTGCGCGGCTTTTTCGGCGAGGATCCCCTGAAAAGCCGGGACTACCCCAGCATCGTGAACATGAAGCATTTCATGCGGCTGGCAGGGCTGATGGAAGGGGCGGACATCCCATGGGGCGGGCAGACGGACATGGAGTCGCTCAAGATAGCGCCGACCCTCCTGGACGGCGTGGATGCCGGCCATGCATCCATGCAGGAGGAGATATTCGGCCCCATACTGCCTGTGCTGCCCTACCGGGATCTGCAGGAAGCCATCGATTTTGTGAATGCCCGCCCCCGCCCCCTGGCGCTTTACCTGTTCACCAAATCAAAGGAAAACGAGAAGAGGGTGCTGGGGAACGTGACATATGGCGGCGGGTGCGTGAACGACGCGGTGGTCCATATGGCCACGCCGTACATGCCTTTCGGCGGCGTCGGTGACAGCGGCATGGGGTGCTGCCACGGCCGGTGGGGCTTCGACACATTCACCCACGAGAAGAGCATCATGAAAAAATCATTGAAGATCGACCTGCCGCTGCGCTATGCGCCTTACCGGGAGGCCTGGCTGGGGCTCCTGCGCAAAATGTAAGGGATGCGGGGGAGTGAATCGCAATGGCGGTTTTGCCTTTTTTTGGCTATGCGATATTGACTTCCTGCGCATTCTTGGTGTATTGTAAGGGGCAGGCATGGCCGGGAACCGAATCAATGCGTGGCGCCGACGTGCCAGGGTACCGGATGTGAAATAGCAGATAGCAAATGCAGATAGCAAATGCAGATGGCAAATGTAGGTGGCAACTGCAGATGGCAAATGCAGATGGCAAATGCAGATGGCAAATGCGGGTGGCAAATGCAGATAGCAAATGTAGGTGGCAACTGCAGATGGCAAATGTGGGTGGCAAATGCATGTGGCAAGAGGCGGGTGGCAATATGGAAAAGGTGTTAGTTTTTGATCTTCCCGGCGGCGTGGGGCTGGAGATGGTGCTGATCCACGGGGGCACGTTCCAGATGGGAAGCCCCCCGGGCGAGACGGGGCGGCGGGGCGACGAGCGGCAGCATACAGTCACACTTACGAAAGATTTCTACCTGGGGCGGTACGCCGTGACCCAGGAGCAATACCAGGCCGTAACGGGCAAGAACCCCTCCACATTTGCCCATATCAAGCGCCGTCCCGTGGAAACCGTCAGCTGGGATGACGCCATGGCGTATTGCGGGGCGCTGGATGCGCAGCTACGGGGGCAGATGGACGAAAGGTTTCCCCAGTCGGGTGGCGGGATGACTGACGGCGGGGATGCGCAGCTACGGGGACAGATGGACGAAAGGTTTCCCCGGTCGGGCAGAGCGCACTTTACGCTCCCGACGGAGGCGCAGTGGGAATACGCTTGCCGGGCCGGGTGCGACTTTGCCCTCTACAACGGTCTTTGCCTGACCGTGGCCGATGGGGTATGCCCGAACCTGGAACCCCTGGCCTGGTACCGCTACAACCACAAAGACAAGGGACCGCTGGATGTGGGCGGCAAGGTGCCAAATCCATGGGGGCTTTACGACATGCTGGGGAACATCCACGAGTGGGTGTTGGACCCATATGGCGAATACCCCGCGGGGCATGTGACGGACCCCCTGGGACCTGCAGGCGGCTATGACTACACCGTCCGGGGAGGGAACTGGCAGAGCTCGCCATGGAAATGCAGGGCCGCCAGGCGGGGCATCGACCCAGCGCATTACCGCCTCCCCGGCACCGGGTTCAGGGTGGCGCTGGTGTATTAGAGTTACAGTTCACACCCTATGGAAACGCTCGCCGTTTTAACCGGGCACGGGAACACTGCACCAGTGTCGGGGCGTGAGTTCCAAAACCAACATCCTCAGCCTCCAAAATCATATCACCCCGACCCGCAAAAAACTTTTGCGGCGCCCTCAACGAGGTCTACAACCACCCGACGCTGAAGGACGGGACCGCCGCCACACGCGGGCCGTTCTACAACATCACCACGAAAGAGGGGGGCAAGACCGTCACCACCGCCGTGCCCAAGAGCGGGCTGGCAAGGGCGCGAAAAGAAGTTCAGAACTACAGGGATTTCCGCGCGCTGTGCGACGAGTACGTCGACGTGTGCGAGAAGATAGCATTGGCCGAGGCCGCGCTGGGGGGGTGACGCGATGGGTGCCCGAAAAAAATACTCCCTGACCCTGGAGTGCCAGCTGAAAGCGGCGCTGGCCCAGCTCAAGGCCTACAGATCAGGGGAGGCCACGGCCAGCCTGCGCACGGAACACGACAGGGCCATCGCCCGGAAAGACACGCAGATCCGGAAGCTCAAGAGCGAGGTGGCACAGGGCGACCGCATGCTGGCCCAGAAGAACCGCGAGTGGGTGGAGGTCCTGGACGACGTCACCAAGGAATGCGACCGAAAGATCGAAAGGGCCAGGCGCGCGCTGGAGGACATGGAGGGAAGGGCGCTGCGCGCCGAGAGGAAATGCGACGGGCTGCAGGACAAACTGCGCGACATAACCCGGCAGCTGTACGCCGCTTTGACGGATTTGGAGGAGGCGATGGGGCTGGCCAAAAAGCTCCAGGCCCAGATCGACAGGGACTTCGAGACGTCCCCCACCCCCTCCTCCATGTGCCCGAACCGCAAGGCCATACCCAACAGCCGGGAGAAAACAGGGAGGAAAAAGGGCGGGCAGCCGGGGCACAAGGGCCACCCAAGGGCGTGGCACGAGCCGACGTCGGCGCCGGTCGACATACCCCCGCCCGGGGAGTTCCTCGACGCGGGCAGGTACAGCCCGACGGGCAGGACCATAAGGAAACAGAGGGTCGGGCTCAGGGTGGCGCTGGACGTGACGGAGTACCGCCGGAGTACCGCACGCCCGAGTTCAGGGAGATCACGACGGGCAGGCTCGTCCATGCGGCGTTCCCGGACGGCATGGGCAACGAGGTCACCTACGACGGGGCGGTGAAGTCGGCCGCCTTCCTTCTGAACAACGACTGCAACGTCCCCATAGCCAAGACCGCCCGGTTCCTCTCGGAGCTGACCGGCGGGGGGCTGAACATATCGACCGGGACGGTGAGCAACATGTGCGGGGATTTCGCCCGGAAGACGGAGGGCGAAAGGAAAGAGGCGCGCGAGGGCCTGATGCTCTAGCCGGTCATGGGGGTCGACTTCACCAACGCGAGGGTGGACGGGAAAAGCGCCCAGGTGGCGGTGTGCGCCTCGCCCACATACACCATGTACTTCGCCAGGGAGCACAAGGGGCACGAGGGCGTCAGGGGGACGCCCGCCGAAACCCACTGCGGCACGCTGGTCCATGACCACGACGCCACATTCCACAACTACGGGGCGCGCCACCAGGGCTGCCTGGCCCATGTGCTCCGCTACCTCAAGGACAGCATGAACAACGAGCCCAACCTGACATGGAACAAGGAGATGCACGGGTTGCTGCAGAACATGATCCGCGCGGCAAACGAGGCCCGGGCAAAGGGGTGCAGGAACCTGGGTTCGGATGTGGTGAGCGGTTTCGAGGCACGGTACACGGAGGTGCTGGTGAAAGCCAGGGGCGAGTACGAGTACGAGCCGCCGAGCGACTACTACAAAAATGGGTACAACCTCTACAAGAGGCTTGGGAAATACAAGGACAGCCACCTGCTGTTCCTGTATGACCTTGGGGTCCCTGCGGACAACAACCGGTGCGGACGGAAACATTTCACACACAACCACCCGCCGGTATGGCTGGAGCTTCCAGGGGGTGTGAACTGTAACGTATTAGATGATGTGGATCAGTGTTTTTTGCCGGGACCCTTTACATCCCTCATTATTGGTAGTATAATAAGCATACCATTAACCTACAATATTACTTCTCAAGGAGGGTTTGTCGATGATTCTGATCCGACCATCTGCGGCTATCAGAAAAAACTACAATGAAATCTCGGAACTGTGCAAGCGCACGGGCGAGCCGGTTTACTTGACGAAAAATGGCACCGGTGATTTGGTCGTGATGGATGTCAACGCATTTGCGCAGTACGAGGGTCTGCTACGTCTGCGCGACAAACTGGAACATTCCGAAGCCGACATCCGGCATGGGTGTACCCATACGTTGGAAGAAACGGTTGAAGCGATGAGACACGCCATACTCGATGTGGCCCATGCCTGACAGTTCATGCGAGATCACCATAATGCGGGTTGGGGCTGTTGCGATTTTTGGCGAATGTCAGCAAACCGGCTGCCGAGCGTCTGATTGATGATTTTTATGATGCTGCCAACGGCTTGACAACCATGCCGGAACGTTGCCCATGGTTAGACCACCCTGCGCTGGCATACCGGAAGTACCGCAAACTGATTTTCGGCACATACTATATGGCCTTGTTTGAAATATGCGGCGGCGATGTCTTTATCACCGCCGTCGTGGATTGCCGGCGGGACTACGGTTGGATGTTTCGATAGAAAACGGGGTGAAGATCATGCTTGGTGTTGCTATCATCGGGACCGGGGTCATATGCGAACGGCACATCGAGGCGTACCTGGCGCACCAAGACCGATGCGCCATACGGGCCCTATGCGACCTGTTCCCGGAGAAGGCTGAAAAACTCAAGGAAAAATATGGCCTGGCCCAGGCTCAGGTCTATGCGTCCTACGAGGAGATCCTCCCCCGTGGGGACATCCGGCTGGTGAGCATCTGCACGCCGCCTTTCACCCATGCGCCCGCAGCCATCGCGCTGATGGGGGCCGGGAAGCATGTGGTCACCGAAAAGCCTATGGCCGCATCCCTGGAAGAATGCGACGCCATGCTGGCCGCCCAGCGTGCGTCCGGCGTGTACCTGGGCGTGGTTTCCCAGAACCGCTTCCAGCCGGACAACTGGAAGCTCCATGAACTGCTCCGGTCCGGCATGGCGGGCCGCCCGCTCTTCGGACAGGTGGAGTCTTACTGGTTTAGGGGGCACAGCTACTATGACATGTGGTGGCGGGGCACCTGGGAAAAGGAGGGGGGCGGCTGCACGTTGAACCACGCCGTCCACCAAATCGACCTGCTGAACTGGATGATGGGCGCCCCCCGGACCGTCACCGCCGTCCTGGGGAACGTGGCCCATGACAATGCGGAGGTGGAAGATGTCGCGGCCGCCGTCCTCACCTATGAATGCGGCGCATTGGTGACACTCACCGCATCCCTGGTCACTCACGGGGAAGGGCAGAGGCTTGATTTCCAATGCGAGCGCGCCGGTATCTCATCCCCTTTCGGGGTGCGCGCCGACACATCCCGGCCTGACGGCTTCCCCCAGCGGGATGCCGACATGGAAAAGGAACTGACCGCGCTGTGGGAGTCCATCACCCCGCCGTCACAGACAGGGCATGTGGGCCAGATCGGCGCTGTCGTGGAATACCTGGAACCCCCGGAACACACGCAGGGTATAAAAGCTGCGTCCGCACCGCTCCCCACTGGCCTGTCGGGCGGCGAGGACGGGCGGCTGGCCATCGAGGTCATCACCGCCATCTACGAATCCGCTTTCACCGGGAGGACCGTGGCGCTGCCTCTGGCTCCGGACGACCCTTTCTACACGAAAGAGGGGATGCTGGGCAATGTGCGGAAGTTCCACGAGAAACCGCTTCAGGGAGACCGTTGACAGGACGTGATTCCTGGGCATCACGGCATCGGTGCAACGTTCCGGACGATCTGGTGATGACGGCGGGGGCGGGGGTGGGCGGCCTTGCGGTGACGTTCACGCCCGCTTCCTGTCGGGTGGCAGGAGCCCGGAGGGGCTGACGCCGCGGTGTTCCTTGAACACCTTGCTGAAATAGAACACGTCCGCATACCCGCATTGGAACGCCACCTCGCTGACACTGTACTCCCCGGAACGAAGCAAAGTGTCCGCGGTGTTCATGCGGACGGACAGAAGGTATTTCTTGAAAGGCATCCCCAGCGAGGAGCGGAACAGGTTCCCGAAATACACAGGGTGCAGCTTGAAATGCTGCGCCAGGGTGTTCACTGTCAGCGGTTCCGCGAAGTGCTCGCTGATGTAGCGGACGCAGATCTTCACCCGGAGGTCCACGTTTTCGGATGCCCGGTCATTGAGCAGGAGGTTCAGGACCTGGTACATGATGTCCAGGATGATCCCACGGGTTTTCATCATGTACCCGAACCCCCTGACCTGCCACACCTCCTGGATCTCATGGAAACTGGAAACGAGCATCGGCACGTGGCCGATGTGGCTGCGGATCGGGATGGGGAGTGTGGCGTCCTCCCCCGACTGGTTGCGGAGGAATGCATTGACCGCATAGCACTCCATCAGATCGTCCGGGACCGGCAGGGCCTTGC
The DNA here is from genome assembly GCA_031272185.1 of Lachnospiraceae bacterium. Taxonomy (GTDB): domain Bacteria; phylum Bacillota; class Clostridia; order Lachnospirales; family Lachnospiraceae; genus JAISUG01. The sequence continues at coordinate 11,726 of JAISUG010000001.1, forward strand.
GTCTCGCGCCCTTGGGGATGCAGAGCAGGTCCCCTTTCTTCACCAGGTATTCCTTGCCGTCGATCCAGTACCTGGCCTGGCCTGCGACGACATAGGTGAGGTCCATGAACGGTATGACACTCTCTTTGATTTCCCAGTTAGGCGTGCACAGCCGGTGGATATAATAGTCCAGCTCCGGTATGTATTCATTGAAATCCAAGTCCATCCTGCGTACCCCCATGTCGGCTTATGTGCCTGTCGCGAATCCACTCCCCGGCCCGGGCTTTGCCGGTCCGGCGTGGCTTCGACGCACTGCCCTGGCTTCGCCGCCCTGCCCTAGGTTTGATCTGCCTAGGCCCGGGCTTCGCCGCAGACATTTTCCTTTCATTATTACAAATCCCATTGGATAAATCCATTCCAACTTTCGGGAATTTCCATTACAATGCAGTCATGCAGGCATGGTATACAGTGTTCATGATACAGATATGGGCGCAGTCCACCACACCATGCTGTACAAATCAACCAAAGCACTGTGTCATATATCATAGCAAAAGTATTTTTGGATTGCAAGGAAAGTTTCCGGGAAATATAGATTCCAGGAAATAGATTCTTGGGTGGAACAGGAGATAGATTCTTGGGTGGAACTTGAAAATTCCTGATAAATACACGGGAGGAACCATGGCACGACAAAGGGATACATGCTGGCTGGCAAAACAGGTGGGCATAGGGGGGCGGGGCGGCGCCGTCCCTACATACCGTCTGCCGGCGCCTGAACCGGGAAACCAGGCCGACCAAATGATACATGACGCCATCGCATCTGAAATGCAGGCGTTGTTTGGGGGCATCCAGGCGACAGGGGGCGAAGAGGCGACGGTACGGTTTTCGCTGATGGACGGCGGGGTTCCATCCCCACCTGATGCATCCTACATGCCCACGCCCACCGGCCGGCGCCCCATAGCGAATCTGGGATCCCCTGAGAGTGCAGACCCCCGCATAGCCGACGCCTACCGTATCGAAAAGGCCCCATCGGGGTTTCATGTGTCCGGGCGCACCTTCCGGGCGCTGCTGTATGGCATGTTCGGCCTGCACCGCATCCTGGCGGTTTCCGGGGGTGCGGCGGCGCCCTACTTCGGTGCGAACCCTACTGCTGCGGCGAAACACGACGCAGCGGCGAAGCCCAGTGCTGCGGCGAATCCTGTTGCGGCTGCGGCACCCGACGCTGCGGTGAAACACGACGCTGTTGCGGCGAACCCCTTCGCCTTCCCACACGAGAGCGCTCCCCGGCACCCCATCCGCATGTTGAACCACTGGGACAACTTCGACGGTTCCATCGAGCGGGGCTACGCCGGCGACTCCATCTTTTTCGACCGGAATGCTTTCCGGGGGGACTTGGGCTTGCTGCGGGGGTATGCCCGGCTGCTGG
>JAISUG010000027.1 GCA_031272185.1 Lachnospiraceae bacterium
CTCCCCCGCCCTCAACATACCCCACCGCCTGGCCCGCTTCCACCTTATCGCCAATGGCCTTCGTTCCATGGAAGACACCTGCGCAGGGCGAACGCACCAGCCGCTCGATGCCATACCCCCCCACTTCGCCGGGGATCCCTGTATTGGGGATGGCCGAGCCTTTCCAGATGCACCTGCCCAGATAATGCCCCCTCTGGGTCTCCACGACGCAGTGGCAGTCAACCCCTGCGCTAAATCCCGGACCCACGCCGATGACCAATGCGGCGTCCGTGATCAGCGTGCCTGTGTTCCGTTTGGCCAGGATGGCATCCACGATGACGTCAGGCTGTAGGCACTTTACCGTCAACCCTTTCGGATCCACCACCACAGGGATCTGTTTCTTTTCAAGCACTGCGGCTATGTCAGCGAAAACATCATCTGCGCAACCTACATCGTTACCACGACCATCAGCATTGTAGTCTTGGTCAGTGAACCTTCGGTCAGCGAACCTCCGGGCAGTGACACCCTGGGCAGCAATGCCTGCGCTTGGCGCACCAAACTCGTCCCTCTCGGCTTTGTGCTTCACACTGCCGCACAGCACACCCGTGGCGCCCTCCACCGCACATGTCCCGTCATACACCGCCTGGGAAAACGCCACCGTCCTGCGCACGGTGGTGGGGGCGGCGATTTCAGTCATCACTATGGTGAAGCCTGCGTGATGCAGCCTTACGCCGATCCCGCTGGCCAGATCCCCCGCACCCTTGATCCAGACCAAGGGGCGGTATCTGTTCCCTATATCGACGCATTGCCCATCCCTATCGTCCATAGCCAAACCCACCCATTCCACACACATGTCAGCTGTCCACTGCGGAAACAAACCTTCCCAACCTTCCATCTTGCAGTCCCGGTTCGATCTCCACCCATCTCTATCTATCGGCCGCCGATCGGAGTCGCCTCAGCCCTTAACCTCGGGCATGGCGCACCCGCACCATTCACCATCCTATCGACCGCCGATCTGTATCACCTCAGCCCTTCGTCTCCGGCGCGGCGCACTCGCCCCCGTCCCCTCGCAGTATCTCCAACCCATGGGGCAGGGCCCCCAGGATAAATGACAGGTTTTCCCGCACCGACTTGGGGCTGCCCGGCAGGTTGACGATGAGGGTGCTACCCCTTATCACGCTGGCGGCGCGGCTGAGCATCGCCCGGTCTGTGATTTCCAGGCTCTTTAGCCGCATGGCCTCGGCGATACCCGGGGCCAGACGGTCTGCCACCGCCAGTGTCGCCTCGGGTGTCAGGTCCCTGGGCGAAAACCCTGTCCCGCCCGTGGTAAGCACCAAATCGCAATGAACTTCGTCGCTCAGTCGCTTCAGTTCCTCCATCAGGGTTTCTTTGCCGTCAGGCAGTATGCGGGCGCTCACCACTTCGAATACCTCCCCCGGCAGCATGGCCGCTATGGCCGGCCCGCTTTCGTCCACCCGCTGCCCTGCGCTCCCTTTGTCGCTCAATGTCACTATACCTACAGTGAATTTGTCCATTGTCATCCTTTCCCCGCCGTGTTCTATCCCAATCGTTTTCAATTTCGCTTGTCCCATATGTCGGCGGATTTGGCTTCCATGATGTCCCATTATGCGCCGACTATATCCACCATCCCATATGCCACAGATACCGTCGGACTTAGTCCCCACGTTCAAATCGCCCGCTCTTGCCACCGTCTTTGAGGAGCAGGCAGACATCCGATATCACCATACCGCGGTCGATGGACTTGCACATGTCATAAATGGTCAGAAGCGCCACTGATACGCCCGTCAGTGCTTCCATTTCCACGCCGGTCTGTCCGAATGTCTTCACGGTGCATGTGGCTTTGATGCCATAGATTTTCGCCTTCGCCCCCGTTTGCGCCGCCCCGCAGGCCTGCGCCCGCACGGCTCCCTGCCCGCCACCGTTCTTACCGCCGCTTTCGTCCGATGCTTCTGACTCGCCTCTGCGCTTACCGGCACCACCGTCCGATGTTTCCGACTCGTCGCTGTCCTTACCGGCGCCACCGTCCGATGTTTCCGACTCGTCGCTGTCCTTGCCGGCGCCACCGTCAGGTACCGTGAACTCCACGCTGCAATGCGTCAGTGTAAGCGGATGGCACAGCGGGATTATATCCCCGGTCTTTTTGGCGGCCATGATACCGGCCACCTGCGCCACGCCCAGCACGTCACCCTTTTTCGAGTTCTTGCCTTTGATGGCCGACAGCGTCTCTTCGCTCACCCAGATGAAACCACCGGCCACCGCAACCCGCTCGGTAGGGGGTTTCCCGGCCACGTCCACCATCCAGGCGTTGCCCTTGGCGTCAAAGTGATTCATCGCTGCAGAGTTTCCCATTTGCCCGCCATTCCTTTCCAGACGACCCCTGCCAAGGAGTCGTGATTTGTGCCCCTTGCCAAAGGTGGCATCCGACCCGCCTTACACGTTTCGGCTTTTTCCCTGCCAAGGAGTCGTGCCTTATACCCCCTTGCCGAACGTGGCATCTCCCTAGCCTAACTCGTATCAGCTTTTTCCCTGCCAAGGAGTCGTGCCTTATGCCCCCTTGCCGAACCCGCAGTTGGGGAATGTACACGTGGGGCATTTCAGGCACAGGCCGCCCCTCCCCATCCTCGCCATGTCTTCATGGGTCACAGGGTCATCAGCCAAAAGCCTGGGCAGCACCAGGTCAAATATCGTCCGTCCCGAATACATCACGCACCCCGGAAGGCCCACCACAGGTATGGGGGGCCTTGGGGCAGCTGACACCGCTGCGTTCGTCACCCCCAACCCGAACTCCATTGCCCCTGAAGCTACCGATCCTACCGCTGATGTCGGTTGGCTGTCATTCCCTAGCGCATCTTGCGACGCAGCAAAAGGCTCAGCCGCGCTCGTCGGTTGGGATGCCCCTTCCGGGTCCACATAACCCAACATCAGCATGGATCCCGGCAATACGGGGGCGCCGTAGCTCACCACCCTGGACACGCTGTTCCTCACCGCCAGGGGCGTCCGGTCGTCAGGGTCTACGCTCATGCCGCCGGAACACAGCACCATGTCCGCACCTTTTTCCAGGAACGAACGTATCGCTTCCTCGATATGGGCCGGGTCGTCGTCGGTGATGGTCTGGCCCATGATTTCCGATCCGAACTCTTCCACCTTTGCGCGAAGGACGGGGCCGAATTTGTCTTCGATCCGCCCCAAAAACACTTCGGTTCCGGTGGTGACCAGCCCAACGCGTTTTTTCTTGAATGGGAGCAGCCGGAAGATCGGTCTGCCTGCCGCCGCCGCCACAGCCCTCTCCATCTTCGCTTTCTCAATCACCAGCGGCACCACCCTGGTCCCGCAGATGAGGTCGCCTTTCTTCACCGTGGTGTTCCCGTGTCGGGAGGCTATGACCAGCTCCCCCATCCCATTGAGCGCATCCTGCAGGGGTGCATCGGCTTTCAGCAGACCGTCCATGGCGGCTGTGATGTTGATTTTTCCCTCGCTGGGCTCACCGGCGGCAAAACATCCGCCCCCATCTTCCCCCACGCAAATCCGGTATAGTATCCCGGCGGCCTCATTCTCATGGTACATCCGGTCGTCTTTTTCCCAGACATACAGATGTTCCTTTCCCAGGGACAGCAGCACCGGGATGTCTTCCTCTGTCACCACGTGCCCCTTGGTGAAACGCGCGCCCTTGAACTGCCCCGGCACGATCTGGGTGATGTCATGGCAAAGCACATTCCCCACGGCATCTTTGGTAGCTATCTGTTTCATGGTATTTCCCCCAAACGTCACTTAACATTACAATTCTGTCGGGCTACTTCCTCATCTTCGTTCGGGTCTCAACCTCATGCGCCCCCCGTGCAAGCACGGGGCGCATGACCTCTCGACCCTTGTATCATAGATATTCTCGCTCGAGAATATCGGAGGGCTTTTAAAATGCCATCTCTGGCATCCTCATCGCAACTCCATCCTATTTGTCTTTGCCTTTATGCCCTTCGGCGTCGTCCTGCGCTTTCTTGCCCCATCCGCCGTAGTGGTCTGCGAACAGCTTTTCCACCGCCCTTTGGGCATCTTCGGAAAAAGCCGTGTACCTGTCCAGGAATTCCTCCCCATCCTTTGTCAGTACGGTCTTCCCCCCGCTTTTCCCGCCCCGGCTCCCCTCCATCAGCGTCACCCCTAGGTCGGCTTCCGCCTGGCGCACCAGGCGCCAGGCTTTGGAGTAGGCCATGTTCATCCGCGCACACGCCTCCCGCAGGGACTGTGTTTCCCGCACCAGCCCCATCACGGTGGCCATCCCCGGGCCAAAATGGGGGTTGTCATAGTATACGCGGATCTTCACGTGGAACCGCAACCGCCGTTCATCACATGCAGCCATGCCGTCCGCCTTTCGCCGTCACGAATTTTCGAACAATATGTCCACTTCCCCCCCGCACCACATCCCCAGCGCGGCGGCGGTGTCATTGTTCAACCTGTAGGATTGTATCACACTACCACCATTCATTGCAAGCCCTTTCGCCAATTCCACAGACAAATACTCGATTTTGCCCCCGCCCACAGTCCCGGCGATATACCCGTCCTTTCCCACCAGCATCCAACTGCCCGTCCCCCTGGGCGCAGACCCCCGTTTGTCGATGATCCTGCACAGCGTCGCTCCCGGGTGTTTTTCCATGGCGGCGAACATGCTTTGGTCGATGCAGGCGCTGGGTGCTTCCAAATGTTTCCTCTGGATGATCTCGCCGAAGATGCTCACTGCGATCTCCTTGGGCGTCTGGGCGCCGATGCTAAGCCCGATGGGTGCATGGACGTTTCGCAACTGCTCCGGGGAAAACCCTTTCTCCGTCATGTATTCCATCGCCCTTTTCACTTTCAATTTGCTGCCGATCATCCCCACATACCCGAAAGGCCGGTTCATGACCAGCTCCAGGCAGGCCAGGTCATTCAGATGCCCCCTTGTGACGATCACATAATAAGCGTCCGCGGAAAATGTGGTTTTCCCCAATGTGTCGGCGAATTCCCCGCACATCACCTGTTTCGCCCCCGGGAACCTGGCGGTGTTGGCGAACTCTTCCCTGTCGTCCATCACCACATATGGGTACTCCAGGTAATCCGCCATGGCCGCCAGTTCCATGGACACATGGCCCCCGCCGCATATCACCAGCTCCGGCTCCGACACCAGCCTCTCTGCGTAGATTTCCCATCCCGGATGTCCCGCCACATGGAACTTGCAAGGCAGGGACGACAGTTTCGGCCATGCTTCTGTGCCGCCCGGCGCATCCGCGCCCGCCACCCCATGGACCCCCTCCGGCTCATCTGCGCCTTGCTCACCTTCAACTGCGGCGGCGCTTTTTGCCGCCCCGCGGCTTCCCGGCGCATCTGGATCTTTGCAGATGAAACCCGCCGCCTCTTCCCAGAACGGCCGCAGGCTTTCATCCTGGCACCACACTGCATCGCCTTGCAGCGTCATCTTCTCGCCGATATTCGGTCCACTTATGACAGTGAACAAATACAACGCCCCGCCCCGCAACTGCCCTAGTATTTCGTCATAGCCTTTCATATCGACCCCCCTCGAAAACACTGTACACAGTTTCTATTATACATCAAATCCTATAAGAAATATAGCAAATTTTCAACAATTATCGGCATATTTCATCGTGCGAACATTGCGATGAATATTTGCCGCCACAGGTTGCAATCCGGCCGCTCATTTGATATACTGTCCTCATCACAGAGTGTTTCATTCATCAAGGAGGGTTAAGGATGTCCAAGTATTCCGGTACACAGACCGAGAAAAACCTGTTGGAAGCGTTTTCCGGCGAGTCCCAGGCACGCAACAAGTATACCTACTTTGCCTCCGTGGCCAAAAAGGCAGGCTACGAGCAGATGGCGGCCCTCTACCTGGAGACAGCCGACCAGGAAAAAGAGCACGCCAAGATGTGGTACAAGGAGCTCCACGATATCAGCGACCCGGTGGCAAACCTGCAGACCGCGGCGGACGGGGAACACTACGAGTGGACCGACATGTACGCCCGCATGGCACGGGAAGCCAGGGAAGAGGGGTTCAAGGAACTGGCCGTGAAGTTCGAGTTCGTGGCCAAGGTCGAGGCGTCCCACGAAAAACGCTACCTGCAGCTGCTGGAACACCTGAAAAATGACGCGACATTCAAGGGCGACGCCCCCTTGGGCTGGAAGTGCCGCAACTGCGGCTACATCCACGAGGCTCCCGATGCGCCGGAGGCATGCCCCACCTGCTCCCACCCGAAAGCATATTTCGAGCGGCTGGCCAAGAACTATTAGTCTGCACCGAAACCAACGAACAGGCGCCGGGACACATTTCCCCGGTGCCTGTTTTTCTTTGCCCAACCGGCAATCCGTCGATATCTGCGTCTTACCAACCCATCATTACACGCAGCCACATTGCGGATTTATTGCGCCACCAACTAAACAATGTACGTTCGGCGTTGGTCTCAACTTTGCGCAAGTCTTGGTCGGCGGAGCAATATTGGCTTGCCAATCGTCCCTGCGCTCATATGAGCGCATTGTATATGTCCCTTTTGGAAACCCCCCTGTCCTGCGCCACCAGTTTGAGCGCCTCTTTCCTGGCCATGCCTTTGGCCAGGTACATGGCCAGGTGCTCTTCGACCGTGAGCGTTTCCCATGCCTTTCGCTTCTCTTCTTCCATGGCGGCCCTGGTGACGCCTTCCAGCACGATGACGCATTCGCCCTTTACGTCTTGCCCCCCATAGTAAGCCGCGGCTTCGGGCAGCGTCCCCCTAAACACCGCCTCATGGATCTTTGTCAATTCCCGGCACACAGCGACCCTTCGGGCGCCCAGGGACGCCGCCAGCTCTTGCATCGTTTTCCCCAGGCGGTGGGGCGCCTCGTACAGGACTGCCGTCCGCTCTTCGCACCGCAGCGCATCCAAAGTCTGGGCACGCTCGCGCTTTGGGGTAGGCAAAAACCCCTCAAAACAAAACCGTGCGCTGCCCATCCCTGACAGCGTCAGCGCGGCAATGCACGCACACGGCCCGGGGAGCGTGGTCACAGGGATCCCTTCTTCCACGCACCGCCTCACCAAGCCTTCGCCTGGATCCGATATGGATGGCGTGCCTGCGTCAGTCACCAGCGCGATGCTTTTCCCCTCTGCCAGCAAACGGATCAGATGTTCCGCTTTGGTGTCCCCGCTGAATTTGTGGTAGCTGGTCAGCGCCGTCTTTATGCCGAAATGGTTCAGCAGCTTTAGGGTGTGGCGGGTGTCCTCCGCGGCGATCAGGTCCGCCTCGCGCAAGATGCGCAGCACCCGCAGTGTGATGTCCTCCAGGTTACCGATGGGGGTGGCGCACAGGTACAAAACCCCCTGCGGCCTTTGCCCCGTTTCCCCTGTTCGGGGTACATCTTGGCCCAGGCCTGCTTCCCCCGCCGGGAGTCCGTCTTTACCTCGGCCCTCTTTCCTCCTTCGGGGCACATCTTGGCCCATGCCTGCTTCGCCCATCAGGCATTCCCCTCTGCCGATTCCATTTTCTCCAGCTTGTCAAGTTCCCCGTCGCTTTGCTTTGACTTGTCTTTTTTGCTGCGCCTGGGTTTGAATTTCAGCTGCTCCACCTTATATTCCCGTATTTCCTTTTCATCCTTCCCCACCGTCACCACCACCTTGACCAGCTGGCGCAGCACGCTGACGGAATGCACCTCCCCTTTCAGCCCGTCGTCGGTGGTCACGTGGTCGCCGATGCCCGGCAGCTTGCTGTTCAAGTGCTCATAGGTGTCCTCTTCGTTTTTCAGGCAGCACATCAGGCGGCCGCACACACCCGAAATCTTCGTGGGGTTGAGCGACAGGTTCTGCTCTTTCGCCATTTTGATGGACACGGGGATGAACTCCGAAAGGTAGGAATGGCAGCACAGCGCGCGCCCGCAGATGCCGATCCCGCCGAGTATTTTCGTTTCGTCCCGCACGCCCACCTGGCGCAGCTCTATCCGGGTGCGGAACACCGACGCCAGGTCCTTTACCAGCTCGCGGAAATCCACCCGCCCGTCGGCCGTGAAGTAAAACAGGATCTTGTTGTTGTCAAATGTGTACTCCACGTCAATCAGTTTCATCTCCAGTTTATGCTTGGCAATCTTTTCCACGCATGTCTTGAAAGCCGCCTTTTCTTTCTCCTTGTTTTTCTGCTCGGTGGCCTCGTCCTGCTCATTGGCCATACGTATCACGGCCTTGAGGGGCTGCGAGAATGTCTTGGTGTCCAGTTCGCGGACGCCGAGCACCACGTAGCCGAACTCGATGCCCCTTGCAGTTTCCACTATCACATGCTGCCCTTTTTGGATTTCCATGTCCGCCGGGTCAAAGTAATACACCTTTCCCCCATTGCGGAACCGCACGCCGATTATCTTTACCATCCCTGTGTTCTCCTCAATCATGTCCGAGTGCCCTGTGGCCCGACCGTCCAAACATCCATATCCTACATCATGCAAATTCTCGTTCCCTCAACCCCGCGCAGCGCTCACGAAGCGATGTCACCCGGTACTGCGCAGCGCTTACCAAGCAATGTCACCCGATCCAGGCATTGCGGCGCTTCCACGTCACCCTGTCCCGCGCAGCGCTCACGAAGCGGTGGCGCCGACCAGCTCCGACATCATGCATTCCAATGCCAGCTGCGCATTTACGTTGGACTTGATGCGGCTTTGCGCCTCGTCCACCGCGCCCGCACCTTTCCAAAGTTCCTCAAAAGACCGTCCGGCGCCGATTTCACGGATAGAGTCCGCCTCCCTGCGAAACGTCAGGATGCCCGCATCCCCCGTGGTTTTGTATACCAACAGATCCCTCAACCACATGCGGATGAAGTCCAGGCATTCCTGCACATCCGCCCCGCTTTCCTTGAGGCGCTCGATGCGCGCCGCCATCTCAAAGATGTCTGCCTTTCGGGACTGGCCTGGCTTAGCCGTGTTGCCCCATCCCCTTGGATCAGAGCCGGTCCAAGGCATCAGCGCCTCTTTCAGCAACCCCACCAGCTCGTCGTACATCTTTCGGAATTCCTCGGAGCTGCAGAGCTTTATGGCTTTCCCGATATTTCCCATGGCAAAGGCGGTCACAGTAGCCGCTTCCGCCTCTTTGGCACCCAGCCGCCCCAGCAAGTACCCCTTCACCATGTCATCGGGAAGGGGGCGCAGCGTCAGCTGGACGCAGCGCGACAGCACCGTCGGCAAAAATGCGTCCGGGTTCTCGCTTAGCAGGAGCAGCACCCCATAGGGCGGGGGTTCCTCAATGGTCTTGAGCAGCGCATTTTGCGCCTGGACTGTCATTTTGTGCGCTTCGTCGATGATGTATACTTTGTAATCTGCGCTGTAGGGACGTATCTGGATGGTGTCCTGGACCTGCACCCGGATGTCGTCCACGCCCACGCTGTCTGGCTTTTCGTGGGTGACCCTGATGCAGTCCGGGTGGTTCCCGGTCAGCAGCCGTTTGCATGCGCCGCACCTAAGGCACGGCCCTTCGCTCCCTCTTTCGCAAAACAACCCCAGGACAAATGCGTCGGCGATGGTCTTTTTCCCGCACCCGGCCTCGCCCGAAATGATATATGCATGTGAAACTCGCTTCTGCCCGATAGCGTGCAGCAGATGCCCTTTTACCATTTCGTGCCCGACGATCCCGTCGAAACCGGTCATAACACCTCCGGATCCATATGAATTTGTGGTCTTTCGCCCCCGACGCCATACATCATACCACATTTTCTATCATTTGAGAATACAAATCGTGTTTCTCCCGCCGCCTATTTTCTCCTGGCCGGCGTCTGGCTGCAGCAAACGGATCGCGGCCTCGTCCAAGATTTGCCCCGGTACCACCAGTGGGATGCCCGGCGGGCTGCGCATGATGAACCGGGCGGCAATCCGCCCCGGGGCCTGCTCCAATGCCACCTCCTGTGTCTCCCCCTCCAGTGCGTCGCACATGCGCCCTGCAAATGCCTCGGTGCTTTGCGGGAGGTGGCAAGCCACAGGACCATCCCCGTAACCGGCATGTGGGATCTCATCCACCTTTTTCGAAATGGCGCTTTCCCCCGGCCCATCCCCATCGCCGGCATGTGGGTTTTCCTGATCTTGGCAGGACGCGCCTGCAGACAGTTCGCCGTCGATTGCCAGCAAAGCGTCCGACAGCCTGCGAAAACCCTCCCTGCTGTCCGCCGGGGAAGTGTATGCCAGCACGTGCCCGGACGCCTGCATTTCCATCTCCAAGGAGTATTTTTCCCTCAATCGGCGTGACAGTTCATGCCCGTCGCAGCCACTTCCGACCGTCGAGACCAATACCTTGGACAGATCCAGGTCAAATACACCGTCGTGGCCTATCATCTCTGTCCCTACCACCCGCAGGCGCCCCAGTCCGGACAGATTGTTTCGCATCTCGGCGAGGCCTAGCTTCCAATCCCCCATCTCCCCCTGCCCCCTGGCGGATTCCATGCGGCCTATGCACTCCTCTATGGAAGACAGCAGTATGTATGACGGGGATGAGCTCTGGAATATCCGCAAATACATTTCCAGTTTCCCTGTGTCGACCAGGCTCCCTTTCACGTGCAGCACGGCCGTCTGCGTCAGCGACGGCAGCGTTTTGTGCAGACTCTGCACCACCATGTCGGCACCCAGGCTCAATGCGTCTGCGGGGAACCTCACCCCCGGCCCGGTTCCGGCCTCCCTGCCCCGTGGCGTAGCGCGCGGTTTTTCATGGTCAAAAGGCAAATGCGCCCCATGCGCTTCGTCCACGATTAGGGGAACGCCGAATCCATGTGTGATTTCCCCAATGCGGCGCACGTCGGAAACCACCCCCTCATAGGTGGGCGAGACGATGATCACCGCCTGGACGCCGGGGGTTGAGAGCAGGAGTTTTTCCACATCCGACGGATCTACCCCCCCGAATATACCCAACCGGCCGCATATCTTGGGGTATACGAACACGCACCCCAATCTGTTTAGCGCCGCCCCATGATAAGCCGACTGATGGCAGTTTCGCGCCATCAAAATGGTGCCGCCGTTGCTTGTCGCGGCACAGACGGCCGAAAGCACCCCGCAGGTACTGCCATTCACCAGATAATATGTCCTGTCCGACCCATACACTCCGGAAGCCCATTCCATGGACTCCTTCAGGACGCCTTCCGGGCGATGTAGATTGTCAAATCCTTCCAGTTCAGTGATGTCCCAACCGGACCCATCGTGTACTACGGGACTTCTTCCCGCCATACCTTGGTCGGGGAACACGCCTGCACGCTTGTGGCCCGGCATATGAAATGGGTACACATCCCCTTGCACGTATCGCTCGATTTTTTGGCGCAGTTGCGGACGTTTCATGCTCTCCATCCCTCATTGCGATAAACAAAAAACCCGCTTTCCATAGAATGAAAAGCAGGCACCGTACTGCCTTGGACCGGAATCGAACCAGTGACACGAGGATTTTCAGTCCTCTGCTCTACCAACTGAGCTACCAAGGCCAATCTGCAGCACACCAGTCGATCAACCATACCCGCGCCTTGCCTGACTCCAAGCACCGGCAGCCAACCGGCAAAAAGAAATTGCGGGGGTAGGATTTGAACCTACGACCTTCGGGTTATGAGCCCGACGAGCTTCCAGACTGCTCCACCCCGCGACATCAAAACAACACCGTGAACAACTTTGCGCACACCGCCATATGTATATATAAGACATATGCGCGCATACAGCCAAACCTTTCGTCGGTCTGTGCTGCAAGTGGGGGAAAGTGGATTCGAACCACTGAAAGCGTCGCTAACAGATTTACAGTCTGCCCCCTTTGGCCACTCGGGAATTCCCCCTTACTGATCATGGGACCTACAGGGCTCGAACCTGTGACCCCCTGCTTGTAAGGCAGGTGCTCTCCCAGCTGAGCTAAGATCCCTTTCATATAATAAAACGACCCGGATGGGACTCGAACCCACGACCTCCGCCGTGACAGGGCGGCGCTCTAACCAACTGAGCCACCGGGCCTTAATGTTTAGGCATCACCCTCGCCCCCTCAAAACCGCACACCGGACACCTTGCACCGCCGCCCCGCCCCGCACCGTAAGCGCGGGGCACGGCCGCCCCCGTGCGGGGTGCGCACGGGGGCCTCTCTTGGGCCAAGCC
>JAISUG010000030.1 GCA_031272185.1 Lachnospiraceae bacterium
TAATCTTTTCTTCATAAATCTCCTCCTTTTTGCTAAACGAAACTCCATTTCTTGCGAAACACCATTTTTGCCAATATCAGCAAAATTTCTTATATTATATGTGCTGATTCCGATATTGTCAAGCGACTGTTCGCAATCGCCGGTGGTACCACCCACGCAATGTTTACCGGTAACAATCACTGGGCGCCAATCCATGAGGTACCACGTTCGAATTCGCATTGAAACACACCGTCGGCGATGTAACAATCACGGGCGCCAATCCAAGGGGTACCACCCACGCAATCGTCACAGGCCACTCCCCTGCCAGCCGTGGATCCGCCGGGACGCACCCGAGCCGTCGGTGTGTGCGTTGGGTGCTTCCAGGAGGGACCGATCCGTCGGGCGCGCATTGGGCATTGACTTATGGCGGCACTGTATGAGATAATGCCTATCGGATAGCGGTGGCGCCAAGTGCGAAGCTACTGCTGCGCCGACTAAACATTACGCAAAGTTGAGACTGATGTCGGACGCACACTGTTTAGTTGGTGGGGCAATACCCATTTCATCGCTATGAATCCAAATTGACTGCATGTGAGGAAACCCCATGAAGACCGCAGGCATCATCGCAGAGTACAACCCATTGCACCAAGGGCATATTTATCACATCGAGGAAACCAGGCGCAGGACCGGCGCGGACTATGTGGTGGTGGCCATGAGCGGCGACTATGTCCAGCGGGGCGAACCCGCCATTTACCACAAGTTCCTGCGCGCCCAGGCAGCGCTTCGCGCAGGGGCAGACCTGGTGCTGGAACTCCCCTCGGTCATCTCCACCGCCAGCGCCAGGGAGTTTGCCATGGGCGGCGTGTCCCTGCTGGGCCGCCTGGGCGTGGTGGATTTCTTGAGTTTCGGCAGCGAGTGCGGGGATGTGGATCTGCTGGAAAAGGTGGCGGATGCCTTCGATCAGCCCCCAGCCGCGTCAAACCGGGACAAAAATGCGCGTGAACCCGAAAGAGTCGCCTGCCCAAGCAAAAGCGCCACGGCCGCAACAAGCGATGGATGCTCCTTGGGGGCCGACCTCTCCGGCGATGGGGAATCCAGCGAATACAGCGCACTCCTGCAAAAATACATAAAATCCGGCATGACCTACCCCAACGCACGTGCGAGGGCGATGGAGGGACTAGGCCTTTCCCCGGACCTTTGCGATGTGCTTGCCGCCCCTAACGATATCCTGGCGGCAGAATACCTGCGTGCGCTGGGCGCATTTCCCCGATCCGAGGCGACCGACCGGCAAACATCCACCCCCCGCAAACCGCGCACATCAAAGATGCGCGACATGTGCAGCCCTGGGATGCGCGACATGCGCAGCCCTGGGATGCGCGACATGCGCAGCCCTAGTATACAGCCCGTCGCCATCGAGCGCGTGGGCGACGCACACGACGAAGGCACGTGTTCTTCCGGCGCCATCCGCAGGCACATCATGGAAGGGCTGCCGATTGGCGGGCTGAAATCCATCGTGCCGCCCGACGTTTACCAAATGCTGTCAAACGAACCGCCCCTCTTCCCCGACCATTTTACAGGGCTTTTGAACACCCGCCTGTCGGACTTGGCGGCGTTGCCCGATACGTCGGCAGCCGGCATAGGGATGCCTGCCACCTCCACACCCATAGCAGACATGGAGATTTCTGCCAACTCCACACCCATAGCAGGCATCTCCCATCGCATGGCCGCACCCGAAAACACCGGAAAACCTTTGCTTGGCATGGGCCATGGGGAACCGCATACCATGTCAGGCATGCCATCCACCGGGAAAGAAGCGACGCCAGGCAGCATCCGGGCATCGCATCTTGCCCGCATCCTGGACGTTTCCCCCGCGCTGGCGAACCGCCTCCTGAAACAATCCGCAGGCTTTGCCACATTCACCGGCTGCATCCAGGCGCTCAAAACCCGTGGCTACACCTACACACGCATCAGCCGCGCTCTGCTGCACATCGCCCTGGGGATCACGGACGATGACCTGGAAATGGCCAAATCCCTGGGTTACGCCCCATATGCCAAGGTGCTGGGCTTTCGGGAAAGCGCTGCCCCGCTCCTTCGCGCCATCAAGAAAAAGGGGGACATCCCCCTCATAACCAAACCCGCCCAGGCGCGGCGCATACTGGACCCATACGCATACAGGATGTTCGGGCAGTCCCTCTACCACGCCAAACTATACAGGATGGTGTATCATTCCACATATGGGAAAAATCTCCCAAGCGACGAGGGGTACCACCTTACGGCGTTCCCATCAAGCGAGCCCGCGCCACTTTGACGCACGCCCAACCCAACTTGCCCCAGTGCGCTGATTCGGACGCCGCCATCTCATACCGGCGACCAGGCTCTAGCTATGCACCGACACATGCACCGCCAGCGCAACCCGTTGCCTTGGCGTTTCCCATACCGTCAGTTCTTGAAACTGTGTATAGGCGCGGGGATCCGCCCACCCCTGTCTACGAACCCCTCGCACCCGTAGCGGTTCACGGGCATGATGGGCGCCCGCCCCAAAAGCCCCCCGAACTCCACCCACTCCCCCACGCCCTTGCCGATGACCGGGATCAGCCGCACCGCCGTGGTCTTCTGGTTCACCATGCCGATGGCCGCCTCATCGGCGATGATCCCTGCGATGGACGTGGCCGGCGTGTCACCGGGGATGGCTATCATGTCCAGCCCCACGGAACACACGCAGGTCATGGCCTCCAGCTTTTCCAATGTCAGCGCGCCGCAGGACACCGCATCGATCATGCCCTGGTCTTCACTCACCGGGATGAACGCCCCGCTTAAGCCCCCCACATAGGAAGAGGCCATCACGCCGCCCTTTTTCACCTGGTCGTTGAGCATGGCCAATGCCGCCGTGGTACCGGGGGCCCCCACTTTCTCCAGTCCGATTTCTTCCAATATCTCCGCCACGGAATCCCCCACGGCCGGCGTGGGCGCCAGGGACAGGTCGATGATGCCAAACGGCACACCCAGGCGCGCGGAAGCCTCCTGGGCTACCAGTTGCCCCACCCTGGTGATCTTGAACGCAGTCCGTTTGATGGTCTCGCACAGCACTTCGAAGTTCTCGCCCTTGGCTTTCTCCAGAGCCACCTTCACCACGCCGGGCCCCGACACGCCCACATTGATGATGGCGTCCGCCTCCGTCACCCCGTGGAACGCCCCCGCCATAAACGGGTTGTCGTCCGGCGCATTGCAAAACACCACCAGCTTCGCACAGGCCAGACAGTCATTGTCCTTGGTGGCCTCGGCCGCTTCCAGGATCACGTCGCCCATCAGCCGCACCGCATCCATGTTGATCCCCGTCTTGGTGGAGCCCACATTGACAGAGGCACATACCCTCCCGGTGGTAGAAAGGGCCAGCGGGAGGGATCGGATCAAAAACCTGTCGGCGCCGGTCATGCCCTTGCTTACCAGGGCGGAGTACCCCCCGATGAAGTTCACCCCCACTTTTTCGGCGGCGGCGTCCAGCGTCCGGGCGATGGCGGCGAAATCTTCAGGGGATTTACATGCGGTGCCGCCCACCAACGCGATGGGCGTGACGGAAATGCGCTTGTTCACGATGGGGATGCCGAAATCCTTGGTTATACGCTCCCCCACAAGCACCAAATCCTTGGCGACGGTGGTTATTTTCCGGTAAACCTTGTCACACAGTGCAGGCAGATCAGCGTCGATGCAGTCCAGCAGGCTCACCCCCATGGTGATGGTCCGCACGTCCAGCCTCTCGTGCTCGATCATGTTGTTGGTTTCGATGACTTCAAATAAATTCAGCATTGATGTTTCTCCTACACCCTGTGCATCATGGTGAATATCTCTTCCCGCTGGCACTTGATCACCACGCCGATGCCCTCGCCCACCTTGTCAAGCCCCAGGGAGATATCCTCGAAAGAACATACCGAATGTGATATGTCCACGATCATCATCATATTGAAATAATCCTGCACGATTGTCTGTGAAATATCCAGGATGTTGACCTGTTTGTCCGACAAAAATGTGCATACTTTGGCTATGATCCCCACTGTGTCCTTGCCGATCACCGTGATGATAATTTTATCCATGCGAACCTCCCTGACACTACCATGTCTCTACTACACCAGACAGCCGGCTTCGTCCTTATGCCTCAACATCCCCGGCGCAGAATTCTTATCTACACCCCGGCTGCCTCGGATACCCGCCCCCGCCGAAGACTCTATCGGTTCCATACACTATCACACTTCGATCACCTCAGAGGCCCGATTGCGCCAGGGCTCTATCGGCCGATTCCAACATCTACCATTCGACTAACTCCGACGGCCGATTGCGCCCGGCTACCACCAGCCCGAAATCCGATGCGCAGAAATCGTGCTCCCCTTCATCTATCACACGCTTTACCGTTTCGAAGCACAGCGCCGGGTGGTTGTTTTCCTGGCTAAGGTGGCCCAGCAGGATATGCTTCAGCCTGGCGTGTACGATACGGTTCAGCAGCCTCCCCGCGTTTTCATTGGACAGGTGCCCGAAATCGCCCAGTATCCGCCGCTTCAGGTGCTGCGGGTAGCTGCCCGCCCGCAGCATCTCCACGTCGTGGTTGGCCTCCAGAAGCAGCGCATCCAAGCCTGTTAGCGCCTCCACTATTCCGTCGTCAAAATGCCCCATGTCCGTGGCCACGGCCACCGCTTTCCCATCGCCCTCCAGACGGAAAGCCACCGGGTTCGCCGCATCGTGGTCGACGCCAAACGCCGTCACCTGCATCCCCCCCACCCGTACCGGCATCCCCGGCACGATGGGGCAAAATACATCCCCCGGCAGCTTCCCCATACCGGGGGTGTCCTTGATCTTTCCAATGGTTTCCGCCGTGGCATACACCGGTATCGGTGACTTTCGCAGGAGCGGCCCCAGGCCCTTGATGTGGTCGCTGTGCTCGTGGGTCACCAACAGCGCGCCCACGTCGCCCAATGAAAGGCCGAACCCATGGAGCCCATCTTCCACCGCCCGCAGGCTGATCCCCGCATCCACCAGGACATACCCGCCTGGCCCACCCGCGCATATGCAGTTGCCGCTGCTCCCGCTGGCAATACTTGCCAATATCATATGTCCCTCGAATCCTACCATCCAAGCCCGTCCGCACCGTCACGAAGAACGCAACCACACCCGCCCGTCACTCCTGACCTTCAGTTCCGGCATCTCCTATTCCTTTCGCCGTGGAAACGCAACCACACCATCCCGTTACCCCTGATCCCGTCGATGCCACGTCCTTTCCGGCACGTGCTGCATGTGTGTCATCCTGTTTCCGAACCAGCGTCAATGTAAACCGTATGCGCATAATGCTTTCCGGCATGCGTGTCGTCATGTTCCCCCATCCAGAAGCGCATGGATCCGCCCTTTCAGGTCATCCAGATCCCCCTCGTTGTACAGCACATGGTCCGCAGCCTGCGTAAACGCCTCTTCTGACGGCTGGCTGCGGATGATGGACATCGCCCGCTCCCTGGGATACCCGCGCATGGACATCAGGCGGTTCACCCGCACTTCTTCGGAAGAATGCACATACCACAGCTCATCCCAGATCTTGTATGCGTTTTCCAGGAACAGCGCCGACTCCACCACCACCAGGTCCGCCCCGCAGTCCGCGGCCTCCTGTTTGATGCGCATGTACACAAGCGGGTGCACCAGATCATTGATGAT
The DNA here is from genome assembly GCA_031272185.1 of Lachnospiraceae bacterium. GTDB lineage: Bacteria > Bacillota > Clostridia > Lachnospirales > Lachnospiraceae > JAISUG01. Next base: position 5,668 of record JAISUG010000030.1, read on the forward strand.
CCCCAGCATCTTTGGGTCGGAAAAGATCTTTTCTGACAATGCCAGCCTGTTGATGGTGCCGTCGGGGTTCAGTATCTCTTCCCCGAACATCAGCACGATGTCTTTGTAGGCCTCCTGCCCCGGCTCTTCCAACGCCTTGGCCACGTCGTCCGTCAGTATGACGTGCGCCCCATAGTCATTCCTGAGGATTTTCACAACTTCGCTTTTGCCCGAGCCGATCCCCCCGGTCACCCCGATCACGCGCTTTTTGTTATCTGCCATTTTCTCGCCCTTCGTCACCCAGCCATTGTCCTAACTCTTCGCCCCATCAATCCGGTTGCCGCTGCCTCCAACCAGATCCTTTTCGTCCGTGCCTCCGCCCTGCGATGCGTCGTCCGCTCGTCTGCACCTTGCCTAAACGACATAGCGCCTGCCGCAAACCGTCATGCGGGCTCGGTTTCGTTTCACTTCGCCGCAAACCAGCTCTTCCCCGTATGTGCTTCCACTTCCAGGACCACCCGCAGCGTGGCGGCGTGGCGCATATTCTCCTCCAACAGTCTCTTCACCAGCTCGGCTTCCTCCTCCGGCGCCTCCACCAGCAGCTCGTCGTGGACCTGCAGCACGATGCGCGACCGGTACCCCCCGTCACGCAGCGCCCGGTCCACTGCGATCATGGCGATCTTCATGATGTCCGCCGCAGTGCCTTGTATGGGCGAGTTCATGGCCACCCGCTCCCCGAAAGAGCGCTGGGCGAAATTCGAGGATTTCAGCTCCGGGATGGGCCGCACCCGCCCGAACAGCGTGGTCACGCACCCCGTCTCCTTCGCATTCTCCACCAGTGCATCCAGGTACGCTTTCACTTGCGGGTACGTTTCGAAATACTGGTTGATGTATTCCAGGGCCTCCTTGCGGGAGATGCTAAGCCCCTCCGAAAGCCCATGCGCGCTGATGCCGTACACGATGCCGAAGTTCACTGCTTTTGCGTTGCGGCGCATCTCCGGCGTCACGTCCGCAAGGGGCACATGGAACACCTGTGATGCCGTCAGCGCATGTATGTCCTGGGCGGTTTTGTATGCCTCGATGAGCCGCTCGTCCCCCGAGAGGTGCGCCAGGACACGCAGCTCGATCTGTGAATAGTCCGCATCCACGAAAACGCACCCATCCCGGGCCACGAACACCTTGCGGATCTCCCGCCCCAGCTCCATGCGCACAGGGATATTTTGCAGGTTCGGCTCCGTGGAGCTGATGCGCCCCGTGGCGGTGATGGTCTGGTTGAACGTGCCATGGATCCGCCCGTCCGCACCGATGCACCCCTGGAGCCCCTGGGCGTAGGTGGAGTTCAGCTTCGTCAGTGTGCGGTACTCCAGCACCTTGGCAACCACCGGCCAGTCCGGCGCCAGCTTTTCCAGCACGTCCGCCGCCGTGGAGTACCCCGTCTTGGTCTTTTTGCCGCTGGGCAGATGCATGTGGTCGAAAAGCACCTCCCCCAGCTGTTTGGGGGAATTGATGTTGAATGTCTCCCCCGCCATCCCGTGGATTTCCTTTTCCAGCCGCGCGATGGAAACTTCCAGCTTCTCGCCGTATTGCGCCAATGCCTTTTTTTCCACCTGCACGCCGGTACGTTCCATCCCGTACAGGCTGTAGATCAGCGGCATCTCGATGTCCGTGAACAGTTTCCCCATGCCGCTGGATTCCAGTTTTTTCCAAAGCACGGGGCCTGCTCTGTACAATGTATAAGCGACGTAGCAGAGCGCCTTTGCCGCTTGCGCCTGTGCCGATTGCGTCGGTGACGATTGTGCCTGTGCCGATGGCACTTTTGCCGCCGGCGTCTGTACCGGTTGCGTCTGTACCGACTTCGCCTGTGCCGATTGCATCTGTGCCGATGGCACTTTTGCCGCATGTTGGCCCATATCCAATAGATCGTCAGGGGTGGGCCCCGTCACAAAATCCATCGTCTGCTGCTCGGCTTGGGCATCCACCGCGAAATGCTTGCCCAAAAGCTCTACCTGGGACGGGAACAGCAGCCCCAGATGTTCATTGGCGATATCTTCATAACCATAAGTCGGCCGCAGGGGGTTCAAAAGGTAAGCGGCCACATGGGCATCCATCAAAGCGACGCCCACAAGCGCCGTGTCGCCTCCCCCATGAGTGTCCCCCAGCGCCAAGTCCAACTTCAGCTGGGCTCCATCGTCCGCTTCCTTGGCGCCAAACCTGCGCCCGCACACACTCGGATATGCGGGGGCTCCCCCTCCCCCCAAGTCTTCGTCCACCAAGAAAGGCAGCATCGACTTAAGGTCCAGCACCGTCTGGGGCCGCCCGCAGCTATAGAGACCCTTGGCAGCATCGCAGATGTCCCCTTGCGTGAGCCCGGCGCCAGGCACCGCCGCATATATGTCCTTTTCCGAAAAACACAGCCCCAAACCCACCAACACCCCGTGGTCTGTCAATATTTGCCAGCCTATAGCAGGCGCGGCGCCGAAGCCCGTCCCAGCGTCGAAGCCCGCCCCTGCGCCGATGGCCTTCTCCACCGCCCCCGCCAGCGCAGCCGCATCCCCCAGCGTCACAAACCGGCTCTCCAAGGGGACATCTCCCTCGTCCGGATTTACGCCTACATCCATATCCTTGGGGAAGCGCGCCACGATGGTTTTGAACCCCAGGCGTTTCATCCACCCCAGGGCCTGGGGGGTGTAAAGGGAGCCCACTTTGGCATCCTCCAGGGAAAACGACACCGGGCTGTTCACGTTGATTGTTACCAGGTCACGGCAAAGATATGCCAGTTGTTCATTTTCCCCCAATGCCTTTTGCGCCCGCGCCGGGGTCACTTCACCCAGATGGGCGTAAACACCGTCCAGGCTGCCGAACTGCGCGATGAGCGCGGTGGCGGTTTTTTCGCCAATACTGGGCACGCCGGGGATATTGTCCGAGGAATCGCCCATCAGCGCCTTCACGTCTATGAACGCACGGGGGCTGACACCGTACTCCCGCTCCACATCACCGGGCGTGTAATCGTACACCTCAGTGCGCCCCTTGCCGGTCTTGGGGATGCGCACCAGCACGCTGTCCGACACCAGCTGCAGGAGGTCGCGGTCGCCGGACACCACCGTCACCTGCATGCCGCGGGCGGCCTGGGCCCCCGCGATGGTGCCGATGATATCGTCCGCCTCAAACCCCGGCAGGGTCAGCACCGGCACGCCCATTGCCCCCAGCACGTCCTTGATGACGGGAACCTGCTCATGGAGTTCCGGGGGCATGGGCTTGCGCGTGCCCTTGTACTCTTTGTACATTTCATGGCGGAACGTGGGGGCCTTTACGTCAAACGCCACCGCCAGGTATCCCGCCTGCTCCTCGTCCATGATCTTGAAAAGTATATTCAGGAAGCCGTACACCGCATTGGTATGCAGCCCCTCGGCATTGGTAAGCTCCGGCACGCCGTAAAACGCCCGTGTCAATATGCTGTGCCCATCGATCAATACCAGTTTTCCCGCCATGGAGACCTCACCAAATCTCACCCAAACCACATGCGCAGCTGCAGGGCAGCCACCAGCGCGGTCACGTAGAAGAACAATGTCATGGCGACATACAGCGCCACCTTGCGCACCGTCACGTAGTGCGCCCACCGCCTGGAAGACTCCAGCGCCGCCGCCAGGTTCCCCTCCATGTCCACGATGCCGTCCTCCACTTCCAGCTGCCGCAGTCCCACATACACCACATAGTATATTTCCAATTCATCCCGGCACTTGGGGCAGTGCTCCAGGTGGTCCAAAAAACCAGCCAGACTGTGGTCCGTCAGCTCGCCAAATGTCCGGCCATCCCCCCGGTACTCCACCGTGTCGAACACGTTCAGAATGTAAGGCATCACCAGGCTTTGTGCTTCCTTGCAGTCCATCCGCCCCATCCCCCAAGTGACTTGAGCCGACCACCGGCTCACCCATACTATCTTACAATACTATCTTGGATTTTTCAATGAGAAAATGCAGGCACCATTTCAAGCGCCTTGACTAAATCGTTTTTTCTGTACCTGACTTCGCGCAAGGTTTAATCGGCGGAGCAATATCACTCATTTCTACGCAGCCCCTTTGGGTAATGGTTCTTAAGCACCCCATGCGACGACTTCGCCCAACCTGCGCCAAAACCACCGAAACACACGAGTGTCCAGCCGTCGTTTTCGCATACCTCACCCCTGTCTTTTGCCATCTTCCCATTCTTCGCCTTGTTCCGTGCAGGTTCTGACCTGCTCGCAGATGCATTATCGGAGATCCCACATGTCAGTGGCCCTCCTGTCAGATGTATGTCGGCGGTTCCCTTGGGTGCCCTTCCCCACGTCAGTGGTTCCCCCGCCAGGTGACTGTCAGAGGTTTCTCCCGGCATCATCTCCCACCCAAGCGTCTCCCCCATCATATGTCTGTCAGAGGTTTCTCCCGGCACCATCTCCCACCCAAGCGTCTCCCCCATCAGATACTTCTTTGCGATGTCGCTCAATGGGTCCAGGTTGACGCACCGGCGCACCCGCTCCATGTGCAGGGCGAGAGCCCAGGCATGGGAAGGCTCGAAACGGTTCTTTTTCAATGTGCCCAGGTGCAGCCCCGGCCGGAGCACCTTCAGTCCACGTATATCCGGCATCCCATCCGGCGGCAGGTAAAGCTGATCGCCGAAAAGCAACAACGGCTGCCCTGCGACCCTGTCCGCCTCACCCGCGACCAGCACATCCTTGCAAAATGCCATGAAATCCGGCATATCGCACGCAGACAGGCGGCCGTCCCGTTTCTGGGAGAAACCCATTTTCTGCCTCGCTTCTGAGATTTCCTCACCCGTCCCCGGTTTGGCCGACCCCATCACATTATCCCGAGGGGTTCCGGATATCCGCCCTGAATCCTCATAAAACTCCCCGCCCCCGTGGAACGCTCCACTATCTGCATCCGATGCCCATCTAGATCCCGACTTCCGGAACACCGCCGCAAAATGCCCCTCGCCCTTGATACGATGTGGCCAGAGTCGCAGGCAACCCGGCATGCTGCACACGGCTCCGCCCAAAGCCTTGCCCTTGGCCGCATCCACATCCTCGCCCCCATCCTGCTCACCGCAACCGTCAGGGTCTCCGCCCCCCCGGAGCTTGGCCGCTTCCCCATCTCCATTTCGATCTATGACGTTGCCCAAACCCCTGATTGCCGCACTCCCCACAGATGCGGAAAGCTTAGCGGCGCAGTGCCTCATGCCGTCGCCGGAATCCCTGATAGCTACAACCCACGCCGCTGCCACGTCTTCCGCCGCAAACTCGGGGTGCGTCTGCAAAAACCACGCCGCCACCTCCTCATTTTCCTCCCTGGAAAACGTGCAGGTGGAGTATACCAGCAGCCCCCCGTCCCGGACCAATGCCGCCCCCTGTTGCAGCACATCCCTTTGCCGGGCTGCGCAACGGGTCACATTGTCCATACTCCATTCGCCCCGTGCGTTCTCGTCCTTGCGGAACATCCCCTCCCCGGAACAGGGGGCATCCACCAGCACCCTGTCAAAAAGCCCGGCAAACCGATCGGCGAGCTTTTCCAAACCCTCGTTTGTCACCAGGCAGTTCCCTATCCCCATACGCTCCACATTCTGTGACAGGATTCGCGCCCTTGCCGGATGGATTTCATTTGCCAGCAAAAACCCCTCGTTACCCATGTCCGCGGCTAACTGCGTGGTTTTCCCCCCCGGTGCGGCGCACAAGTCCGCCACCCACTCCCCGGGCTTCCCATCCACCAGCGCCGCCACCGCCATGGCGCTGGGCTCCTGCAAATAGTACAGCCCGATGTCATGGAAGGGGTGCAGCCCCGGCCTTGCTGGTTCCTGGTAATAATACCCGTGCTTCGCCCAGGGGATGGGGTCAACCAGCCCCCCCAATACCCCTTTCAAGGCATCGGTGTCTGGTGTCTGGTGTCTGGTGTAGGTGCCGGGGTCAACCAAACCCCGCGATACCCATTTCAATGGGTTCAGGCGCAGCCCATGCACCGGAGGGTTTACCAGGCAAGCCAGAAACGCCCGGTACTCCCCGCCCAGCTGCCCCTCCACCCTTTCCAGGAATTCTTTCGGATATGGTATCATGACCACCTCACCCTATGTCAGATTCACCCATATATAGGGCCGCCGATGCCCTACCCCCAACAAATCTCGGTCAGCCCGCATACCCACGCAGGATACCTAGTATATAGGGCTTCCGCCCCCACCCCAACAAATCTCGGTCAGCCCGCATACTCACGCAGGATACCTAGTATATAGGGCACCGCCGCCCTCTCCCCAACAAATCCCTTGCCAAATCATCGAATGTTCATTATAATGCATGTTGTTGGATAATGCATGTTGTTGACAATATCCCCGCGAGGTACAGTTTATGTTCGATTTGAGCCAAAAGGTTTACCATATCTTTTTTATAGAAGTAGGATACATCCTCCTTCTGTTCATGCTGAACCGCATTTTCCATGTGGTTTCCCGCAAACGGGAGTACATGCACCACAAATTCATCAAGGCATTCGTGCAGTTCGCGCTTACCGTCGTCATGATCGTGGTGGTGTTCTTGCAATTCACTTCCACCAAGGAGCTCACCAGCGTGGTCATGGCCTGGTCCGGGCTGCTGGTAGCCATCGCCGGTTTCGCCGCCCAGCAGACACTGTCCGACGTCATAGCCGGATTCATGCTCTCCTGGTCCAGGCCATACAACCTCAACGAGCGGGTGACCCTGGTGAACAGCAACATCACCGGTATCGTGGAAGGCATCACCATGCGCCACACCATCATCCGCCTCTTCGACAACAACCGACTGATCATCCCCAACAGCGTCATCAACCGGGAGGTCATCAAGAACAGCAACTACGAGGGCTCCAAGATCGGCAACTTCGTCGAGATCGAGATATCATACACTTCGGACATCGATCTCGCCATCCACATCATCTCCCAGATCATGTGGAAACACCCCCTGGTGGTGGACAAGGAAAACATCTCCATACTCATCAAGGACTTCTCCTCCAATGGCATCATCCTCAAGACCACCGTCTGGACCAAAGACGTAAACGACAACTTCCGGGCCTGCCACGACATCCGCATGCAGGTGCTCAAAGACTTCGCCGCCAACAAGATCTTCATCCCCTACCAGCACACGGTCATACTGGACGGCGGCCCAGCGGACGAACGACCATGACCGGACGGCGGCCCAGCGGACGAGCGACCATGACCGGACGGCGGTCATCGCCCATACATCGTTTACGACGCACAAGAGAGATGTGTAGCGGTACCCACCGACCGAGAACAGTACAGCGCGGCGGTGAATAGGCCGCAAAGATATGGAAAGAGTTTCCGCTTCGGGATTACATATAAAAGGGCGGCCGGGTAAACCGGGCGCCCCATTCATATCATATCGCTCCTCCGACTAAACCTAGCGCAAAATTGAGACCAATGACAAACGCAAATCGTTTAGTTGGCGGGACAACACCATCCCACAAGATCACTGCCCCATCTGCTTGGCGACTTCCGCAGCAAAGTCCTCGGACTTTTTCTCCAGCCCCTCGCCGGTCTCGTAGCGCACGAAACGCACTATCTCCACCTTGCCGCCGGCCTCTTTGGAAACGCCCTCCAGGTACTTGCTCACCGTGAGTTCGGAATCCTTCACGTACACCTGGTCCAGCAGGCAGAACTCTTTGAGCTCCTTGTTCAGGCGGCCGATGATCATCTTTTCGATGATGTTGTCAGCCTTGTCCGGGTTCTCGTTCTTCGCCTGGGCTTTCAGGATCTCGGTCTCGTGGTCGATGAAATCCTGGGGTATCTCGCTGCGCTGGACGTATTTCGGGCTGAGCGCCGCTATCTGCATGGCCACGTTGCGCAGGGCCTCTTTCACCCCGTCCGTGAACGCCGGGACCTTCGCTTCCACCAGTATGCCGATGCGCCCCCCGCCATGGAGGTAGTCCACCACCACACCCTCGGTGAGGATGCGCTCGAACCGACGGATCTTGAGGTTCTCCCCGATGACCGCTATCTGGCTGGATAGCTCCTGCTCCACCGTAAGTGAAGTGTCCTTGGCCCAGGGCTCCGCCAGGAAAGCCCCCAGATCCGCAGCGGTGCTGGAGAGGGCCTGGGTGGCCACGTCCTGCACATAGTTGCGGAACTTCTCGTTTTTCGCCACAAAGTCAGTCTCGGAGTTCACTTCCACTATGGCCGCCTGCTTGCCGTCGGCGCTCACCAGCGTGGTGACGATGCCCTCCGCCGCGATCCTGCCCGCCTTTTTGGAAGCGGCCGCCAGGCCTTTCTCGCGCAGGAACTCCACCGCCTTTTCCATATCCCCTTCAGTGGCCGTGAGCGCCTTCTTGCAGTCCATCATACCGGCGCCCGTCAACTCACGCAAATCCTTTACCGCTTGGGCAGTTACCTCTGCCATATCAAAACCTCCTGTATATGCCAGGCCCCACACCAGGGCCGGACCCATTGCTTGACAATACACGCACCAGTGCCCGCGGCCGGACGGCCTTTCGATACCGGATGCCCGGCAAGGCAAAGGGGCGTGGGCGACTTGCTTTTCTCGCCCTTAGTACGCTTCCTCGGGCTCCTCTTTTGCCACCGTCTCGAACAGGTCGAACTTCGGCTCTTCCTCCGCCGCGGCGGCAAACCCTTGGTTGGCCTCGATGACCGCATCCGCCATCTTGGAAACGATCAGCTTCACCGCGCGGATGGCGTCGTCGTTGCCGGGGATGACATAGTCCAGCTCCTCCGGGTCGCAGTTGGTGTCGCAGATACCGATGAGGGGGATGCCCAGGGAATGCGCTTCCTGGACGCAGATGGCTTCCTTTTTCGGGTCCACGATGAATATCGCATCCGGCACCCTGTCCATGTCCTTGATGCCGCCCAGGTTCTTTTCCAATTTTTCCCATTCTTTGCGGAGCGCGATCACTTCCTTTTTCGGGAGACGGTCAAATGTCCCGTCCTCGCTCATGCGCTCGATGGCCCTAAGGCGCCCCACACGGCTGCGGATGGTCTTGAAGTTGGTCAGCATCCCGCCCAGCCAGCGCTCCTTCACGTAATACATGCCGCAGCGTTCGGCCTCGGTCTGGATCGCATCCTGCGCCTGTTTCTTCGTGCCCACGAACAGGATCTTCCCGCCCGACTTCGCCACGTCCGCAACAGCTTGGTACGCCTCGTCCACCTTGCCCACGGATTTCTGCAGGTCGATGATGTAGATGCCGTTGCGTTCCGTGTAGATGTACTGGGCCATCTTCGGGTTCCACCGCCGGGTCTGGTGCCCGAAATGCACCCCCGCCTCCAGCAGCTGTTTCATTGAAATAACACCCATCTCTTTCCCTCCGTTTGCGGGTCAGGCCGTCCATCCGCCGTCGGCATCGCCCGATGCGTTGGTCCCACCGGCCGGTATCGCTCGGCATGGTCACCACTGCCGGTGTCGCCCGGCATGGTCACCACTGCCGGTGTCGCCCGGTATGGTTCCCCACTGCCGGTATCCGCCCGGTTGCTTGGTCCCTGCTTCCGGCATCGTCCGGTATGGCGGTTCCCACATCCGGCCCCTTGCGCCGGCCCGGATCCGGCTCCCGACCCATTGGTTTGTCTTCCGTTTGCTTCTCTTGCTCCCAAGGGAACCCGTGTCTTAGGGCACCCCCCTTAGGATCCGCAAACGTGCAGATTCATTTCCTCGCCCCTATGATAAAGATCCCCGAAACGGCGGGGTCGCCAGTCGGGCAGCTTCATGTCGGGGCGGCAACAGCATATCTTTGCGCAGCACTTCGTCTCAGGAGCACAGCGCAAAAAAACGCACAAATCACCGGTGCGCAATGCGCACAAATGCCACTATATCACATTCGGGTTGTTTAGGCAAGCGATTTTTTAAAGTTATTGGCAGCAGTTAAGACAAACGCCCCACCCCGTCAGTTTTCAGAAGGCCTGTCCGATGCGACCAGATCCTTTGCCAATGACAGCTCGTCGAACACCACATCGTTGAGTACATGGATGTAGGTGCCTTTCATGCCGGAGGAGCGCGACTCTATCACCCCGGCGCTCTCGAATTTGCGCAGGGCGTTTACGATGACCGAGCGCGTGATCCCCACCCTGTCGGCTATCTTGGATGCCACCAGGATGCCCTCGTTCCCGTCCAGTTCTTCAAAGATATGGGTGATGGCCTGCAGTTCCGATATGGACAACGTGCCGATGGCGCTGCGCACGATCTGGACTTTGCGCACCTCCTCGGCGTTCTCCTCGTTCACGGACCGCATCATCTCCAGCCCCACCACCGTGGTGCCGTATTCGCTGAGGATGATATCGTCGATGTCGTACTGCTCCCCCACCTTATAGATAAACAATGTCCCCAGGCGTTCCCCTGCTATATCAATGGGCGTGATGATGGCTTGGTATCCCCTCACCGCATCTTCGCCGAACCCCAGGGTCACCAGGTTCACGTTTTCCTTGGTGGAAAGGACGCTCAGCAGCCGCTCGTTGAGCATCTTGTCGATGTAGCCCCCCACCCGCTCCTCGATGAGCGTTTCGATGTCGGTTACCAGTGGGTGCGACCCGATGCCCAGCACCTTCCCTTTCTTGCTGATGACAAGCACATTGGACGCAAGAATCTCGCTGAGCACGGCACATATGTCGTTGAACACGACCTTGTTGGAGTTGTTGTTGTGCAACAGTTTCCCGATTTTCCTCGTTTTGTCCAGTAACTGTACGCCCATCTGCAAAGCCTCCTGCAAACGCCATCCGGTCCGCAAATCTGTGGGGAACTTTTGCACATCTCCCCCATAGCCACAAACGCAATGGGGTAATATTAGCACAATTTCGGCACAATAACAAGGTTAAGACACAATATTTTTAAAAAATAATTTGAGTATTCGCTAAATTCATACGAAATGGCAACAATGCTCACAATAATCTATGAACGTGACCGCCAAATAAACATCGGCCATACTGTGGGGCAGCCTGACATCAGGTCAGCCCGGCATCGGGCCAGCCCGGCATCGTCACAGGCCATTCACCTGGCAGTGCCATCCGACGCGGCCGCATCCATGCGATACTTGCAATCCTGGTTCTGGCACAGCAGCTTTCCGCCCTTTTCCACCATGTAACCGCCGCACTGCGGGCACCTCTGAACGGAGGGCCGGTCCCATGAAATAAACTTGCAGTCCGGGTTGCTGCAGCCGTAGTACTTGCGCCCGTTTTTCGATTTCTTGATGACGACTTCGCCGTGGGCCGCCCCATGCCCAGGGGTGACGCCCTGCCCAGCAAAACCGGCACCGCCCCCGTCCCCTTTGATGCCGCCATCGACACCAACGGCACCGCCGGTCATCGCCCCGCCGGCCGCCGGCATATCGTCGCCCGCAGCAGCGCCGCCCGCCGCCGTACCCGCCCCGCACAAGGGGCAGGGGATCCCTGTCTTCTCGAAAAACGGCTTGGTGTTCCGGCACTCCGGGAAGCCGGGGCAGGCCAGGAACTTGCCATGGGGCCCGTACTTGATGACCATGCGGCGGCCGCAAAGCTCGCAGACCTCCTCGGTCTCCTCGTCAGCGATCTTGACGGACTCCAGGCTTTTCTTGGCCTCTTCCACCGCCTTGTGCAGCCCCGGGTAGAAATCCCGTACCACGTCTTTCCAATGTGTCTCCCCCACGCTCACGCTGTCCAGTTTCGTCTCCATGTTTGCGGTGAACTGCAGGTCAACGATATCCGGGAAGTTCTCCTTCATGATACGGTTCACCACTTCCCCCACCTCGGTGACGAAGAGGTTCTTCTTTTCCTTGGTCACATAACGCCTGGCCAGAAGCAAGGTGATGGTGGGGGCATATGTGCTGGGCCGTCCGATGCCCTGCTCTTCCATGGCCCGGACCAACGCAGCCTCGGTGAAATGCGCCGGTGGCTGGGTGAAGTGCTGGGAAGGCAGGATCTCCTCTGCCATGTATTCCATCCCCACGGCGCAGCCCTCCAGGTAACCGCCGCCCTCCTCCCCGGCCTCGTCGTCCACGTATACGGACAAGAACCCGTCAAAAACCTGTTTGGACGCAGCGGCGGCGAAGACATACCCGCCGGCCGCAAAACGCACGGACAATGTCTCATACTGCGCTGGCTGCATGCGGCTCGCGACAAACCGCTTCCAGATCAGCTGGTACAGGCGGAATTGGTCGCGGCCTATCTCGTCCTTCACGTTCGCCGGGGTCAATGCGACGTCCGTGGGGCGGATGGCCTCATGGGCATCCTGGATGTTCCCGGCCGATGTCCCCGCCGATGTTTTTCCGGCCACATACCGGGCGCCATAGTGCTGCTCCACATACCCCCTTGCGGTGGCATCCGCCTCATCTGATATACGGGTGGAATCCGTGCGCAGGTAGGTGATGAGCCCCACTGTCCCCTGCCCTTTGATGTCCACCCCCTCATAGAGCTGCTGCGCCACGCGCATGGTCTTCTGGGTGGAGAAATTCAGCGTCTTGGACGCCTCCTGCTGCAGTGTGCTGGTGGTGAAGGGCAGCGGGGCCTTGCGGGTGCGCTCCCCCCGCCTCACTTCCGTCACCGTGAATGGTTTCCCCTGTATGGCAGCGGTCACCTGCTGCATACCCGGTTCGCTGGTGATGTTCGGCTTGCCGTCGCCGTCGGAAACCAGGTGCGCCAAGATCGTTTTCCCTGTGGCTTTGCCCGCTGTTTTGGCAGCGCCTTTCCCGGCAGCACCTTTTCCGGCAGGGCCTTTTGCGATGGATCCCGCCGGCGCCAGCGTCACGTCCAGGTTCCAGTACTCCTCCGGCACGAAGCTGTTTATCTCCTCTTCCCGGTCGCACACCATGCGCAGCGCGGCGGACTGCACCCGCCCGGCGGAAAGCCCCCTTTTCACCTTCTCCCACAGGAGGGGGCTGATGAGGTACCCCACGAAACGGTCCAGGATCCGCCTAGCCTGCTGGGCATCCACCAGGTTCATGTCCAGCGCCCTGGGGGTCTTCAGGGAGGCCTTAACGACATTTTTCGTGATTTCGTTGAAGCTGATGCGGGAAACCGTTTTCCCCGGCTGCTCGTCCAGCTTCAGCGCCTTCATCAAATGCCAGGATATGGCCTCCCCTTCCCGGTCCGGGTCGGTGGCCAGGAATATCTTGTCTGCCTTCTTCACTTCCTTGCGCAGCTTGGCCAATGTGTCGCCTTTGCCACGGATGGTGATGTAGTGCGGTTCGAAATCATGTTCCGGGTCTATCCCCAGCTGGCTCTTGGGCAAATCCCTCACGTGTCCGCCGGATGCGTCCACGCCGACGCCTGTGCCCAGGAATTTCTTGATGGTTTTGACTTTTGCGGGTGATTCCACTATCACCAACTGGTTCGACATAGGTTCCCTCACTTCAATGGCAAACGGCAGCTTGCGGACAAGCAGGCGCACTACCGACGCAGCCTGCGGACATAGCCGACTAGCTGCGCCATCAGACGTCGGCTCTACCGACGCAGCGTGCGTGCATAGCCCCCGCTGACACACTCCACGTAGCCTTCCATCTCCAGGCTGAACAATGCGCTCATGGCATCCGGCACGCCCAGCCCGCTCTCCTCGATCAAAGCCCCAGTGGATTTGGGTTGCAAATCCATGCAACTATACAACATTTTTTCCGCCTTGGCAAGAGTGTTTGCGCTTTTCTCCCGCAAGGCCGGTTTCTTTTTGCCACTAATTCCCAGGTATTCCGGTATTTCCCACAGGTCCGTGAGGATATTCGCACCCATCTGGATGAGCCTGTTGCACCCCAGGCTCAATGGGTCGCTTAGGCGGCCCGGCACGGCGAACACCTCTTTCCCCTGGCCCAGCGCATGCTCCACGGTGATGAATGACCCGCTCTTTTCTTTGGCTTCGACCACCACCAATATGTCCGCCAATGCGCTGATGATGCGGTTGCGGACAGGGAACAGCTGCGCCAGCGGCTTGGTCCCCATGGGGAACTCCGATATCACGCCACCTTGCCGCTGCATCTGGTAGTAGGTGTTGAAATTCTCCCTGGGGTAGCACAGGTCCACGCCGCACCCCAGGATGCCGAATGTGTCACCGCCCGCGGCTATGGCGCCCCGGTGCGCCGCCACGTCGATGCCTGACGCCAGCCCGCTCACCACCTGCACCTTGCTCTTGCCCAGTATTTCCCCCAGCCTGTATGCCACCTGCCGCCCATATGGGCTGCATAAACGCGCACCCACCACCGCGCACGACGCCACGCCGTCCGCAGGCAGCGCGCCCTTCACATACAGCCCCGCCGGTGCATCCGGCAGCACCGACAGCCGCTGCGGGTAGCGCGCATCCAGGAATGTGACAAAGGAAACCCCCATCCCATTCAAGCGCCCCAGTTCGGCCTCGGCCGCGCCGAAGTACGGGCGCGCCGCCTGGATGGCCTGCCACTGCGCCTTGCTCCCCAGGCAACATGCGAAAAACTCCTGGCCCCCCATGCGGAGTATGCGCCCCGGTGTATCCAGGGTGCAGATGCGCCTGATGGCGGCAGCCCCCACGCCCGGGGTGGCGCTCAGCCAGAATATGATGGCGTCGATGTCTTCACATCCTATCGTAGCTTTTCCGGCCACATCCTTTCCCGCGCCCGCATTCGCAACGTGCAGATTCTCGATGTTCCCCGCATCACCATTCATTGGCTCCCCCCCAGTATTTGTCAATGTAAACCCGATACCCTATGGCCTCGGCCAGATGCTCTTTTTCAATATCAGGGCTGCCCCCCAAGTCAGCCACCGTCCGCGCCACTTTCAGTATCTTGTAGTATGAGCGCGCGGACAGCTGCCCCCGCTCGAAGAAGCGTTCCAGCATCTTGTTTTCCGCCGCGCCCAATGCGCAGTGCTCCTCCACTTCCTCTGCATTCATGCGGGCATTTCGCTTGCCCGTGTTGGCGGCGGCGCCAATCTGTCCGCCAACCTGCCCACCAACCTGTCCGCCTACGGGCCCAAAGCCCCCACCGGCCTCGAGCCCTATGTAGTCACTGTCATGTCCGCTTCCACCGGCGGCGCCATCCGATTCACGGGCGTCCTTGCCAGTGTTGCCTGCCCCCCGGAACCTGCGCTCCTGCACATCAATGGCCCGCTGCACACGCACCGCCACCTGGGCGGAAGTCTCGTTGGCCCGCTTTGATACCAGTTCGGCATATGGCACCGGGGCCGACTCCACGCAGATGTCGAACCGGTCCAGCAGGGGCCACGAGATCTTGCTTAAGTACTTCCGTATCTGGGCGCCCGAACAGTTGCATCGGCTCTTGTCGGGGTGGTACCCGCACCCGCATGGGTTCATGGCCGCCGCCAGCATGAAATCCGCCGGGAACCGGCAGGTGGCGTAGTTGCGGGACACCGTCACCGCATGCTCCTCCAGCGGCTGGCGCAGCTGCTCCAGCATATACCTGCCGAATTCCGGCAGTTCATCCAGAAACAGCACGCCCTTGGACGCCAGGGACAGCTCCCCCGGCCTGGGGTTGTTCCCCCCGCCCAGCAGTGCGATGGCCGTGGTGGTGGGGGATGGCGAGCGGAAAGGCCTATGGGTGATCAATGGGCGGTCGGGAGGCAGCTTCCCGCAGATGCTGTAGATTTTCGAAATCTCCAGCTGTTCAAGCCGACTTAGAGGCGGCATGATGCCGGGGATGCGGTTGGCCACCATGGACTTGCCGCTCCCTGGCGGGCCGATGTAGAGGATGTTGTGCCCGCCCGCCACCGCCACCTCGGTGGCGCGTTTGAGCAGTGCCTGCCCGTTCACCTGGGAAAAATCCAGGTCACGCGTGTCTGTCTCCCCGGTGGCCATCCCCGGAAATCCCCCCGGGTATTTCATGGCCCTGGCCGTGGCCGCGGCGCCTGGTGCTGTCGCCGCCCCCACTGCCTCCGTTTCAGCATCCTGCGCGGTCGCCGACACTGCAATCGTCCCCGTGGTCACAGCTGCCCCTGCCCCCGCGGCCGCCACCCCCGCTTCCACTGCCACCATTCCCACCGTACCCTTGGCATCTTCCGCTGCGGCGGCTGTCGCCACCACCTCTGCCCCTGCCTCCACCACCGCCTCTTCCCATGCCTCCCCCTCTTCCCATGCCTCCCCCTCTTCCATCGCCGCCAAGGCAGCTTCCTGGGACCGCCTATCCCCCTGTAGCAATGCCGCCATCTCCCCAATGTCCGCTACACCGACCACACACATACCTTCCACCAGGCGGCCCTCCGGGGCGTTGGCCCGGGGCAGGAAGCAGTAACGCATCCCCTTTTCCTTTGCGGCGGACACGAAGCTCAAAATGCCCCTGACCGGCTTGAGCTCGCCGTTTAGCCCCATCTCGCCCACAAACACCGACACGTCGAACAGCTCCCCCCCTATGACGCCCAGCCCCGCAAGGATGGCCACGGCTATGGGCAGGTCATAACCGGTGCCTTCCTTTCGCACGTCGGCGGGCGACAGGTTCACGGTCAGGCGTTTGGGCGGCAGACGGAACCCAACGTTTTTAAGTGCGGTCCTCACCCTGTCCTGGGCCTCCCGCACTTCGGGGGCAAGATACCCCACCATGGAAAAGCTAGGCAGGCCGTCGCCCACATCCGCCTCCACGGACACCAAATATGCATCAATGCCCATCAGCCCGGCACTGTACACACGACTGAACATACACCCCTCCCCAAATCAAATCGCAATCACCAGCCATCATATCGCCAATGCCAGCCAACGCCCACACGAATCCTTGCGGCCACATAACCGGCGCCAAAAAGCAAGCCCGGAAACAAACCCCGGAATCAACGGCCGAATCCTCAAATGGGATGCGGCAAAAACGGGGTTGCATTTCAGCAACAATCCTTGGGTTTGGATGACCGAATCCTCCAATGGAACGTATCCAAAAACCCCATGCAACAAACAACGGAAAAATGCCGACCATATATGCCTACCCTTGTCCAGAACGGACAGACGGGCCTCGGCAGCGGCTCCCTATCAGAACAACCTTTCGATTTACATCTTATCACATCTTTTGGGTTTTGTACAGTGGTTCAAAGGAATTCTGACATTTCGGGCCAAATTGTAAACCTGCATCGCCAAATGACTGCCGCGTCCCCATTTGCCAAGGACGCACCCACAAATGACCGACGGCCGGTGCACACGGCACCGGCCGATACATTTACCGACATCGGGGAAGGTCCAGCCCGCCAAAGCCGACGGCCGGCGCACACAGCGCCGGGCGACACAGTTCCCGGCATCGCAGCCAACCTAACCACCGAAACCGGCGGGCGGCGCAGACTGCACCGGCAGGCACAGTTCCCGACATCGGGGCAGGCCTAGCCCGCCACGAACCTATATACAGTGGAAGTGGAGTATATCTCCCCCGCTTTCAGGAAAGGCCCCTCAAACTGCGGCTTGTTCACTGCATCCGGGAAATACTGGGTCTCGAAACAATACCCGCCCCGGTGGGTATACGTCGCCCCGTCTTTCCCGTTTACGGCGGCGGGGATGAAGTTGCCCGTATAGAACTGCATGCCCGGGAGGTCCGTGTAAACCTCCAGCTTCCGCCCGCTCACAGGGTCGCGCGCGGTGGCTGCCAGATGGACTTTCCCGCTGACGATGATCCCGTCAACGTTTTCGGTCCCCTTTATGGCGAAATCCCCATGGCTCCGTGTCATGAAGGCGGCCCGCAGGCATTTGCCGCGGTTCCCCGCGCCAAACCCCATCTCGCCGCTCTCGTCGCCCCCGGCACCCACGTCGCCTTCGGTGCCCACGTCGCCCACGGAGCCCACACAGTCACCGGCATCCACGTCGCACCCGGCACTCACATCGCCCACGGCGCCCACACAGTCCACGGTATACTCGTGTTTCCCGCGGCTTCCCCCGATTTCCCCGGGTGATTCCGGGTCTTTGAGCACCCAGTTGTGGTCATACCCCCCTGCCCACTGCAGCTGCTCGAAAGGCGCGTCGATCTCCCCGCCGATGGGTTTCTCCACCCGGAAATCCATGGGCGTCCCCTCCACAGCCGCTATCTCCCCCGTGGGGATGGAACCCCTGTCGGTGGGCGTGAAGCTGTCCGCATCGATCCACACCCACTGCCCGGTGGCGACACCGCTGCCGTGCCCCGCCAGGTTGAAATAGGCGTGGTTGGTCATATTAGCCACGGTATCCATGTCGCTGACCATATGGTAATGGATTAGTAGGCTGTTGTCATCAGTCAGCACATATGTCACCGCCATCTGGGCATTGCCCGGGTAGCCCTGGTCCATGTGGGGGCTGGAAAGGGCGAAAGTAATCGACTCGGCGATCCCGAAATGCCCTCCCGGGGGGAAATCATCGCCCTGTTCACCGCAAAAAGCAAACAGTTCGGGAATCCCTGCGGGGATATCGGGGATTTTTCCCCCTCCCCCCGATGGCACCCCCCCGCCGCCATCATCTGAAGCCGGTGAAGTGTATAAACGTTCCCTTATGATGGTGCCCCCCGAGTACACTTCCCACATCCGGTTGCGCAGCACATCCGGGCCGCTGTGCAGGTTGTTCTCGCCGTCGTTGGCCGCCAGGCGGTATTCTTTCCCGTCCAATGTGAACCTGGCGCCGCCTATGCGGTTGGCGTTTCGCCCCACGATTTCCCCCGGGATGCCCACGTAGGCCCCTGATTCATCTATGAACCCGCCCAGTATCACGTCCGCGCGGCGCCCATACCTGTCAGGCACTTCCATGGAATGCCAGATCGCCCCCAGGTCCAGGAAAGAAGCCTTGACGCCGCGTGCATTCACCAGCGTGTACTTGGTCACTTCCCTCCCGTCCGCCAGGACGCCGAACTTCTCTCTCAAAATCGACATAACCCCATTCCCCCATCTCAACCATACGCAGCCATCAATCAGCGGATTCGGATGGTCGATTCCACCACACCTGGTCGTTTCATCCCGGCAGGTGGCAGCCCACCATCGCCATATCGCTTCATGCGGCCGGGATATACCCCGTGTCCATATTGCTGCGAAATATGCAGCAAGGCCCACCATCGCGTTATCGCCTCACCCGGCCGGGATATATACCGTGTCCATATTGCTGCGCAGTCTTCAGCAAGGCGCACCCATCGCGTCATCGACTCACCCGGCCGGGATATACCCCTTCGCCACCAGCAGCTCCGCGCAAAGCACCGCGCCGCCCGCCGCGCCACGGATGGTGTTGTGGGAGAGCCCCACGAATTTGTAATCGTAGACCGTGTCCTCCCTCAGCCGCCCGATGGAGATCCCCATGCCCTTTTCGTAGTTCACGTCCAATGTCACCTGGGGCCGGTTCTCTTCCTCCATGTAGCGGATGAACTGCCCTGGCGCGCTGGGCAGCCCCAGCGACTGCGGTTCCCCCGAAAAACTCCCCAATGCCTGCACCAGCTCTTCTTTCGATGGTTTTTTTCCAAACTTCATGAAGACAGCGGCGGTATGCCCATACAGGACCGGCACCCGGATGCACTGGCAGGTGATCTTCGGCCCTGGCGCGGCCACTATCTCCTTGTCGCCGAGGCTCCCCAGCACCTTCAGGGGCTCCAGCTCGCTCTTTTCTTCCTCCCCGCCGATGTAGGGGATGATGTTCTCCACCATCTCCGGCCAGTCGGCGAATGTCTTCCCCGCGCCGGAAATCGCCTGGTAGGTGGTGGCCACCACTTCATATGGCTCGAACTCTTTCCATGCGGCCAGCACCGGGGTGTAGCACTGGATGGAACAGTTGGGCTTCACCGCGATGAATCCCCGCTTCGTCCCCAGGCGGGCCCGCTGCGCCCCTATGATTCCCAGGTGCGCCGCATTGACCTCCGGCAGCACCATGGGCACGTCCGGCGTCCAGCGGTGGGCGCTGTTGTTGGAAACCACGGGGACCTCCGCCACGGCATAGGCCTCCTCGATCTTTTTGATATCTTCCTTGGGCATGTCCACCGCGCTGAACACGAAATCCACCTGCGCGGCGACCTCCGCCACGCAGTCCACATCCAGCACACGCAGCGCTTTGGCTGCTTCCGGCATGGGGGTTTCCAGTTTCCAGCGCCCCCCCACCGCCTCCTCGTAGGATTTCCCTGCGCTGCGGGGGCTGGCGGCCACCGCTGCAAGCGCGAACCAGGGGTGGTCCTCCAAAAGCGACACGAACCTTTGCCCCACCATCCCCGTGGCGCCCAGCACGCCCACGCGTAGTTTCTTTTCCATCATGTTCTCCCTTTTCCTTTATCGATCCAACAACCAAACAATGCGCATCCGGCATTGGTCCAAGCTTTGCGCAAGGTTTGGCCGGCGGGCAATATCGAAACGCCGGCAAACCCACTTATAGGGTGCCTGCCACATTTTCCTGTCCCGACCAAACGATTTCAGACGATTATATACCCCCCGCAAATATAAATCAATACATTTTTGCTCTCTTATCAGAAACCCTCCCTTGAAAGCAGCATATCAAATGCAATTATCCACCGGAAAATGCTTTGCGCGGATTCCTGAATTGCATTCTGCTCATAATTATGCTATCATAGTGTCCAGGAAACAGCAATGCATGCCACCTGGGAGGGTACACCATGCCAACCATTCGACCCATCACAGATTTGCGCAACACCAACGAGATATCCGAGTTTTGCCACGCCAGGCCGGAACCGCTCTTCATAACCAAGAATGGTCATGGGGATCTGGTTGTCATGAGTATCGAAACATACCACCGGCTGCTGGACAACCAGTCGTTGGATGCAGACATCGCCCAAGCGGAAGCGGAATATCAAACCGACCAGATGTTGTTTGATGCACGTGAAGCATTGGCATCTGTTCGGAGGAAGCACTTTGGATGAGGTGCATATGCCAGCAAAGGTTACCGTCAGTTGTTCGTAGACAACTTCACTATCGTGTATAGGATAGATGCGAAAGCGCAATGCGTCCTCGTGGTCACCATACGGTATACGCCAAGCCGATTTTGATTCCCCTGCAAGGTTTTGGCAAACGTTTCAGGCCCTCGTCTACTTCACCTTGCTCCCGGATCCGTCGCGCTTGGCCACCTTCATCTTTCCCAGGTGGACTTCCCGGTTGTTGAACTTCACGGTAGACCCGGCGTCGCCCACCAGGTAGATTTCTTCCAATGTGTCCCCCTTGCCCAGTTTGATCCCCCTCACGCCCTTGGCGCCCTTTTTCATCTCCGGGACTTCGCTTAACGCAAACTTCAGGAAGATGCCCTTGGCCGTCCGCAGGGCTATATTCGTGGTATCCTGCCCGGCGCCGCCGCGTCCGGGCTTGCCGGATTTGTTCCCGCCGCCCACGCCGTCGGTTTCATCCGTCTTGTCAGCCGTGTCCGCCCCACCGTCCCGGTCCGCGCCGCCACCGACGGGCTTCACCGCGATGACCCGGTCGCCCTCAGATAGCTTCGTCGCCACCACCAGGCGCAGGTTGGTGTAAAACTCCGTGCCCGGCACCTGTTTCACCAGGGCCCCCTTGGTGGCGAACACGAACTTCTGGGAGAGCACTTTCGTAGCGCTCCCCACATATATGATGGCCTCCGTCGCGGCGCTGTACTTGCTCAAGTTGTCGATGGGCGTGCCTTTGTCCCGGAGCTTGCCGTTTGGCACGTCGGACACCTTCACCTGGTAGAGGTTCCCCAGATCCGTGAACAGGCAGATCTTCCCGTCGCTTTGCGCCTCCACCACATGGGCGTACTCCTGGTCCGCCGCCTCGCGGTTGCGCTCGTAGGTGGCCTGGTCCAGCAGCTTGCAGTACCCGAACCTGTCCATGACGAACACCACGTCCACCACCTGTGGGGGCGCCTCCTCATACTCCGCCTCCTTTGCGTCCTCCAGCACCGTCAGGCGGGGCATGGCGAACTCTTCTTTGATTTTCCGGAGGTCTTCCTTGATCACCCTGTCCATCTCGGGCTTTTCGCTGAGGATCTTTTGGTACTGGGCGATCTTCTTTACGGTTTCCTTGTATTCCTTTTCCAATGCCAGTATTTCCAGGCCGATGAGCCTGTATAGCCGCATCTCCAGGATGGCATCCGCCTGCCGCTCGGTGAAATGCAGCTTCTTCGCATCCGCTTCCAGGGCCTTGGAGCGAAAGGTCACCGCCGAGGTGTCGCCCTGGATGAGGCACGCCTTCGCATCCGCCAGCTTTTTCGACCCCCGCAGCACCGCGATGATCAGGTCGATGCAGTCGCAGGCGGCGATGAGCCCCTCCTGTATCTCCTTTTGGTCCAATGCCTTGTCCAGCAACACTTGGTACTTTTTGGAAGTGTTGTCATACTGGAAATCCAGGTAGGTCTCAAAAATCCCCCGCAGCGACAGGGTTTCCGGCCGGCCGTTCACGATGGCCAGCATGTTGACGCCGAAAGTATCCTCCAGCTTGGTCTTCTTGTAGAGGATATTGGTCATCTTCTCCACGTCGGCGCCGGCGCGAAGCTCCATGACGATGCGTATGCCCTCTTTGTTCGACTGGTTGGAGATGTCCACGATGTCGGAGAGCTTCTTGGTCTCCACCAGCGCGGCGATGTCCGCCATGAGTTTGTTGATCCCCGCCCCGATCATGGTGTAGGGGATCTGGGTGATGACCAGCTTGTCCCTGTCCGCGCGTCGCCTGCCCAGTTCCACCTCCACCTTGCCCCGCAGGCGGATCTTCCCCACACCGGTCTCGTATATCTGCTTTAGGTCGCTTTTGTTCGCCACGATGCCGCCGGTGGGGAAATCCGGGCCCGGCAGATGGTGCATCAGGCCCCCCACGGAGATGTCCGGGTCGTCTATATAGGCGATGGCGGCGTCCACCAGCTCCCCCAGGTTGTGGGGGGGGATGCTGGTGCTCATGCCCACCGCGATGCCCTCGGCGCCGTTGAGCAGGAGGTTCGGCACCCGCACGGGCAGCACCTCCGGCTCCGTCTCCGTCTCGTCGTAGTTGGGCACGAAGCGGACCGTTTTGTCCAGGTCTTTTAAGTAAACCTCCTCGGTGAACTTCTCCAGGCGCGCCTCGGTGTAGCGCATGGCCGCGGCGCCGTCCCCCTCGATGGAGCCGAAGTTCCCATGGCCGTCCACCAAGGCCTTGCCCTTTTTGAAATCCTGGGACAGGCCCACCAATGTGTCGTAGATGGAGCTGTCGCCATGGGGGTGGTATTTACCCATGGTGTCGCCCACGATACGCGCCGACTTGCGGTGGGGCTGGTTGTGCCCCAGTTTCAGCTCGCTCATGTCGTAGAGCACCCGCCGCTGCACCGGCTTGAGGCCGTCGCGGGCGTCAGGGATGGCCCTGGCCGTGATGACGCTCATGGAATAGTTCATGTAGCTTTTCTGCATCTCCTCGGAATATTCCGTGATGAGGATCTGTTCCGGCATATATACACCTCGTCTATCATAAGATCAATCGAAACATGGGTCATGGATTACCGCCTGGGCGGCATGCGATGACGGACTATCACATCGTCCAGGCGGCATGCGATGACGAACTGCCCCGCCGCCTAATCGGCCCGCAACGACGGACTGCCACGCCGCCCAATCGGCTTGCGATGACGGACTGCCACGCCGCCCAATCGGCCCGCAACGACGGTTCGGGACGCCGCCTAATCGGCCCGCAATGACGCACTGCCCCGCCGCATCATGCGTCGATCTCCGCCTCGTCGGCGTGTTCATAGATGAACTGCCGCCTGGGCGGCACGTCCGACCCCATGAGCATCTCGGTGATGGAGTTGGCCTCGGCGGCGTCCTCGATCTCCACCCGTTTGAGCACCCGGCGGGCGGGGTCCAGGGTGGTCTCCCACAGCTGCCCCGCATCCATCTCCCCCAGCCCTTTGTAACGCTGGAGGGTGAACGTGCCTGTGTGTGTCTTGCGGTAGCGGTCCAAGGCCTTTTCGTCGTAAAGATACTGCTCATCCCCCCGCTTGGGCACGACCTTGAACAGGGGGGGCATGGCGATGTAGACATGCCCATTGTATATGAGGTCCGGCATGAACCGGTAGAAAAACGTCAGCAGCAGCGTGTCAATATGGCTGCCGTCCACGTCCGCGTCCGTCATGAGGATGATCTTGTGGTAGCGCAGCTTGGTGATGTCGAAATCGTTCCCGTACCCCTCGGAAAACCCGCAGCCGAACGCATTGATCATGGTCTTAATCTCGGCGTTGGCCAGCACCTTGTCGATGGAAGCCTTTTCCACGTTCAGGATCTTGCCCCGGATGGGGAGGATGGCCTGGCAGTGCCGGTTCCTGGCGGTCTTCGCGCTGCCCCCCGCGCTGTCCCCTTCCACGATGAAGATCTCGCACTTCTCCGGGTCCTTGCTCTCGCAGTTGGCCAGCTTGCCGTTGCTGTCAAATGAGAACTTCTGCTTGGTCAGCAGGTTCGTCCGGGCCTTTTCCTCCGCCTTGCGGATCTTCGCCGACTTCTCCGCGCAGCCGATGACATTCTTGAGCGTCTCCAGGTTCCGGTCGAAATACCGGGTCAGCTCGTCGCCGGACACCGCCGCCACCGCCTTGGTGGCATCCATGCTGGCCAGCTTCGTCTTGGTCTGCCCCTCGAATATGGGGTCCGGGTGCTTCACCGCCACGATGGCCGTCATGCCGTTGCGGGTGTCCGCGCCCGTGAAGTTCATGTCCTTGTCCTTGAGGATGCCCAGCTCCCTGGCGTAGGCGTTGATGAGGGTGGTGAACTTGGTCTT
This sequence comes from Lachnospiraceae bacterium, assembly GCA_031272185.1. GTDB lineage: Bacteria > Bacillota > Clostridia > Lachnospirales > Lachnospiraceae > JAISUG01. The sequence continues at coordinate 30,187 of JAISUG010000030.1, forward strand.
GAACCCCACCAGGTGGGCGCCCCCCTCCTGGGTGAAGATGGTGTTGCAGAAACCCAGCACATTCTCCTCAAAGGTGTCCACGAACTGGAACGCCACCTCCACTTCGATCTGCTCCACCTCGCCGCGGTAGTAGACCGGGTCGTGGATGGGCTCCTTGCCCTCGTTGAGCTTCTTCACGTAGGCGGTGATGCCCTCCGGCTCGCGGTAGGTGACGGACTCCTCCTCGCCCGGGCGCTTGTTCGTATAATAGATGGTCAGCTTCGGGTTCAGGTATGCGATCTCGTGGAGGCGGTTCTTCAGCCACGCCTCCCGAAACCGCGTCTTTTCGAATATCTCCGGGTCCGGCAGGAAGTTCGTCTGGGTGCCGGTCTCCTTGGTCTTCCCCGTCACGGGCAGCAGGCCCTTTTCCAGCTCCACCACCGGCTTGCCCCGCTCATAGGCGTCGTGGTATACCTGGCCGTTTTTGTAGACATTCACGGAGAGGTGCTCGGACAATGCGTTCACCACGGAGGACCCCACCCCGTGCAGGCCGCCGCTGGTCTTGTATGACTGGTTGTCGAACTTACCCCCGGCGTGGAGCATGGTCATCACCACACGCTCGGCGCTCACGCCCTTCGCGTGGAGCTCCACCGGGATGCCCCGCCCCCGGTCGCGCACCGTGCAGGAACCGTCCGCTTCCAAAGTCACGAAAATCTCGTCGCAGTAACCGGCCAGGTGCTCGTCCACCGAGTTGTCCACGATCTCGTAGATCAGGTGGTTCAGCCCCTTCGCCCCCACGTCGCCGATATACATCCCGGGGCGCTTGCGCACCGCTTCCAACCCCTCCAAAACAGTGATGCTCCGGGCATCATACTGTGCGTTCGCCATGCTTTCCTCCACATATTGTGTATTTCCACGCTATTATACACGACATAGTGGGCATTTGTAAAGCGGTTTCTTTTATGGAGGAGAAGGTATGAAGCGACTTGCAGAGTTATGAATAATGTATCATGAGGTATGAAAATGCTTCCCAAAGGTATGAAAATACTTCCCAAAGGTATGAAAATGATTTCCAAGGTATGAAAACGCTTGCCAAGGTATGAAAACACTTGCCAGGGTATGAAAAATGGTTTATACTTATGTGGACCAAATGTCATTTGCCGGTATTCAGAAAGGTGGTGTGATTCTTTGAAAAACGATGCAGGCACATTGTTCAACCCGCGTTTCGGCTTGAGGCCCGACTTATTCCTCGGACGCAGCGAAGCCGTGGAAACGATCCTTTCTGCGCAGGATTCCACCAACAGCCCTTACAGGACGACATTCATCACGGGGCTTCGGGGAAGCGGGAAGACCAGCCTGCTCAGCGACATTGCGATCGAGTTTCAGAAAAAGAAGGAACTGGTCGTGAGCGTGTCCGAAATGGATGATTTGCTCGCCGCCGTTATCGACCAGTTGTTACAAAAGAGTAGGAATATCGGCAGGAAGATCACTGGCATATCCGCTTCGGCGCTGGGGTTCTCATTCGGTGTATCCCTCTCCTCTGACGCACAGTCACAGAGTTTTCGCGGGGCCATCGGGAAGATCCTCATGGCGCTAAAGAACCAGGGCATATCACCCATCATACTGATCGACGAGGTATCCGGGGAAACCAAGGCGCTCAAAGAGTTCGCATCCACCTACCAACTGATGGCGCGGGAAGGTCTGGATATGCTCGTGGTCGCCGCAGGATTGCCAAAAGCGGTCAGCCGCGTGGCCAATGAACGCGCGTTGACATTCCTCCAGAAGGCAGGGCGGATCAAGCTCGGGCCGCTCCCGATGGACGAGATCCTTGACACCTACCTGAAAGTGTTTTCGAAATCAGACCCCGGTGTCACCTATGAGCTGGTAAAGATGCTGGCGGGGCAGACATACGGGTTCCCGTATCTCTACCAGCTGATAGGGTACTATGTCACGGAACTATCTGGCGGAAAGATCGACGGCGACGTGGCGGCAAAAGCCCTGGCTCGTTCCAAGGAGCTGCTCTTCGAGAACGTGCTCTCCCTTTTGCTGCGTGACACCACCGAAAAAGAGCGGGATTTCCTGTTTGCCATGCTCCGGGTCTCAAACGAAAACGCAACCGGCGCCATCCCTGGCCGCCTCGACGGCACAACAGTGCCTGAAGTCCGGTTCGGCGACATCGCAAACCGCATGGGAGTCACGAAAAGCTATGCGGTCAAGTACCGCCAACGTCTGCTGGACGCCATGCTCATCGAAAAGGCCGGTTACGGAAAGCTGCGCTTCGCCCCACCGCTGTTTTCCGAGTACCTGTCCCTGGAAATGGATAACTACTAGCGCCACACAACCCCATTGACATTTGCCGCCAAGGATTGTATAACATACACATGGAACAAGCAGACGGCCAAAACACTTTTCCCATCCTGCACTCCGATTTCGCCGCCCTGAAAGCCGAGGTGGAGAAGCTGCGGGTGGAGTTTTCCATGCTGGTGATGGAGCGGGACCAGATTAGGTATCACGAGTGCCCCGACATTCAGATGCGCTACACCCTCACTTTCGGCGCATTGGAATACAAGGTGTTCGAGCTTGAAACCCAGATCATGCGCATCAAGCGCAGCATGGAGATGATCCAGGCCAGGAAGAACCGCCAGGAGCCGGTGGATGTCAAAGACATCGAGAGGATACTCGAAGAGGAATTGGCAGCCTACAAGGCCCGCTTGGAAGAGTATGCCAGGCAGATGAACGATGCGCTGGACCGCAGCAAGCTGGGTCACCTAAGCGACAAGGACGCCGCCGAACTCAAAAAGCTCTACCGTACCGTCGTGAAAGCGCTGCATCCGGACTCACACCCCGATCAAAGCGAGGAAAGGAAACGGCTCTTCCAAAATGCGGTGGATGCCTACGAAAAAGGGAACCTGCCAGAGATGCGCATCATCGCAGCCATGGTGGATCAGGCCGACTTCCAGGAACTGGGGCCGGATCAGATGGAACTGCTGAGGAAAGAAAAAGACCGCCTGATCCAGGTGATGGATGCGGTCCGGGCAGGCATCGAGCTCATCAAGTCCGCTTTCCCCTACACCATGAAAGCGCTCCTGGAAAGCCCGGACAAGATATCTGTCAAAAAGGCGGCCCTGGAAGACCGCATAGCCCAGCTGCTGGAACTCCACGCCACATACAAAGAGCGTTATGACGAGTTGCTGTGGTCGCTTTAGGGCGCGGGGCGGACTCCCGCGAGGACAGCACGGATCCAGGGCGGCGGTGGGCTGACATCGGAACCGAGGGGCGGGACTCCCGCAAGGGACAGCACCCACACTTGGTTTGGACAATGATCGGAGATTTACGGGGGCAGCAACGGCCGGCCTGGCGCGCTTGCTTTGGACGATGATCGGAGGTATCCATGGACGAACTCTCCCTGCACGGGCAAAACAGCCTGATCGGCTTGCTCCATGGCAAAGACGGCGCCGCCCTGCCCCGACCATTCGAGCGGGACATCTACCTGTTCGACACCCATGTGGCCGGCACCAGCCACGTGGAAGGCATCATGGAGCTGGAGCCATTCCTGAACGTCGGCGACAAACTCACTTTCCTGCGGGAGACCGACAACCCCCACGACGAAAAGGCGATCCTGGTCAAAAACGCCGACGGCGTGAAGATCGGATACGTCCCGCGCATGGACAATGCCATCTTCGCCCGGCTCATGGACGCCGGCAAACTCCTCTTCGCCCGCATCACCGCCAAAGAAACCGTGGACGGCTGGCTGAAGATCAGCATCCGGATCTTCCTGCTCGATTGAGCCGGTTCCCCACGCATTCACCCCCTGCAAAGACCAGGGCCCATTTTTTCAGGCGTCATGCACTTCCCATTTGGCCTGAATCCGGATATTCGGGCATGTTTGTCATACTGTCCATCCGCTCGATGAACCGCGCACATTTCCAGGTCGGCGATGGAGTCCGTCTCTCCGCTGCGGCAGATGATGCGGGTGGTTTTCCGGTCAGGGACCTGCCTGCGGATGGCTTCTTCCATCTCCGCCTTCTCGC
>JAISUG010000037.1 GCA_031272185.1 Lachnospiraceae bacterium
CCCCAGGGGGAACAGTTCCCCCAAAGCATATATACGGTGTTCGCCCCCGTCGGGGGAGGCCAGTATGACCCGGAACTGAGACGGGTCACAGAACTCAGCCATAACCTGGCGGCACACGCCGCAAGGTGACACGAAACGGGGGGCCCCTTCTGTCCGCGGGGTTCCCTGTTTTGTATTATAGGTTTTAACCTGTTCCTCCGGCCCCCCCAGCACGCAGATCGCCGCAAATTCCCTCACGCCCTCGCTTATGGCCTTGAAAAATGCCGTCCTCTCCGCGCAGTTGGTGGGCGAAAATGCCGCATTCTCGATATTGCATCCCCTGTAGACTTTACCATTTTTTGCCAGCAGCGCCGCGCCCACGGTAAAATGCGAATATGGTGCATAAGCAAACCCCCTGGCTTCCATCGCTTCCGCAATGAGCATTTCAATGTCCATGACACCTCCCATACTTCCTATTCCCCTATACTTCCTATTCTCCTGTACTTCCTACTCCACATATACCCATCACACTTACTATACCCTTGCGGCTTCCTCCCGGTTCGCACTTCGCGCCGCCCGCCCCACCGTCTGCCGCATCCTCCCCTGTACCCCCGCCCCCTTTCCAGTCTACACTACCCTCGGCTGCATTTCAACCGGATTTTCCCCCACAACCAAAAGCGCAAGCCTACCCCCCTGCCGTTTGTGACACCATGCATCCGCACCGATTTTTTCCCCAACGCAACCGCCGCCCTACAAACACGCCCACAGATTTGCGGCGTATAATGTTGTTTGCGCAAACCCCAAAGCATATGCTAAGATCAAGCCAATCCTGTGTGTGCCAAGTCTCCGACCACGTTTTTCGTTTTGGCGTTTGTGTTCTATTCTGGCATTTGTGTTTCGCTATTGCATTTGTGTTTTATTCCGGAGTTAATGTTTCGCTATTGCATTTGTGTTTCAGTTTGATGTTTCGACGAAGGAGGGTTTCAATGAAAAAAAACAACAATGTAAGGCTGGCAGCGGTTTTGACGGCAGCGACACTGGCCATGGCCGCAATCCTGGCCGGTTGCGGCTCGTCGGGCGGCGCCAAGACCGCAGACACCGCGGCCGCACCTTCCCAAGCGGCCAGCGCGGCCCCATCGGGGCAGGAGACAGCCGCCCCCCAGGCGGCCCAGACGACGGCAGCCCCGGGCGCGGCAGCGGCCCCAACCGGCAACACCGCAAACGCGAACACCACCATACGTATCGGCAACTACAACAATGCCGTGTTCGTAGGGTCCCTGGATCCCACAGGCGCCACCGGCCCCGGTCCAGCGCACTCCGCCAACTACCTGGTGTATGACAAGCTGCTGGTCTACGGCCCCAATGGGTATTTTTCCAGGATCCTGTCTGACTGGGGGTGGGAGGACGACACCACTTTCTATGGCGTCATCAAGGACGAAGTGAAGTTCAACAACGGCGACCCCATGACCCCCGACGACATTCTATTCACCTACAAGCTGATCCAGGACCAGAGCTGGATGAGTTCCTGGTACAGCTTCCTGGACATGGACGCCAGCTACGGCGAAGGGCAGAAAGTGGTCCTCAAGCTCAAACACCCCTTCGCACTGTCCGAGTTTTACTTCTCTTTCGCGGGCCTGGTCAACCAGGACGTGTTCGAGAAAAAACTGGCCGACGCGGGCGGTGTCTATGAGGCCATGAAGCCCATCGACCCGGCTTTCGTGGACGGCCTGGGTTCCGGCCCCTACGAGATCACCCTTTTCGTGAACAACGACAGCGCGAATTTCAAGCTGCGCCAGGACTGGTGGGGCATGGCGGAATACGGCAGCACCCTCTTTGCCGAGATCGACACGAAGATCTATGGCGACCAGACCACCATGGGCGTGGACCTGGAAACGGGCGTCATCGACATGGCCCTTGACTGCTCCAACATGGACGCCACCCGTGCATCCCAGGGCGGCATGGGCGACGCCGCGGCAAAGATCATTTTCCAGAACACCGACTATTACCTGCGCCTGTCTGAGCTGAGCGATAAGCTCAAGGATGTCAAGGTCAAACAGGCCATCGCCGCATGCATAGACGAAAAAGCCATCACAAAGGCGGCGGTGGGCGACGCCTATGGCATCCCCTCAAAGAGCGTCATACCCGAATCCAACGGCGAGGGTTACATGACCGATGAGGAAATCGCGCAGTATTATACCTATGACCCCGAAAAATCCAAGGAAATCCTCCACAGCCTGGGCTACGCCGACGGGGAGCTGCAGCTGACCATCCTGGCCGAAACCAACGTCACACCTAGCAAGATCGGGGAACTGGTGCAGGCGCAGCTCATGGCGGGCGGGTTCGGCGCATCATTGGTGACCACCGACCCATTCTCCATGGAGCAGTACCTGGACGGATCCGGCAAGATCGACATCGTCGTGACATATGCCACGGACAACCCCACCGCCAATGGTTTCGCATGCATCTCCAATTCCCAGAACAGCCGTTTCAAAGACCTGGCCCTGGACGACATACCGGAGTTCAACACGCTGTTTTTGGCGGCGCGCGAGGCTGTGACGGAAGCGGAGGCGGACAAAGCCCTGAAAGACTATTCCTCTTGGATGTACCAGGACTACAAGTGGCTGGGGCTGTTCCACTACAGCCAGGTCCTCCTGTACAACCCCAACGTGGTTGACATCGACAATTCCTTTATCACCAGCGTCATCAACATCGACATGTCGCTTGTAAACCGGAAGTAGCCTGTATGCCTGCGGCCGCATATGTAGGAAAATGCGCATATGCGGCCGCATTTGGGATACGGACACGGGCAGACACATGCGAGATGTCGGTACATGCCACGCAGCGGGCATTCATCGCCCGCATGGGCAGTTGGCCGCTTGGGCCCCGCCCATGCCCGTGGGTATTCGAAAGATAGGGGGGTGACCCGTGCTAAAATACTCGATCAAACGGATTCTGCTGATGATCCCCATCTTGCTGGGCGTGATCATCATCGTGTATTCCATCAGCTATTTCATGCCGGGGGACCCGGTACAGACCGTGCTTGGGGCCACAGGCTACACCCAGGAACAGTATGACATGACCGCCCACCGCTTGGGGCTGGATGTGGGCCTGCCCATGCAGATTTTCAACTACCTGAAAAACCTCGTCACGAAAGGCGAACTGGGCGTGTCCTACTACACCGGCCGCAGCGTGATGGAGGAGGTGGTGCAGCGGGCGCCCATCAGCATCGGCATCGGCATCCTGTCCAGCCTGGTCCTCATCGTCATATCCGTGCCCATAGGCATCATATCCGCCGTGAAGCAAAACTCCGTGCTGGACTACTGCATCTCAGTGCTGGCCATAGTCTTGGCCTCCGTGCCGGGCTTCTGGCTCGCATTGGAGTTCATCCTGCTGTTTTCCCTGAAGCTGCGCTGGCTCCCTGCATCCGGCCTGTCCACCTGGAAGCACTACATACTGCCGGTGGCATGCAACTCATTGGGTTCCATCGCCATGCTCGCCCGCATGACCCGTTCCTCCATGCTGGAGGTGATCCGCGCGGACTACGTGCGCACCGCCAAGGCCAAGGGTGTCAAATACGAAGTCGTCATCACCCGCCATGCGTTGAAAAATGCGCTGATCCCCATCATCACCGTGATCGGCGCCCAGTTCTCGATGATCATCGGCGGTTCGGTCATTATCGAAAATATATTCTCCATACCCGGCATGGGTTCCAGGCTGGTGGCGGCCATCAGCAACCGCGACTACACCATGCTGGTGGGCATCACGGTGGTGCTTTCCACTTTCACCATGCTGATGGTGCTCCTCACGGATCTGATGTATGCTTTCGTCGACCCGCGCATCAAGGCCGAGTTCGAGTCACTTAACGGCAGGCGGCGCCCCGTCATCAAACCCCCTGCGCCGGGTGGGCCAAATGTGGCCGTGTCCGGCGCCGTAACTGACGGCGTCACATCGGGCCACGTGTCCGGGGCCGGTATCGGGAAGGGGGGGGCGAAACCATGAAAAAACAAGCGAAACGCCATGGGCAGCTCTACGAGATCGTCAAGCGTTTCTCCAAGCGCAAGATCGCGGTCGTCGCATTTTTCGTGCTTGTGGTCATGCTAGCCCTGTGCCTGGGCGCGCCGATCTTCGCACCATATGATTATGCGCTCCAGGACCCATTCAACACCCTGGCCATGCCATCTTGGCAGCATCCTTTCGGCACCGACGGGTTCGGAAGGGACATATTCACCCGGATCCTCTACGGGGGCCGCAACTCCCTTCTGATTTCCCTGTTTTCGTCGCTCATCTCCGTGGTGGGCGGCGGCATCATCGGCGCCATCTCCGGGTATTACGGGGGCAAGACGGACAATGTGATCATGCGCCTTGTTGACGTGTTCATGGCCATCCCCGGCATCCTGCTGTGCGTCGTGATCTCCGCGGCTTTGGGCACGGGCCCCTGGCAGACCTGCGCCGCGGTGGCCATCGGTGGCATACCCGGCGGCGCGCGTATCCTAAGGGCCCAGGTGCTGGCGCTGCGCAAGCAGGAGTACATCGAGGCCGCGGGCGCTTACGGGTCCTCTGACATGCGCATCGTCCTCACACACGTGGTCCCCAACTGCCTGGCGCCCGTCATCGTGGACACCACCCTGCGCCTGGGGATGAACATCATGATGATCTCGGGGCTGGCATTCATCGGGCTGGGCGTGCAGGCGCCCCATGCGGAGTGGGGAGCCATGCTGAATTCCGGGCGGGAGTACATCCGGGATTTCTGGCCCCTCATCACATTCCCCGGCCTGGCCATCGTGATATCGATGCTGGGTTTCAACCTCTTCGGCGACGGGCTCCGGGACGCCCTGGACCCGAAGCTGAAGACATGATGGCGCCGGAGGTAGACAAATGACAGACCATTTATTGGAAGTGAACAACCTCAATATCCGATTCAATACCAGCGAGGGCACGGTCTGCGCCGTGAACGACATATCATTTGCCATCTCACCCGGCGAGACGCTGGGCCTGGTGGGGGAAACCGGCGCAGGCAAGACCACCACCGCCCTGTCCATCATGAAGCTGGTCGCACAGCCCCCCGGCGAATACCACGGCGGGAGCGTGCTTTTCGACGGGAAAGATATCTTGCAGGAAACCGAGGGCCGGCTGCGGCATATCCGGGGCAAGGATATTGCTATGATTTTCCAGGATCCCATGACCGCGCTGAACCCAGTCATGCGCATAGAGGACCAGATAGCGGAGGTGATCAAGCTCCACACCGACTGCTCCGCCGCCGAAGCCCTCATCGGGGCCGCCGAAATGCTGGAAACGGTGGGGATACCGGCCGACCGTGGCAAGGAATACCCCCACCAGTTTTCGGGGGGCATGAAACAGCGGGTGGTCATAGCCATGGCGCTGGCCTGTTCCCCCAAGCTGCTGCTGGCGGACGAACCCACCACCGCCCTGGACGTGACCATACAGGCCCAGGTGCTGGACATGATCCGTGACATGCGGGTCAAACTGGGCACGTCCATGCTCCTGATCACCCACGACCTGGGCGTGGTCGCGGAGACCTGCGACAGGGTGGCCATCATGTACGCCGGGGAGATCGTGGAGCAGGGCACCCTGGAACAGATCTTCCACAGGGTCGCCCACCCGTACACCATCGGGCTGTTCGGTTCCCTCCCCAGCCTGGACAAAAAAGTGGAGAGGCTCAACCCCATCGTGGGCCTCATGCCCGACGCCGCCAACCTCCCGGAAGGATGCAAATTCCACCCCCGCTGCCCCAAGGCCAGGCGTTACTGCGCCCAGGTGCACCCCGAGCTCTCCCCCGCCATGTCATGGGGCGACGATGGGGGGCACCCCGTCAGGTGCCACATGTTTGCCGCACCGGAGCCCTACGAAGCATCCGAACCATTGGGCCTGGTGGACGGCCTCTTTGACGAGGACTTCACGGGCAACATGAACATGGCATATCTGCTGGAGGGCAAGATCGGGCGGCGGGATGAAGATGGGGCGGACGTGCCCCAGGGGGCAGACGTGCACCAGGGGGCATGCCTGCCCCAGGACCCGGGCGGTCAAAGGGACGGTGCGTCCGCCACAGGGAGCGGCACCAACGTCACAGTGGGCGCCTCCGACCCGGAAGATGTGGCCGGCGCCGACACGCAGCCAGCCGGCGCCCCCACCACCACCCTCCTGGAAGTGCGCAACCTCAAAAAATATTTCCAGACGCCCAGCGGGATGCTCCATGCGGTGGACAATGTCAGCTTCACGTTGGACCGGGGCAAGGTCCTGGGCGTGGTGGGCGAGTCCGGCTGCGGCAAGTCCACCCTGGGCAGGACGATCCTGGGCATACTGGACGCCACGGACGGGCAGGTGCTCTATGCGGGCGAGGACATCACCCATGCGAAAGGGCGCCGGCGCAAGGAACTCCAAAAGAAAATGCAGATCATTTTCCAGGACCCTTATTCGTCCATCGACCCCCGCATGCCGGTGTGGCGGCTCATCGCCGACCCGCTGCTGGCCAACGGGATGTACAGGAAAGGCAAGGAACTGACCCGGGAGGTGTACAGGCTCATGGACACCGTGGGGCTGGCCAGGCGTCTATCGGGCGCGTACCCCCACGAGCTGGACGGCGGGCGCAGGCAGCGCATCGGCGTGGCCAGGGCATTGGCGCTGAACCCGGACTTCATCGTGTGCGACGAGCCGGTGTCCGCATTGGATGTCTCCATACAGGCGCAGATCCTGAACCTGCTGCAGGATTTGCAGGCGGAAAAGAACCTCACGTATATCTTCGTGACCCACGACCTGTCGGTGGTCAAACATATTTCCGACGACATACTGGTGATGTATGTGGGCAGCATGGTGGAGAAAAGCCACACGGACGCATTGTTCGAAGCCCCCCTCCACCCCTACACGAAAGGCCTGCTCTCAGCCATCCCCGTGGCCAATATCGACGTGCCCAAGCAGCGCATCCTGCTTCAGGGGGAGCTGCAAAGCCCCATCGAGCCGGCACCCGGCTGCAGGTTCGCAAACCGTTGCAGCTACGCCACGCCCGAGTGCGCGGCCGCCGAACCGCCATTCGAGGAAGTCATGCCCGGCCACTTCGTGGCCTGCCACAAGGTCCGGGAAATCAACGCTTTATAGAACCTGACGTACACCGACTACCCGGCGGGGTTTAGCTGCCACAAGGCCAGGGAGATCAGCGCTTTATAGAACCTGATGTACACCGACTACCCGGCGGGGTTTAGCTGCCACAAGATCCGGGAAATCAACGCTTTATAGAAGGAGGAACCATGGCCCATATCATCGAACAGTCCAAATGCAGCGGCTGCCACCAGTGCAAATCATTCTGCCCCGTGGGCGCCATCCGCTTCAAGAACCGCAAATACTGGATCGACCCCGACAAATGCATCGACTGCGGCACATGCGTCGCCCATTGCCACAATGGCATCATCTCCGACCCCGCGGCGCCCCCCCAGAGCGCGCCCGCCCACGCCAGGCAGGTCATCTCTTGCGACCTCCTGGTCATCGGCGCCGGCGGCTCCGGCCTCACCGCAGCGGTGCGCGCCCAGACCCAGTCCAAGGGGAAGCTGCGCATCGTCGTCATCGACAAGGCGAAAGAAATCGGCGGCAGCACCTGGTACGCCCACGGCTACCGCACATTGTACTCCCGCTTCCATAAAGAGAGCGGCGTCCCCGACACCCGCTACGAGGAGGTGGGGCGTTTCCTGGAAGCCACCCATTGGGACCTAGACCCCAAGCTGGTGTACAATGTGTTCATGGCCAGCGATGCCCACAATGACTGGCTCATCGACGAATGTGGCTGCAAGGACAATTTCTACATGGGGGAGGACCCCATGCCCTGGGGCGGCAAAGGCGTGTCTTTCGTCAACCCTGATTTCAATGCCTTCCCACGCCCCGACACCACCATAGGGCCGGGTGAGATGGGGTCCTGGATGGTGCTTTTGATGAAGCAGATGTGCGCCAAGCTGGGCATAGAGATCGTCACCCGCACCCAGGCACGCAGCCTCACCAAAGGGGCGGACGGACGCATCACGGGGGCCCTGGCCACGGACCCCGGCGGCGAGATCGAATACAAAGCAAAGGCGGTGGTGCTTGCCACCGGCTGTTTCTCGCACAACGAGGAATACCTGCGCATCGCCAACCCGGACATCTTCCTGGAAGGCGAGCCGGTGCACTTCTTCGCGCCGCCCTGCTGCACCGGCGACGGTATCCGCATGGCGGAGGAGGCGGGCGCCGACATAGACTACGACCAGATGCGCGCATTGACTTTGGGGCCGTCCCACCATCCCTATGGCATGGCCGGTGTGCTCATCACCCGGGAGCCGGAGTCGGTGTTCGTGGACATCCACGGCCGCCGCTATGCCTCCGAAACCAATTTCATGAGCCACAACCACCTGACCAACAAACTCCCCGGCCTGATTTCCTATGCGGTCTGCGACAGCCATATCGCCAAGCTCTGCGTGGACAGGATGGTCGCCCAGAACCGTGACGGCGCCGACGGCGTGGCGGCGCTGAAAAACTACCTGGAGGAAATTGCGGAGGAAACCGCCATAGGCGAGGCGACCTGGCAGGCAGACACATTGGAAGAGCTGGCCGGTAAAATGGGCGTGCCCGCGGACGCTTTCACCCAGGAGATAGGGCGCTACAACCAAATGTGCCGGGAAGGGCGCGACCTGGACTTTTTCAAACAGGCCGAGTTCATGGTGCCCATCGAAAAACCGCCCTTCTATGGGTTCTACCAGAAACGCTTCCAGGAGAATGCCATGGGCGGATGCAAGATCGATTCCGAAACACGGGTTTTGGGCAAAGACGGCAAACCCATCCCCGGGCTGTATGCGGTGGGGGACAACACCCGTGGCGTGCAGATCAAAGGGGACGTGGGGATGGAGCTGGTGGAGCGCACCATATCCGCATTCACCTGGTGCGTGCTGTCGGGGTTCATCGCCGGCACCACCCTGGCAGGGGAACTGCCTGCATCAGCATAGGACAGGCACACGCCCACGCCCACGCACAGACCCACACTTAGACTCGCGCATAGAACCACGCATAGTCCACGCATAGTCCACGCATAGACCTACACCCATACACCATAAAAGGAAGCCCCGTGCAGGCTTCCTTTTTCGTTCCACTGCCTATCCTCGCAGCCGATGACCCGCCATGAGGCCATGTTCCGCCAGAGGACGAGCCCTCCCACCGCTTCCGACGCAACTCCATGGGCACCGGCCGTGCGGTTCACCCCTCCCATGACCCTTCGGCCGATGCCCCAACCAAGGCGCATGTCATGCTTACCGGCCGCGCGGTTCACCCCTCCCATGACCCTTCGGCCGACGCCCCAACCAAGGCGCATGTCATGCTTACCGGCCACGCGGTTCACCCCAGCGCCTGCGTGGACTCCCCCGATCGCAGCTCCCCGGCGAACACCAGCTGTTTTTTGGGGGCCTGCCCGTCGATGAGGTCGAAAAGCAGTTTGGCAGTCTCCTTGGACATCTCCTCCACCGGCTGGCGGATGGTGGTGATGGACGGGTGGTAATAGTATGCCATGTCGATGCCGTCGAACCCCGCCACGGACACGTCTTCCGGGATGCGTTTGCCGGCATCGTACAGGGCCTTGCAAGCGCCGATGGCCATGCTGTCGGACACGGCGAACACGGCGGTGAAGCGCTTCCCCGCATCCAATGCTTTTTTCATGGATGCGTACCCGCACTGTGGCGTGTAGGACTCGATGCCCTCGGGCATGTACTCCACGAGGCCCTCCGGAACGAGGCCTCCCGAAACGAGGTCTTCCGAAGCGGGGTCTCCCGGAACGAGACTTTCCGAAACGAAGCCTTCCGCAACACGCCCACCCGAAACGTGTCCACCCGAAACGTGTCCTTCCGAAGCGAGGCCTCCTGAAACGAGGCCTTTCGAAACGCGCCCGCCCGTGTGGTTTCCCACAGCCCCGTCCCCTGCGCCGTATTCCGCCATCGCTTTCAGGTACCCCATCAGCCGCAGTTTGCCGATGCTCTCGTCATCCGGCCTGGCGGCCAATATCAATATATCCCTGTGCCCCAGCTCCAGCAGGTACCTGGTCATCCTGTAGCTTTCCGTATAGTCGTCCACGGACACCGACGAAAATGCGGGTCCCGGGCCATCGCCGGCGGGGCTCCCCCGGAAGCCGTCGGCGAGGGTTCCCGTGCCTTCGCCGGGGGATCGCACCTGCACACCCACGGCAGGCATCGCCCCACCGTCCGGCCCGACCGTGTCAAACCCCGGACCGGTCATACCGACCTCTCCCGTGCCCATGCCAAACCCCGGACCGGTCATCCCGGCCTCTCCCGCGCCCACGCCAAACCCTGGCCCGGTCAGCCCGACCTCGCCCGCGCCCATGCCAAACCCCGACCCAGTCAGCCCGACCGCACCTGCACCCACGTCAAACCCCGGCACGGCTGCCATCGCCCCACCGTCCGGCCCGACCGCACCTGCACCCACATCAAATCTCTGCCCGGTCAGCCCCACCACGCCCACGGTGCTCAGCACGAAAGGCACGGCCAGCTTGGCCAGCTTCTCCTGGTTATGGTAAAAATGCCCCCCCAAGAAGATGATGCCCTTGAGCTTCTTCTCCTTTATGAGTTCCAACGCCACGTCGATCTCATCTTCCCGTTCGTCTACCCGGTGCAGTATGAAGGAATGTTTGCGGTAATGGATTTCTTCTTCTAATATCTGGATCATCTTAGAAAAAAATGGGTTGCTGATGCCCTTTATCAGCACCGCCACTGTGTTTGAATCCGATCGTTTCAGGTTGCGCGCGCTGTTGTTGGGTATGAAGTTGTGCTCTTTCATGACCCGCATCACCTTGTCACGGGTCTCTTTGTTGATGTCCGGGTGGTTGTTCATCGCCCGGGACACCGTGCTGACCCCCACCCCGCAGATCCTGGCTATGTCCTTGATTGTGATAGATTCCATGTTCCGCTCCGTTTCATGGCGCCGGCCACGCTACCTCCATTCGCCCCGTGCCCGCCTGACCGGATTTGCGTCAATCGATGCTTCATGCACCGAACACACCATCCGCACCCCCACGCTAACCCGGCAGGGCTTTCGTCAAGCGATGGTTGATGTACCGAAAAACAGGTATCGTCGTGCGCCACCTCACTCCGGGTGCAACTGCCATTGCCCCGGGGGGTTGTCTTTTGTTTGTGCAATGCAATCCTTGGTTTCGCCTGCCGGCCGGCTGCGCGCACGTAACGGTCACCCTGTGCGAAGCCGCCCATAGATCGTCGCCATGCGTTTGCACTTCTGTGTCAATGCGTCGGTGAAGTCGCCCCTGCCCATACGCCACTGCCAGTTCCTGCCCAGTGTGGATGGCTCGTTGATGCGCGCCTCGCTCCCCAGCCCCAAGTAGTCCTGCATGGGGATGATGCACCATGTGGCCACGCTGGCCAAGGCCATGCGGATGAAGTCCCAATGGATCTCATCTGCGGGCGTACGGGCATTGCCCATGTACTCCTTGGAAAAATCCCGGTCCCCCACCGCCATCTTCTCATACCAGCCCCGGAGGGTGTCGTTGTCGTGGGTGCCGGTGTACACCACGCAGTTCGGGCCGTAGTTGTGGGGCAGGTAGTCGCTGGCCTCCCGTGAGTCAAATGCGAACTCCAGCACCTTCATGCCGGGGAACCCGGAATCTGCCAGCAGACGCAGCACCGTGTCCGTGAGGAACCCCAAGTCCTCCGCAATGATGGGCAGCGAGCCCAATGCACCATCCCCGCCGCGCCGTTCGCTCCCGCAAAAACCATTCGAACCGTCCCCGCCCGCCCATCCGCCGCCGTCACCCCGGGCGTTCCCGAAATGCGCCGCCATGGTGTGGAAGATGTCGATGCCAGGCCCCTTTTCCCAGTGCCCGTACTGCGCGGTCTTGTCGCCGTAGGGGATGGCATAATACTCGTCGAACCCCCTGAAATGGTCCACCCGGACCAGGTCGTAGACGGAGAAACAGTATGCCATGCGGCTGATCCACCAGGCAAACCCGGTGTTTTTGTGGTACCCCCAGTCATAGAGGGGGTTGCCCCACAGCTGCCCGGTGGCGGAAAACCCGTCCGGCGGGCAGCCCGCCACCGCCTTGGGGGTGAGGGACTGGTCAAACTGGAACATTTCGGGATGGGACCACGCGTCCGCGCTGTCAAATGCCACGTAAATCGGGATGTCACCTATGATGCGAATGCCGTTATCATTTGCATATGCCTTGAGTTTACACCATTGCTCGTTGAATTTCAACTGCAAAAACCCATAAAAAAGCACATCCTCCGACCATTCCCTGCGGTAGCGCTCCAGGGCGTCGCCCCTGCGCAGCTTGATGTCCTCGTCCCACATGGACCAGGGCTTCCCGTCGAATGCGTCCTTGACGGCCATGAACAGGCAGTAGTCCTTGGTCTCCTGCCCCAGCTGGGTCTCGAAGGCGTGCCATGCGCCGTCATGGCCCAGTTCTTTGAGCCAGCGCGCATATGCCTTGCGCAGCAGCGGGAAGCGGTTGAAGTAGAGTTTCTCGTAGTTGATGCGCGCCGTGGGGGCTGTCGGGCCCGCCGGGCCCGGGGCTGTGCCAACGCCGGCCCCGGCCGAACCGGCGCCCACGGCGGTCAAAGCCGCGCCGGCCCCAGCCAAAGCCGCGCCGGCGCCGGCCGACGGGCCACCGGCCGCGGCGGCCCCCGGCGCACCTGCCAGGGCCCCGGCGGGGACATCCCCCTCACCGAAATCCACCTCGTCGCACTCTGCTTTGGTCAGGAGCCGTTCCTCCACCAGGGTTTCCAGGTCCACGTAAAACGGGTTCCCCGCAAATGCGGAAAACGCCTGGTAGGGCGAGTCCCCGTACCCCGTGGGCCCGAATGGCAATATCTGCCAATATGTCTGCCCCGCTTCTTTGAGCCGGTCCACGAAGGCATACGCCTCCCTGGAAAAAGCCCCGATGCCGTATGGGGACGGCAGGGAAAACACCGGCAGCAATATCCCACATTCCCGCATGATACCCTCTTTTCTTTACCCTTTCACCTCGCCTGCCACCACACCCCTGCTGACGGTCGACGAACGGGAGGCGTGCCTTTTCTTTACCCTTTCACCGCGCCTGCCACCACACCCTTGCTGACGGACGGCGAACGAGAGGCGTGCCTTTTCTTTACCCCTTCACCGCGCCTGCCACCACACCCTCGATGATGTACTTCTGGCAGAACAGGTAGAACACGATGATGGGGATGATGGCCAGCACCAGGCAGCCCATCATGGCGCCCATGTCCACCGACCCGTACCCCCCTTTGAGGTATTGGACGGAGATAGAGACAGTCTTGTATTTCTTCAGGTCCAGCACCAGGTAGGGCAGCAGGTAGTCATTCCAGATCCACATGGTCTGGAGGATGGACACGGTGATCATGGTGGGTTTCATGATGGGCATGACCACCTGGAAAAAGGTCTGTATGGGCGTGCAGCCGTCGATCATGGCCGCCTCCTCGATTTCCAGGGGGATGGACTTCACGAACCCCGCGAACATGAACACCGAGAGCCCCGCGCCGAACCCCAGGTACACGATGATTATACCCCAAGGGTTGTTCAGGCGCAACACATTTGCGATTTTGGACAATGTGAACATGACCATCTGGAAGGGCACGATCATGGAAAACAGGCACAGGGTGTAAAATGTCTTGGTGACCGCGTTCTTCACCCGGTTGATGTACCAGGCGCACATGGACGTGCAGAGGATGATCACCGCCACCGACCCGATGGTGATGAACAGCGTCCACCCGAAAGACTCGATCATGTTGGTCTTCTCGATGCCCCCGATGTAGTTGTCCAGCCCCACGAACGTCTTTTCGTCAGGCAGCCGGAAGGGGTACTTGCTGATATAGGCCTTCTTTTTGAATGAGTTGATGGCCACCAGCAGTATCGGGTAGATGTATGCGATGGAAATGATGCCGAAAATCACAGTCAGCGCGCCGAATTTCTTCTTCACCGGCGGCATCCCGGCGGCTTTGGGGGCGCCTGATTTTGCCGCGCCGGTTTTCGACTGGGCTCCATGAGCCTTGGCTCCATGAGCCTCGGCTCCATGAGCCTCGGCGCTTGGCGCCACGCCTGCCCCGCCCTGGTTCCCCGCAGCGCCGGCCGCGCCGGTTTGGTTTGTCGCACTCATCACTGCTGCACCTCCTTCGAAGACGTGATTTTGGTCTGGATCAATGCGATGGCGGCCACCAGCAGGAAGAACACCACCGCCTTGGCCTGGCCCACCCCCTCATATCCGCTGCGGGAGTAGAATGTATTGAAGATGTTCAGCGCCAGCATCTCCGACATGTCGCTGGGCGCGCCGTTGGTCAATGCCAGGTTCTGGTCGAACATTTTGAATCCGTTGGTCAATGTGAGGAATGTGCAGATGGTCACCGACGGCATGATCATGGGTATGGTGACGTGGCGCAGGCACTGGGCGGATGTGGCCCCGTCGATCTTGGCCGCCTCCATCAGCTCCCCGGGCACGTTCTGTATGCCCGCGATGTAGATCACCATCATGTAGCCGATCTGCTGCCAGAGCAGCAGGATGACCAGCCCCCAGAACCCGTACACGGAAGAATATGTCAGCGTCCGCTCGAAATGCGCCAGGATGCCATTGAGGAGCAGCTGCCAGATGTAGCCCAGGACGATGCCCCCGATGAGGTTGGGCATGAAAAACACCGTGCGGTACAGGTTCGCCCCCTGGATCTTCCTGGTGAGGGCCATGGCCACCGCGAACGCCAGCACGTTGATGAGGGCCACCGTCACCACCGTGAACAGCGCGGTGAACCACAGCGCATGGCCGAAGGTGGCATCCTCGAATATTTTTGCAAAATTGGAAAGCCCGACGAAAGTCGCGTCGTTGATGGTGGTGAATTTGCAGAAGGACAGGTACACCCCCAGGATGAACGGCGCGATGAACCCGATGACAAACGCCAGCAGCGTCGGCAGCATGAACACCGGGAAATACCGCTTGATTGCTTTATCCATAGATGAAGCCCCCTTTTCTCGACGCAAGTGCAGATATCCGTATGTTGCCGCAGTGCCTGCCCCTATGGCAAGGGGGGCGCCTCCTCCCGGGTCTTGCCGGGCGGGGGCGCCCCCGCGCTTTTTAGTTGTTCACGGCCGCATACTCCTTGGCCCAGCCGTCCACGAACGCGGTCTTCACCGCATCCCATGTGCCTGTGCCCTGGGCATACTCCAGGAGCGCATTGCCCACGCCGTTCTTCCATTCCTCGCTGGGCATGGTGGTGAAGTTCCATGTGACGGCCTTCTTGCCCGCCTTGGTGTACGCGTCGTTGGCCAGTACCAGGGGGTTCTGGGGCAGGTAGTCCGCGGTGAAGGTGGTGAACGGCGTCACGAAGCCCATCTCCTTGGCCAGGGCCTCCCGCCCGGTGTCGGAGGAGATGACCCAGTACAGGAAGTCCAGCGTCGCCTGGACGTCTTCAGGTTTCGCTTTCTTGTTCACGCACCAGAAGTTCTCGGACCCGGTGCAAAGCCCCTGGTTCTCCTCGCCCGCCACGCCGATGTAGATGGGCAGCATCCCCAGGTCCTCGTCCGCGACCTCGTTGCCCTTGATGTCATTGTACGCCCAAGTGCCGTTCTGGTAGAACACGCACTCGGCAAGGGCGAACTCGCTGGCGGCATCCTCGCCGGTCTTGCTGGAAATCATGGACGGCGGGCACACGGAGTCGGTGATGTACAGGTCGAAAATCTGCTTGTAGTTGTCCAGGTACGTGCCCTTGATGGCCGGCGTGGAGGTGATGCCCTCCGCCTGGTACTCATAGTAAATGGGCAGGTTCGCCAGGTGGGTCTTGAAGCGCCAGTCCGAGGAGGAGTCCATGCCCGTGGAGCCAAATGCGCCCTCCACCCCCAGCTCGTCTTTGTTGGCCTGGATCTCGTCCGCCACGGTCTTGAGCGCGGCGAAGTTGTCCAGCTGGTCGATGGACTTGATACTGGCGGTCGGCAGGGCGAAGTATTCGTCTAGCAGCTTCTTGTTGTAGATGATGCCATAGGTCTCGATGACGTAGGCGATGCCCGCCACCTCGGAGCCATTGTACAGCGCATACTCGTCGCCGGCCAACGCCTCATAGATCTTGGTCCCTTTCAGGTCATAGCAGTAGTCTTTCCAGTCCTGGAGCCCCACGGGCCCGTTCACCTGGAAAAGCGTGGGCGGGTCGCTCTTGGCGATCTCCGACTTGAGCGTCTGGGCGTATGTCCCGCTGGCAGCGGTGATCACGTCCACCTGGACGCCCGTCTCCTGGGTGTATTTCTTCGCCAGCGCCACCCACTGGTCCGCCTGCTCCGGCTTGAAGTTCAGGTAAAATACCTTCCCCGCGCCGCCGGAGGTCGCCGCCTGTGCGCTTGCCGCAGTCGTTTCCCCTGCCGCAGGCGCTGCCGGGGCCCCTGCCGTGGTAGACGGCGCCGCCGTCGTGCCCGTGGACGCGCCGCCGCCGCAGGCCGCAAGCGCCGCGCACGCCATGGCGATCCCCAAACCCAGCGCCACCAACTGTTTCGTTTTCTTCATGCTCCATTTCCTCCATTTCTGTTGCGCACAGGCATGGCCGGGCGCAATCGTCGCCTGCCTTCCGGGCAGACGCAATCCCTCTTCTCTTACAATCTTGTTTTCTTTCGTGTTTGGGGGAATATCTTTCGCATTCTTGGAAATATCATTCGTGCCGGGAAAACATTTCGACCCCTATCGACAGTCTCCGACACGGATCGCATGTATTTCGGAAACCCGTGCGAATCAGGTCGAAATATGTCGGAAACGTTGTCGGGAACGGTATCGGGAACGTTTCCAATCTTGAACGATATTAGTGTAGCACTTTTGTCATTATAGCGCAAGCATTATTTTGGGAATTTCCATCTTTCGTATTATTGCATATTTTTTCCAGCGCATCAACAGCATGTTTTGTGCATATCGCACTCAAACCGGCCAACCAAAATCGACATGCTTCGACACCGCCCCCCTTGGGCGTCGCCAAACGGCCACTTGTTTTTTGGGCATGGAGCGTTTATAATGTGCTGAAACAGGGGGGCGCTAAGTTCAGGCGCATAGCGATCCGCAGTATTGCATCCCATGTGCCATATATGCCACGAAAAGTGAGGCTACGATGCTAACATTGGAACAGGAAATCACCGCCCTTGGCGGCGGCCCGATATCGGATCTGTCAGACGAGGCCCTCTACGCGGGTCTCTGTGAATTGGTGAAAAACAAACTGCTGGCGGCGGAGGGACCCCCCGGGGGGGGCCGACCACATCACGTCATAGCTACACCCGGAGGCGCGGCCGCCGGTGCCACGCACGGACGCGCTGCCGCCAGTGGCGCCCCATGCGCCCTGCCGAAAAAGAAACTCTACTACATATCGGCGGAGTTTCTCATCGGCAAGCTCCTGTCCAACAACCTCATAAACCTGGGGATCTACGACCAGGTGCGTGAACTGCTGGAACGAAACGGCAAGAGCCTGGCGCGCCTGGAGGAGATGGAGCCTGAGCCCTCCCTGGGCAACGGCGGCCTGGGGCGCCTGGCGGCGTGTTTCCTGGACTCCCTGGCCACATTGGGGCTGCCCGGCGACGGCGTTGGCCTGTGCTACCACCTGGGCCTGTTCCGCCAGGTCTTCGAGGACAACCTCCAAAAAGAACTCCCCAACCCATGGATCCACGGGGAATACGGAGGGCCGGGCGCAGACGGCGACATGCCTAGACCCGCCCGGACCCAAGGATCATCCGCCGGGGACGGCGCCCTCGCAGGCGCAGGGCAGGGCGGCCATGACGGGGCGCAGGGTTCGTGCGCAGATGACAAGATGCCCGGACCCGCCCGGACCCAAGGATCATCCGCCGGGGACGGCGCCCTCGTCGGCGCAGGGCAGGGCGGCCATGACGGCGCTCAGGGTGCGGGCAGCGCCGACACCCGGTGGCTCATCAAGACCGACGTGCACTACCCTGTGCGTTTCGGCCCCTTCACCCTGCAAAGCGACATGTACGACATCCAGGTGGCAGGTTATACCGGGAGCGAGGAGGGGCGCGGCCGCGGCGCCCGGGGCGCCGCAGACGCCGCCGACGTCCCCCGCCATGCATCCGGGGCCGGCGTCACCCTCCCGGACGTCGGCGCCGCCCCAGGCGGCGAAGCCGCCTGGGCCGCGCCCCCCACCCGTGCCGGCGAATCCCCATCCGAAGCCGACCTCGGGAGCGTCGGCTCCTTTACCGCAGCCGATGGTGATGGTCCATCCGACGCCCCCCTCACCACCGCCGAAGGCGGTGCCCTACCCACCGACGTCCCCTCCGCCGCCGGCCTGCGCCCCGACGTCCCCCCCCGCACCAACCGTCTCCACCTCTTCGACCTCCCCGGCGTGCGGGAGTCCATCGTCCGCGACGGCATCGCATTTGACAAGGAAGACGTGCCCGAGGGGCTCACACTGTTCCTCTACCCCGACGACAGCGACGACGCGGGGCGGCTCCTGCGCATTTTCCAGGAGTATTTCATGGTGAGCAACGCCGCGCAGCTGATCCTGGACGAGTGCACCGCACGGGGGTCCCTCCTCCATGACCTGCCCGACTACGCCGTGATCCAGATCAACGACACCCACCCCACCATGGTCATCCCCGAGCTGATCCGCCTCCTCATGGAGCGGGGCATCGAAGCGGATGCCGCCATCGACATCGTGGGGCGCACCTGCGCCTACACCAACCACACCATCCTGGCGGAGGCCCTGGAGACCTGGCCCATCGCTTTCCTCAAGAAAGCCGTCCCCCACCTGGTGCCCATCATCGAGATGCTCGACGACCGGGTGCGGCGCCGTTTCGACGACGAATCATTGGCCATCATCGACCGGGATGACCGGGTGCACATGGCGCACATCGACATCCACTACGGTTTCTCGGTGAACGGCGTGGCCGCGCTGCACACGGAGATCCTCAAAAAGGACGAGCTGAACAACTTCTACCGCATCTACCCGGACAGATTCAACAACAAGACCAACGGCATCACCTTCCGCCGTTGGCTCCTGCACTGCAACCCGCGCCTTACCGGGTTCATCCGGGAGCTCATCGGGCCCGGGTTCAAAAAGGACGCTACGGAGCTGGAAAAGCTCATCCCATACGAGAACGACCCGGCGGCGCTGGAAAAACTCCTGGAAATCAAATCGGCCAACAAGGCGGACCTGGCCGGGTATTTCCGGCGTCTGCATGACCATCGCCCTCTCGACCCGGCGTCCATATTTGACGTGCAGAGCAAGCGCCTCCACGAGTACAAGCGCCAGCAGCTAAACGCCCTCTACCTCATCCGCAAATACTTGGAGATCAAGGCAGGGCGGCTTCCGGCGTCGCCCATCACTGCCATTTTTGCCGCCAAGGCGGCGCCCGCCTACACCATCGCCAAGGACATCATCCACCTGATCCTGTGCCTGTCCTCCCTCACCCAGGCCGACACCCGGGTCAGCCCCCACCTGCGCGTGGTCATGGCGGAGAACTACAACGTGACCCTTGCGGAAAAACTCATCCCCGCCGCAGACATCTCCGAGCAGATCTCATTGTCCTCCAAAGAGGCCAGCGGCACAGGGAACATGAAGTTCATGCTGAATGGCGCCGTGACCCTGGGCACGGAGGACGGCGCCAACGTGGAGATCCACCGCCTGGTGGGCGACGAAAAAATCTACGTCTTCGGCAAGGCCAGCGACGAGGTCATCGCGCTCTACCGCAGCGGCGCGTACCACCCCTGGGAATACATAGAGCGCGACGAAACC
Source organism: Lachnospiraceae bacterium (assembly GCA_031272185.1). Lineage (GTDB taxonomy): Bacteria > Bacillota > Clostridia > Lachnospirales > Lachnospiraceae > JAISUG01. Next base: position 19,710 of record JAISUG010000037.1, read on the forward strand.
ATCCGCGCCTGCGTGGACTTCATCACGGGGCCCGAGATGCTGGGCGTCGGCAGCGAAGGGCACCTGCGCCGGCTGTCCGACGAGCTGCGGGGCAAGGACTATTTCATGACTTTCCTGGATTTCGAGGACTACTGCCGCACCAAAGACAGGGCCTGCGCCGACTGGGCGGACCGCATGGGCTGGGCGAAAAAGATGCTGCACAACATCGCCATGGCCGGATATTTCTCCTCCGACCGCACCATCGCCCAGTACGACGCCGAGATCTGGAAACTATCGTGAAAAACCAAGATATTGCCCCGGTTTTTCTTGCTCGCACCTGTCACCACCAGCCCTTACATGACCATGCACAGCACCATCGCAACCAGGGCGCAGACCGTGGTCGTGCCGATGCCCACCACGACGCACTGGAAATACCCCTCCTTGTGGTTCACGCCCATGAAGCTCATGGCGACGCAGAGGTTGCTGGAATACGGCATGGTGTCCAGCGTGCAGCCGGTGATGACGGTCAGCCTGTGCAGCAACGCAGGGTTCGCGCCCATGGCCATGGCTTTCGCGCCGATCATCTGGCTGGACATCACGATGCCCGCCACCGCGTCGGCGGAAATGCACGCCAGCAGCATGGTGCCCACCACGCAGAGCAGGTAGGGGCTCATCTGCAGGTTCATGACGCCGCCGATCACCGCATTGTAGATGGGGGTCGTCGAAACCACCGTCGCGAACCCATAGATCATGGCCACCTGCAGGACCGGCACGCATGACATCACCACCCCTTCGCTGATGGCTTTGGTCTTTTCAGTGATGCGTTTCCAATGCATCACGAGCACCAACGCCGCCGCAATCAACTGGGCGAATGCGCATGAGGGGTAGGCGTCCAGGCCCACCACCAGCTGGAAGATCAGCGCCAGCGCCACCACCACCGCAAATGGGAGGATGGCCGAAAAGAACCCCGGCAGGTCGTTTTCGTCTTTCAGTGTGCCTATCTTGTCCTCCATCTCAGTGGGGGTGTACCCGATGCCCAGCTTCCTGTATTTGCGGCAACTGTATTCGATGTAGAGGACGTCCAGCACCGTGCCGATCGCAAATGCCACCAAACCGATGCCCGCACCGGCATACAGCGTCGTCCCGAACACGGTGGTCGGCAGCAGGTTGCCGATGAACACGCTCCCCGGGAACATGTAGAATGTGAGCGTGGCCCCCCCAACGATGACGATCAGGCCGATGTTGCGGGGCAGGTTGGCCGCGCGCAGCAGCGAAAACGCCAGGATTGCGGCGATGAACGGGTAGGACGTGATCCCGCAATACGCCATGATCATCACAAACACCAGCAAAGCATACGGCGCGAAACGCACGCCGAATCTGCTGACCACGGTGCGCCCGAACCGTTCGGAACACCCTGAGGCCTGCAGCAGGCCGCCCAGGATCCCTCCGCTCATGAACGCGATGACGACTCCCCCCGCAAATGTTCCCATGGCATTGGAGAAAGTCGTGTACAGCGATGTGACCAGGCCGCCTTCTGCGGACAGGCCGACGATGAGGGTACACAGGATCGTGGTGGGCAGGATATGCACCCCCCGCAGGCTCAGGTAGAAAAACAGGAAAATAGCAAGCAGAACAGCCACAGCAGACAATGTCATTGTCATCTTCTTCCCTCCTCACTTCCAAATGCGGCCATCGGCACCCACGGAAACTCCCTCGAACTCACTCGAACTTCGTAAACAGGCTGTCGTCCCACGTGTCATAGGGCTGCGGCGGATAGGGGATGCAGTCATGCATGCTGCAAGACGCCTCCGTCAGGCTCAGCGGCCGCATGTGCTTCTCCCGGGTCATGATGTCCGGGAGCAGGTGCGCGGGCGGCAGCATCAGGTCATCGTGCTCCCCATGGTCGGCATAGGCGGGGTGCACCGGGGTGACCGTCCAGCCCTCCCCGTCAAATGGCGTCATCAGCGTGTCCCTGAACATCAGCTTCCAGATCCTCCACTCCCCGTCCTCCAGCACGAAAGCCCCCTCGTATGTCCCCAGGCACCACACGGAATCGAATTTGCGCCCATTCGTCCCGGGGCATGTTTCCGCGCCCAGGCTGCTCCAGATGCCCTTCGCTGTCTGCCCGTCTTTCGCCACCACGATCAGGGGCGTGGAAATGTCGTGGCGGTAGAGCCTCCCCGCCATGCCCGCCTCGGATTCGGTCTCGGCGAATTTCAGCCACTCGCAGAAGAAACGGCGCACGCCTTCGTTTTCCAGGTAAACCCCCCACCCGTCGATGCACATCAATGTCCCCGGTGTCTGTTTTGCGAAGAGTTCATAAGACTCCTCCTCCATGCTGGCAGAGTGGAAATTGATGTAACGCCCGATCAGGTTCGCACATGCCGTGACCGCCTTGCAGCGGTCTATTTCCGCCCCCATCCGCGCCATCTCCGATTCGAGCCTTTCCAGGCGCTGTTCCAAACCCATTACCTCCAAATACCCCGCCCCCTTTCTGTTACCCTTAATATAGCACCCGCGTCCGCCACGCCGCAATTCTGATTTCTTATCACCCGAACGTCGAAGCATAACTTATTTGAATAACCGCCGTGCGCCCCGTGTGCTAAACTCTATCCATGAAGCAAAAGGTGGCACCGCCATCAGCCAAATGAATGCGGGCAGGGCGGATGCGCCCCCGCATCGGTTCATGGAAAAAGCGAGGTGTATTATGGAACAGTTGGTCACGAAACTCTGCATCATCGGCGGTTCCGGCGGCGGGATGGCGGCGGCGCTGCGCGCCCGGGAATGTGGCGTCGACGACATCATCATCCTGGAGCGCAACAAGATGCTGGGGGGCACGTTCCGCTATGTTTCGGGCATTTTCGGCGTGGGGACCGAATTGCAGGAAAAGGCCGGCGCGGACATCGACATAGACTACTATTATTCCAAGATGATGGACCACAGCAACTGGAGCTGCGACGCCCGCCTAGTGCGCAAATGGTACGGCGCCTGCCGCAAGATCCTCAAGTGGACGCAGGACAGTTTGGGCCTGGAATATTACAACCTTACCGCTTTTTCCGGCACCTCCTTGCTGTTCCACCAGGGCGGGGACAGGCGCTTCCCCACCGGGACGACCCTGGCGCGCCTGATGGAGGCGAAACTGCGCTCTGACCCCTCCGTCAGGGTCTTTACGGAAACCCGGGCACATAGGTTGCTGGCTTCGCCCGACGGGCGCGTCTGCGGCGTGCTGGCCACCGGGCCCGACGGGGCCGGGTACACCATCGACGCCGGGTGTGTGATCCTGGCGACCGGTTCGGTTTCGGGCAATGAGGCGCTGGTGAAACGTTTCTACCACAGGGACGACTACGACCAGCTGAAAGTCATGAGCAAGCTGCCCCACAACCAGGGCGACGGCCTGACTATGGCGGAGGCCATCGGCGCCTCCACCGGGGCGGTTTCCTGCCTGTACATCGGCCCCCACAACCACCCGCACAACATGCGCACCGGCCTGGTCATCCGCCGCTCCCAGGTCATGAAAATCAACTGCTATGGCGAGAGGTTCGTCAATGAGGCGCTGCCGAACATGGAAGACCTGGGGTGGTTTGAATGTGTGTCCGTGGACAGGCAACCCGGCAAGACTGTCTACGGCCTGATGGACCAAGGCTTGCTGGACCGGATGATGCGCGAACGCACGAACCAGACCGCCGTGGAGGCATTCCAGGGCAACTTCACCAGCGATGACTCCACGGGGGATTTCGACAAAGAGAATGTCGTCGAACTGAAAAGCGGCGCGTCCCCCGCTGCCTGGATCGACTCCCTGCCGGAAGACCTGCACAAAGAGGCCGAGGCAGGCAGGGTGTTCATTGGGGACACACTGGACGAAGTGGCGGGATGGGTCGGCTGCGACAGGGGTACGCTGCAAAAGAGCGTGGACGATTACAATCGTTTCTGCAGCCAGGGGTATGACGAGGATTTCCTCAAAGACCCCATGTACCTGCAGCCGTTCACGAAAGGCCCGTACTATTGCCTCCGTTCATATTCCGGGGTGGACACCTTCATCGGCGGGCTCATGATCAACCACAGCCAGCAGGTGATCAGGAAATCCGACTGGAAACCGATCCCCGGCCTGTATGCCGCCGGGGTGCTCACCAGCGGGTGGCTGGGCGACAACTATGGGTATTACGGCTCGGAATCCAGTTACACCCTGTACTCCGGCTATGCCTGCGGGGAAAACGCGGCGGGGTTCCTCGGCCCGGCTTGATTCATGGCGGCCTCCGCAAAGTTCCTTCCCTTTTCTTCTTTACAACCGTGCCCGGAAAATGTACAATAAAGGGCGTGGAGATGGATGGGGCGGTTGTTTGACAAGGGGGCATGATGGAATTCTGGCAGCTAAAGTGTTTCTCGGCGGTCGCACGCAGCCTGAACTTCAGCCGCGCCGCGGAAACATTGTACATCAGCCAATCTGCGCTCAGTCAGCAGATCCAGAGCCTCGAGCAGGAATTGGGCACGCCCCTTTTCAACCGCTCCAAGCGCTCGGTTTCGCTGACCCCCGCCGGCACGGCGCTGCAGCGGCATATCCCCGGCATAGACTCTGCCCTGCTCCAGGCGGAGAGCGCGGTGCGCGCCGCCTGTGCCCAGAGCGGCCAGGCGGTGCAGTTGACCTTGGGGATAGACGAGGGGTTTTCGGACTGCAGGGTGATCCAGGGACGGCTTTCGGACATACTGATAGACCTGCAAATGGCCAACGCCCGCCTGCAGGTGAAGATAAGGGATATCCCATATGCCCACCTGGAACGCCTGCTTATAACAGGCGACATCGACATGGGCTTTGCCCTGATGCCCGAAAAGGACTCTTCACACATCAAGTTCCATTCGAAAAAACTGGTTTCGACGGCCGTGTACCGGGACGACCTCCAGCTGATTGTGGCAGACAGGTTGTTGGGGCCCGACCGGCCTGCGGACATCCGCGCCTTGCTGGACCTCTACCCCCTCCTGGTGCCCAAATCAGACGAGCGCATCCTCACCCACATCCTGCGCATCATGTCTTCCCTGGACATCACCCCCAGGCTGGAGTACGTCGAGACCCAACTGGAATCCAGGCTGGTGGCGGAGGCGGGCATGGGCCTCATCCTGGGGCCACTTAACACCGCCCTTGCATCCGTGAACAACATGACATGCATCCCCTTCAATGTCCCCGAAGCGAACATGGAGTACTGCGCCCTCTACAGCACCGAAAACGAAAAAGAAATCATCCGGGCCATATGTGCCGCACTGGTACACTGACACAAACCCGCCCCGGCCCCGCACCGGCCCTGCAGCCTGTCTGCATCGCCCCTGCCACCTGTCTGCATCCCCTCACCTATAAACCCCTGTGCAACCACCATCGAGCCATCGCACGCCCGCCGCCCCCTCACCCAAACAGGTCATCCAGGACTACCTCGGACTGCACGATCCCGGAGTACTTGCCGGCCCTGACGCCATACGCTGTTACCATTGTCAGGTGCAATGCTTTCCTAGTCTTGGTTTCCCTTGCAAACACCGCCATCCGCTCCCTAAGCTCCGCTTCCTGGGATTTGTCGATGGAGTACTGGGCATTGGTGAACCGGCACTCGCAGACGTTGATGATGCCGTCCGGGCGATCTATCAGCATGTCTATCTGCGCACCATTCCCGCCATCGGAACTTTGCAGGCATTTCCACGCATAAGGCGCCACAGCCATGCCGAAAATCCCCAGCTTGCGGGCTATGCAGTCGAAATGCAGGAAGCACAGTTTTTCAAATGATTTCCCCGCCCAGTCGTGGTATGCACCTTTCCCCGCCGTTTTCGTCCAATACCCTTTCTGGCCTGCCCTTGGCGAACGCATGAAGCGCATGTAGAACAATGTGAAAAAATCTGTCACATGGTAAAGGAAACGCCCCGATTTCCCAGAGAAATCCCGATATCTCCCCACAAACCCGCATTGCTCCAGCTCCTCCAGCACACCGGTGGCAACTCCCCCCGATTTGATTCCTGCTGCATCCAGCAGTTCCTCGCGAAACATCCCATTTCCCCGACCGCAAAGAGCCTCGATCACCTTCACATGCCGATCCGCATGCTGGAAAAGCGATACAAACAGCGTGTAGAACTCCCCTTTCATGAACGCATCCCGCTCGAAACACAGTTCGTCGATGTTTTGCGCCAAGCTCATCCCGGGGCGCAGCTGGTTCAGGTAGAATGGGATCCCTCCGAACGCCATGTATGCTTCCGCAATTTCCCGCCGCGCCCACAGGATTCCCAGGTATCGCAGGTAGCTTTCCGCCTCCCCCAGTGAAAACGGCCAAATCGGCATCCGCCTGGTGACCCGGTTGTGCAACCCGCCTTTGTAAGTCAATTATATTTAGCCAAACGCCCCGATTTTTCTTGCGTTTGGCTAGATATGGTACACTATCGGCATTGCATCAGAATGGAGAGGCCGATGAAGTTTCTGTCCATGAGGGAACTGCGTTCTTCGACAACCCAGATTCGGAATATCTTGTCTGGCGATGGGAAGATCGTCCTGACAAACAATGGCAAACCGGCAGCCCTCATGCTAGAAATCAACTAAGAGACGCTTGTGATTTTGTCGAATGTGTTTGTTTACGCTCCCGTCGTCGTCCGCGTTCGGGTCGCCCGCAGGTTTACGTTCGGGTTGGCCGGGTCAGTGCCCGCCCCGATCTCCGCCCCGGCAACCCCCGCCCCACATATCCCCTCTTCACCAGTCTCCCGAACCTTCCCACTGGGCATATTCGTCCGGTTCTTCCTCGGTTTCCGAGGCACCCCCTGCAACCCCCGCCCCCTCAGGCCTCCCCTCGAACTCCACGTTGGGGCCGGCCTTGGCCGTGATGCCGATGATGCAGATCCAGGTCTTGCCTTGGTTCAGGATGATCTCCTCCCCGTCCCCGTCGTAGTAGCGGGTCACCCCGAACTCGGTGTCCTTTATCCAATGTATGGGCACCGCCGCGCCCCGGGTGACATAGTAACCGTAGTTGTCGCCGTGCACGTTGATGTTCAGGTACGCCGTGGTGGCGTAGTGGGCATACGGGCAGTACAGCAGCAGGATGTTCGTCACCGCCAGCTGGCCCTCGTCCCCCAAGTGCGCCTTGCCATACTGGAAACGGTAGTACAGGTACTCCGCTTCATTATACTCGAACCAGGGTTTGTTGTACACGTACCCCGGCGTCACCTTGTACGCCTCCACCGCGCCGGGCGCATCCGCCAGGGATATCACGTCCCTTGCGAAGCGGAAATTCCCCCCGTACCCCTCCGGGTAATCCAGCGAGTACCCCATCTTGTCGATGGCGTCGAGTATCTTCTCCCCGCTGGCGTAGGCGTTGTGCGGGGACTTTTTGTCGGTGGAACGGTAGTAGGCGGAGCTCCCCTTGCCCTCGATGCCGTTTAAGTTGTCCACGTTGGCCAGGTATGGTTTGGCAAATGTGCTCTGCCCGAAATGGGCGTAGATGGCCTCGAACTGCCTGGCAAAATATGTATAATACGTCCGGCAGCTGCGCACGGACCCGATGCGTTCCAGCTCGTCGAAATCCTCGATGAGGGACATGAAGCGGTTCATCCCCGCCTCCACCGGCGCCTCGTATATCACCCCCGCATGGTTCATGCCATACTGAGGGGCGGCCTCCTTGTCGTTGCTCATCATGATGGCCAATGGCCTGCGTTCCCCGATGGCCGCGTCCACCCACAGCCCCGTGAGGTAGCTGCGCACCCGCCCGTCCTCCCCATAGCGCTCCTCGGGCAGCAGGTAGGGCGGCAGCTGGGGTTCAGGCTCCGCGTACTGCGTGGTCTCCTCCGTCTCCGGCATATCCAGCGAAAGCGACGGTATCTCCTCGGTCCGGGCCACGGTTTCAGGGGATGTCTCCGGCGCAGGGGATGTCTCCGGCACCCCCGTCCCTTTGCCGCACCCTGCCAAAGCGCCCCCCACCGCGCAAAAAACCAACAAACATGCGTAAACAAACGAAAAGCCCGTCTTCGTCTTCGTCTTCATCTTCATCCCGTGCCCCCATATAACATACCCACGAGTATACAAAAGCGAGCATCAACAATGGCGTCATAGGGCATAACCACGCCGCTCACCTGGAAATGTTAACACGGAATCCCCGATTTGTAAACGATTTTCGTTCCGCCCGCCCTTCCCCCTCCCTGCCATTGCTCTGCCCTCATGCCAAAACTTAGCAATATTTGATGTAATGTCCGCAATATTTGCAATGCTTTTTGTGATTTTTTTGCATATAATAGTCTAGTATTTGAAATGCGATTTCATTTAATGAAATTTCGCACAAGCAACACCCATGGTTTCCCATCCATCGGCAGCAATTCCGATAGGCCACTGTCCTTAGATTGCAGCCATGGATATCACAACCCAAAGGAGGAGATGAAAGAATGAAGAAACGTAGGGGTCTGGCATTACTGGTATCGGGGATAATGGGTTTCGCGCTTCTAACAGGATGCTCGGGTTCGGGCGGCTCTGCCGCCACCACTGCGGCCCCCGCAGCACAGACAGCGGCCCCCGCCGCAACCACCGCCGCGCCCGCACCGACCACGGCCGCACCTGCCGCAACCGCCGCAGCGCCGGCCGAAACCACCCCGGCCCCGGTGGAGATGACCACCATCACCGTTTGGAACAACGCCGCCCACGAGATCACGGTGCGGGAACCCCAGATCAAGGCATTCAACGAGGGCGTGGGCAAGGAACTGGGCATCTACATCGACTACCAGACATACGGCGACAAATACGCCGACACCATCAAGATCGCCGCGCAGGCTGGGGAGGCCCCGGAGCTGTTCTCATATGACTCCAAATGGGCCATGGACTTCATCGACGCCGGCTACCTGGTTCCCCTGGAGGAGCTCCCGGGCAGCGCCGACCTGCTGGAGAAATTCAAACCCTACTGCGCCAACCAAGGGCAGATATTCGACGGCAAGACCTACACGTTGCCATATTCCCTCACCACTTACGGGTTCGTCATCAACAAGGATCTGTTCGCCATGGCGGGCATGACCGAGGCCGACTACCCCACCACCTGGGAGGAGGTCCGGGAGTGCGCCAAGAAGATCACCGACGCGGCGGGGGGCAGCGCCTATGGCCTGGGCCTTTCCAGCACATTGTGGACCATCAGCTCCTTCTATACCATGGGCAACGGCCGCAACGTGGGCCACTATGGGTATGATTGGAATGCCAAGCAGTTCAACTACTCCGCATATGCGCCCCTTGTGAAAGCCATCGACGAGATGGTGGCCGACGGAACAGTGTTCCCCGGGTTCGAGAACCTGGACGGCGACGGCGTGCGCGCCCAGTTCGCCGCAGGCGTCATCGGCATGATGGGGGCCGCAAGCTTCGACTGCTCCGTGTACGTGAACCAGTTCCCGGCGGTCTGCGACTGGGCAGTCATCGACATCCCGAAATTCTCCGAGGACGCCACCCAGTTCAAGCCTTTCGGCAATGCGGTGAACCTGCTGGCCGTAGGCGAGAAGGCCAGGGAGCATCCCGAGAAAGTGCTCAAGGTGCTGGAGTTCTTCTATGACGACGCCAACACCGCGGAAATGTACGAAAACGGCCTCTATGTGCCGGTCCGCCCCGAGGCCGTGGCGCTGGCAAAGACCCAGCCCACCCTCAAAGGCTGGGCGCAGTTCGCCGGGTTCTCCGAGATCTTCGCCATGCCGCCGGTGCCCGACACGCTGATAAGCATCGAGGGGGCCACCTACCGTGAGGCCATGCTCAATGCATGGACCAATGCAGACTTGGATGACGTGGATGGGATACTGGCCGACGTGGACGCGCGGTACAATGCCGCCCTGGCCAAAGCGGACCAGGCGAAAGTGGACCTGTATGTGCTGCCGGCAGGCGTGACGCCCGTGTCCGGGCAGTAGGCAGCACGGGTATACCCGAGAGCGGAAACTCTTTCCGTATCTGTGCGGTCTATTCACCGCCACGCTGCGTTGTCATCGGTCGGTGTAGGCATAACATTCAAGCAAGGAAGCGAATCAAGACATGACGAGTGGCGGCGGCGCAAACCTTCTTGCGCCGCCCCGCCCACGCCGCCCTGCGCCCGCCGGCAAAGGGGCACACCACGGGCATGTATTTCGATACGCGGCCCCGCCCCCGGCTTTGCAGATGGCTCGATGGGTGCGGTTTTTACGCAAGGCAAGGATTTTCACGACAGGCGCCGTTTTCACGGCAAGCGCGATTTCACGAAAGGTACGATATGAGTTTCATCAGACCTGCGAAAGAACTGGAAATGTACAGGGAAACACAGATCCTGGTGGTGGGCGGCGGGCCGGCGGGCATCGGAGCCGCCGTCGCCGCCGCGCGCCAGGGCAAAAAGACCCTCCTCCTGGAAAAACGCGGTTTCCTGGGCGGCAACATCACCGCCTGCTTCGTGGAAAACTGCAACTATTTCCTGGCAGGCACGGGGTTTTCCTCCGAGGGCATTTACGCGGAGATAGAGAAACGCTCCTACGAGACCTACGGCAATGACAACATGCGCCAACGCAACATGCACGCCTTCCACAGCGAATACCTGAAAGTGTTCCTGGACGGTTTCTTGCAGGAGGCGGGCGCGGACATCCTCTTCCACTCTTTCGTCAATGAAGTGATCATGGACGGCGACGCCATAGCCGCCGTGGTCGTCCAGACCAAAAAGGGCCCCATGGCCATCAAAGCCGACGTGGTCATCGATGCCACGGGCGATGCCGACGTGTCGTTCGCCGCCGGGGTCCCATATGAACAGGGCCGGGAAAAGGACGGGCTTTGCCAGCCGGGCACGGTATCCGTGCGCCTGGCGGGCGTCGACGCCGGAAAGCTCCTGGCGGATGGCGACCGCCTCTCGGAGATCGGGCGCATATTCAAAGAAGACTACCGCGCCGGGCGGACAGGCCTGCCCTGCAGACGCCAGGACCTGCCTTTCGGGCGCCTCACCCGGGCGGGGCAGATCTCCTATGTGAACTACGCCTGCGCCTATGGCCTCGACCCCACCGACCCGGGCGACCTAAGCCGGGGTGAGATCGAGTGCCGGGGCTACGACATGGACATCTACCGTTACCTGAAAACCCATTTCGAAGAACTCAAAGGCATCGAGATCACCGAGATAGCGCCCGAAATCGGTTTCCGGGACAGCAGGCGCATCAGGGGCCTCTACCGCCTCACCATCGATGACATGGAAAGCAACCGTCATTTCGACGACGCCATCTGCGCATTCCCCAGGTTTTACGACATGCTGGCCCCGGACGCCTATATGGACGGCGACGGCAAAGTGGATGGGAAAGGGTACGCAGGCCACATCTACGAACCGGTGGTGGACTCCCGCACATTCGAGATCCCCTACCGCAGCCTCCTGCCCCAGGGCGTGTCCAACCTGCTGGTGGCTGGGCGCTGCATCAGCGCCGACCACGTGGCAGAAAGCGGCACCAGGGCCATATCATTGTGCATGATGACCGGTCAGGCCGCAGGCGACGCAGCCGCGCTCTCCCTGGACGGCGGTCAAAAACCCGCCGGCATAGATGTGAAGTCGCTCCAAAACATGCTGGTGGCCCAGGGCATACACATCCCGGCCTGACCCCAGCACCGTTCACGCTGGCAGCGTTCCCGCCGGCACCGTGGCAACCCCTTATACAAAGACGGCCATCTGCGACCACCCCTTTCCGGGAACGCCCCTTGTGCCGGCGCCGTGACTACCGCACCACTGCACCTATGCACCACCCGCACCACCCGCACCACCCGTACCATCAGCACCGCCGTACCGCCCGCGCCACCCGCGCCACCCGCACCGTCCGCGCCACCCGCACCGTCCGCACCACCCGCACCACCCGCACCACCGCACCACCCGCACCGCCTGCACCGCACCGTCGCGGGCCGAACCACGCAGCGCACCCCACATGAGGAACCGAACATGACCAAAAAGAAAAGGATCACCGGCGACTCCATCCAGGCCATGCTGATGCTGGCGCCCATGATGATAGGCTTTATCGTATTCACCTACGTCCCCATCGTGCTCATCCTGCGCTACGCCATGTACCAGTCCAATGGCTTCCGGGAGCAGTGGATCGGCTTCGAGAATTTCATCCGACTCTTCACCCGGGACACCCAGTACTGGCGTTTCGTCCTCAATACCTTGGTGCTGTCTTTCGGGAAGCTCCTGGTGGAGATCCCACTGGCGCTGCTCCTGGCCGTCCTCATGAACAAGGGCCTGAAAGCCACCGGGTTCTACCGGGTCACGCTGTTTCTCCCCGCCATCATCAGCACCGCCATCACCGGCCTGATCTTCTCCCTGATGTTCGCCGCGTTCAATGGCATCGTCAACGGGATGCTCATGCGCATCGGGCTCATCGCCAAGCCCGTCAACTGGTTCGGGCGCCAGGCCACCGCCATGATGGTGCTGGGCCTGGCATCCGTGTGGAACAACTACGGCATCAACATGATATTCTTCCTGATGGCCCTCCAAAGCGTGCCCAAGGAACTCTATGAATGTGCCGACATCGACGGCATCACCCCCTGGAAGAAATTCCTCTACATCACCATGCCCATGATCGGCCCCACGTTCCAGGCGGTGCTGCTCATGGCCATAGTGGGGAGCCTGAAAGTGGCCGACTTGATACTCGCATCCACCAACGGCCAGCCCTCCGGGGGCACAGAGGTGGTCATGACTTACGTGTTCAAATACTTCTTCGGCTACGACGGCCGCACCATCGAGGTGGGCTACGCCTCGTCCATGGCCGTGGTCACGGGCATACTCCTGGCCATCGTGTCATTCGTCTACATACGCTCCACCAACAAGCTGGGGCACAGCACCGAGTGAGGGGGTCAACAATATGCGAAGCACAAACCGTCTGGTATCCGCCACGCTCACATACCTGGTCCTGACATTGGTGTTCCTCGCCGTGATGTTCCCGGTGGCCTACACCATACTGGGGTCCTTCAAAGGCAACATGGAGCTCCTCACCAAAGGGAACCGGCTTTTCCCCGAAAAATTCGTCCTGGACAACTACGTCCAGGCGTGGAATATGGCCAATTTCGCCAAATACACCTGGAACTCCATCTTCATGGCCGGGACCATCGTCGTGGGTTCGATCTTCACCTGCACCATCGCCGGGTACTGCTTCGAGCGGGGGCATTTCCCGTTCAAGGATTTCCTCTTCCTCCTGGTGGTTTCCTCCATGTTCGTGAACCTGGGCAGCCTGACGCTCTACCCCCAGTTCGCCATAGCAAAGGTGTTCGGCATCAACAAAACCCTCTGGGGCGTCATCATCATCCGCGTCCTGGGGCTCAACGTGACCAACCTCTTCGTCACCCGCTCCTACATCCGCTCGATTTCCCGGGAGATCGACGAATCCGCCAAAGTGGACGGCTGCTCTTTCTTCTCCATCTACGCGCGGATCATCTTCCCCCTGCTCAAGCCCCTCATCGCCACCATCGCGATATTGGAGTTCAGGCACTCCTGGAACGACTACCTCATGCCCATGGTGTTCACATTGTCCAATCCCAACCGCATGCCGCTCATCGTCGGCATCATGAACCTGAAAGGCTCGGGCGCGGCGGCATCCTCCTGGAACCTGATGCTGGCCGGGTCCTCCATCGCGCTGATCCCGATGATCATAGTCTACCTCATCTTCAACCGGTACTTCATCGAAGGGCTCACCGCCGGTGCGGTGAAAGGATAATGGCGGCAGAAAAGGACGAATGGCGATTATGCTGACTTATGAAAGCGAAGACATCCCCGAACTTGCGCCTGTCCGGTTCGCGGCCGGGAAACTGGAAGAGTACCGCGCTACGACCGGCATAGACATCCCTTTGCCCCTGTTCAGGCACGACCCCTCCCTCCCCGGGCAGACCTACCGCCTGTCACGGATATGTTCCGGCACAAGCACACCGATGCCCCCGGAAACCGCAAGCACACCACGCCCCGGCCAAACCCAAACCCAAAACATCTGCGGCAAATCCGCATCGACCGGCTTGGCAACTGCAGATGGCGCCCCCGTCCGATACCTCATCGAGGCCCCCGACCCGGCAGGTTTCATGTACGGCCTGCTGGATCTGCCGGATCTGCTGGTTCTTCCGGATCTGCCGGATCTGCCGGATCTTCCGGATCTGCCGGAAGATTCATCCGCCGACGCCCCCCAAAGCGCTATTATCCATGAGAGCCGCTGCTATATCCCGAACCGCGGCATCAAATTCAACATCCCCCTGGACGCCCGCACGCCCAGCTATTCTGACGCATCCGATTCCGCTTTCGAGAACATCCCCTATGTCTGGACCCATGGTTTCTGGCATAGTTTCCTGGACGAGATGGCCTCACACAAGCTAAATGTGCTCACGCTGTGGTCATTGTCCCCTTTCCCATCTATGGTAAAAACTTCCAAATATCCCGGCGCGGCACTGGACGACGTGAAACGCTCGGTCATCTTCCCCCGCCCGGACATGGCCGGGGGCGGGATGTATGCGCCGGACATGGAGCACGGGATGTACACCCTGCGGCGCATGACCATAGACGAGAAGATCCGCTTCTGGCAGGAAGTCATGCAATACGCCGCCGACCGCTGCATCGATGTCTACATCTTCACCTGGAACCTGTTCACGTATGGCACAACCATCCCCTGCGACCAGGACAGCCCCGTCACCGCTGACTACATATACGAGTCCGTCACCGCCCTGCTGGAAACCTACCCCCTGCTGCGGGGGATAGGCGGCACAGCCGGCGAGAACATGAAGCGGGACGACTCCGACCTGCTCTTTTTGAAAAACACCTACGCCCGCGCCGTGGAAAACTACCGGAAATCACACCCCGAGAGGAAACTGCGCTTCATCCACCGGGCGCATTATTCGAATTTCCCGCTGCTGCGGGAGCTGTATGCGCCCCAGGGCGGCCCGGTTTCCACAGGCGGTGATGCCCCCATGCCATGGCCCGGCACCGCCTCCCAAGGCCCGACCAGGGCCGACGGCTGTCCCATGCCGTGGCCCGGCGCCGCCTCCCAAGGCCCGACCAGGGCCGACGACTGCCCCATGCCGTGGCCCGATACCTCCCCCCAAGGCCCAACTTCCGCCGACGGCTGTCCCATGCCATGGTCCGGCGCCGCCTCCCAAGGCCTGACCAGGGCAGACACTGCCCCCACCCCCGAATTTGCCGTCAGTTTCAAATACTCCCAGGCGCACATGCACTCCTCGCCCCGCCCCACTTTCTTCCGGGATTTCCTAAGGGGTGTGCCGGTGGGCCAAAAACCTTGCCCAGGTTCCGAGGATGCTTGCGCCCATGTGGGTAACCCGGCGGGCTTCCCCTTCTGGCTCACCCTCCGGGACGACGACAGCTATTTCTTCAGGTGGGCTTGGCGCGCCTACGCCAAGGAATACCTGGAAAACATCCCCACAGACTGCGTGGAAGGG
Organism: Lachnospiraceae bacterium; assembly: GCA_031272185.1. Classification (GTDB taxonomy): domain Bacteria; phylum Bacillota; class Clostridia; order Lachnospirales; family Lachnospiraceae; genus JAISUG01. The sequence continues at coordinate 35,068 of JAISUG010000037.1, forward strand.
TTCTACCTGGGCGCCGACGGCTTCACATGGGGGGTGGATTTTACAGCGCAGGGCGCTCATGCGGCCGACATATCTTCATCAACACCGCCGGACGCCACCGTACCCACAGCCGGCACATTTTCCTCCGTGCCCGCTACGCCTTGCGCCGCCAAGCACCAACGTGTGCCCGCTGCTTGGGATGGCCCCGGCACCGACGAAAAGGCTTGCCTCCCCCACCCACTCTACTTGCAGAAGATGTGGGTGCGCTTCGACATCTGGGGGCAGCTCTCCTACGACATACGCTACCCGCTCCACAGGTTGAGAAAGCGGGCTTTGCGCCACATGGCCGCAGGATCCGGCTCCGACGCCCTCTTCGATGCCTGGGAGAAAGCCTCCGGCATCATCGGCGTCGTCAATTGCGTCCATTGGCACGACTACGATTTCCAATGGTACCCGGAAGGGTGCTGCATGTTCCTCCACCCGCCCGTGGCCAAGCTGGTGTTTGCGGACATCCGGGAATTCATGGATTGTCCCGCCATGCCCGGTTCCGGATACATGTCCGTCAAGGAATACTGCGAGGCCGTCGCCATGTCTCGGGATCCGGATCCCCTCTCGGGGGTGGGCATCGCTATGTCCCGGGATCCGGACACCCTTTCGGGGGAGGCCATCGCCATGTCATGCGATCCGGACACTCTTTCGGGGGAGGCCATCGCCCGTGTCCGGGAAAAACAAATTGCGGCGGATGGAATCACACCCCCGGAGGCCGTCCATGACATACGCCAAAGGGCGCGCCAGGCCATGGCTGCCATCGATAGCCTTCCCATAGCGCATACACCCACAAAATCCGACCCAAACACTTCACCCAAGGCAGTGATTGCCCGGGGCGGACACGGGAAGGAGCATAGTGAAAGTACAGCCCTGATGATAATGTCCGCCCCAGAATTTACGACCCCCTCCGCACTCACCGCCGACATCCGCGCACTCTCCCTCTTGGGCCTGTACTATGCGGACAAGCTGGAAGCAGCGGTGGAACTGCGCCGCATCATCACCGACCACCGCCACAGCGCAGGACGGGACAATGCGGTGGCCCTGCTGGAAAGCGCCGCCGCCCACTGGAAACAATACTCCGCACTTGCGATGAGCATCTACAAACCCCAGCGGCTCTCCCGGCTGGGCGGCAGCTACGTGGATTTTCGCATGTTCGACCGCGCCGCCGAGCTGGACATCGAACTGGCGGCGGGATCCGGCCCGCCGGCCCAGCGGATTCCCCCGACGACAGCGTCTTAGGCCTGACCCAAGGATCACAGCCGGTACCATACAGAATACATCCCATGGGAAACACCGCGCATAAGAGGCCTAGGCTCATCCTGCGCCGCATTACTGCACGGCATCACTGCACCGTATACAGCCCACGTGGCGACGGGGGAACCCTACGATGAATCCGAAGCATGAAACGCCCTGGTGGCTGGAAACCCCCTGGCGCCTGATACAGACCAACCTAAGCGACATAGATTTCCGGGATCTGGACCCTGACCGCATGGTCGCGGATTTTCTGGCGTTCCATGCCACCGTCGCCATGATAAACGCAGGGGGCATCAGCGCCCACTACCCCACCGCCCTGCCATTCCATTCCCCAAACCCCCATGCGCTCCACGGGGGCCTCTCCCAGCTGGTGGACAGGTGCCATGAAAACGGCATCCGGGTCATCGCCCGCTGCGATTTCTCCAAAGTCACAGAGGCCATATACCTCCAAAACCCCGATTGGGCGTTCCGTGACGCCCAGGGCATGACCATGATGTACAACGGCTACGTGCAGACCTGCATCTGCGGCGGATACCAGCAGTCCTACATGTTTGAGATCCTGGGCGAGATATTCGACCGCTTCCCATTCGACGGACTGTACTGCAACATGGGCGGTTTCCAGACCCGCGATTACAGTTTCCGCGACTATGGTTCCTGCCACTGTGCGAACTGCCGGGACGCCTACAGGGCTTATGCAGCCCATGACGGCCCGCAGGCAGACCCTCCCACCAGTGGCCCGGCCTGCATGGCCAAAGATCAAGATGTTGCGCAAGCGTATACCCCCACCCACTACCCGGCCTGCATGGCCAAAGACCGCTATATGGCACAGGCGGACATCCCCACCGGTGACCCGGCCTACGCCAATTTCAAGAAAGATGTGATACGCCGCCAGCGGGAAAAGATATCCGCTTTCCTGGATGGCGTCAGCCGCCGGACCGGGAGAGCCCTGTGTTTCGACGGCAGGGACTATGTGCGCATCGAAGCCTCCACGGAACTGCACCGGGACCTGCCATACTGGCCATACCGCGCCTCCTCCAACTGCCGCGCGGTGCTGGGAGGCGCCCCGAAGTCCACACAGACAACCCCATCGGCGACAGCCTCGCCCGTCGGCTTGGACAACCCGCCATCCGGCCCCGGCGCCACCCGCACCCACGTCGGCCAGGACAACACGCCATCCGGCGCCGCCCCCACCTGCACCCACGTCGGCCCGGACCACCCGCCATCCGGCCCCGCCCCCACCTGCACCCACGTCGGCCCGGACCACCCGCTATCCGGCCCCGCCCCCGCCCGCACCCTCATATGCTCCGACGCATCCGTGGATTTCCTGGGGTTTGCGCTGCGCAATGTTTCGGTGGGCCCCCGCCTCCATGCCCTGCGCCTGTGGCAAAACATCGCCAACCTCGGCGGGCTGGACTATTACCTGATGGGGCGCATAGACCGCCACGAAGACCGCCGGGCATTCGAACCCATCAAAGGGATATATGCTTTCCATAGCAAACACGAGGGCCTATACCGGGGCCTGGAAAACCGAGCAGACGTCCTAGTACGCAGGGGCGATGTGTGGGCGCCGACGGCGGAAGAAAAAGGCTGGATCTCTGCTCTGACCCAACTGCATATCCCATTTGCCGAAATCCTGCCGGATCGGTACGAACAGGCTGACCTGTCCCGGTACAGGCTGGTCATTCTGCCGGACAGCGCTTCTATGTCCGAGGCAGAAGCCGCCCATACCGCCGATTTCGTCCGGGACGGCGGCGTGCTCCTCTCCACCGGCGCCCCAGGCTTGTCCTTCTCATCGCCCGACGTCCACGCACCCGGTGCCCAGGCACCCTCACCGGAAACCTGCCTCGCCGCCTATGATCACCGGCCAACAACAGGCGCTGATACCGATACCACACAAACCGACCCAGGCGCCATCCCACCCCTGCATCGACTCATGGGTATCCGCCCCATGGTTTCCCGCCGGGATGACCTGGCATCCGCCGTGTTTGCCCTGTCCGACGAAGACCGCGCCGCATTCCCCTCTTTCGACGACTGCGACGTGATAGCCCTGGGGGATTCCTACCTGTTTTTGGAAACCGAACCCGGCGTCCGGACGTATTTGCACCTGCTCCCACCCCGCCCATTCGGCCCGCCGGAGTGCTGCTACCCCCACCATGTCTTTGGACAGCCAAACCAAGACTTCCCCGCATCCGGGCGCGTCACCCCGGCCCTAACTTCCTGCCCAGGCGTGCTGGTGAAAACACACACCCGCCGCCAAACCAAGGCCAGCCCATCAAGCCCCGGCCATGCGTCGCAAACCGGCGTGAACCCCACCATACCAAGCGGCCGGGAAGATGGCACCCCCACGCAAACCGGCGTAGGCCCCACCATACCAAGCGACCCGGGCGAGGGTACCCCCACGCAAACCGGCGTAGACCCCACCATACCAAGCGGCCGGGAAGAGGGCGCCACCCCACTCACCGGCGTGGGCCCCACCGTACCAGGCGGCCCGGGCGAGGGCGCCCCACCGGCCACCGGCGTGGCCGTCACCATCCCTTGGTACCCCGGTGAGTTCTACCACCGCACAGGCGCCGGCAACATGTTCCTCTTCATGAAAGACATCCTGTGCGGCATATGCGGCTGCAAACAGCTCTCATCCACACTGTCACCCATGGTGGAGGTCACTGTAAGCGCCGCACCCACCTACTCGAACCACGCAAGCTGCCCATCGCAGCCGCCGCAAACGGTGGAGGCCACTGCAAGCGCCGCATCCTCCTGCTCCAGCGCCGCACCTGCCGGCCATACGCTGGTACAGCTGGTCAACACCGCGGGGTGCTTCGGCGGCAGTTTCTGGGATCCGCCCCCTGTGCATGACGTCCAGCTGTCCATACCTTTCCCCAGGCCGCCGTCCGGCATAGAAAGCCTCATGGGACGGCCCGTCACGTGGGGATACGCCCATGGGCGGCTGGATCTGACACTGGACACACTGGAAGAATATGATGCCATAGTGATATCAAAGGAGGAACCATGACAAACCAAGAATTGATCAAAGAAATCAGGAAACTGCGCTGCGCCGACCTTTCCGACGGCATGGACGCCATCGGGCTGGTGGACAAAGGCACCATGAACGAGCAGATGCGCCCCATCAGGCCCGGCATCGAGTTCAAGGGCTTCGCCTACACCGTCAAGCTCTTCCCCAAGACCGAACCCGTGAAAGCCTGCAAGACACTGGACGAATGGCGTGAGGAGCTGGGCAAAGGGTGCAATGACATCTACCATTTCGTGGACGAGATCACCACCGAGAATGCCAAGGACATGGTCATCGTGGTGGACATGGACGGCGTCCGGGGCGGGCTGTGGGGCTCCGAGATCGCCATGAACATGATGATCCGCGGCGTGGAGGGCGTGGTGCTGGACGGCGGGTGCCGGGACTCCCATGAGACGAACCTGGAAAAAGCGGCTGTGTTCTGCACCAAGCGCACGTTCACCCATGTCTACGGGCGGGTGGAGCGGGGCGTGCTCAACACCACCGTGAACTGCGCCGGCGTCACCGTGAAGCCCGGCGACGTCATCTGCGCCGACGACGACGGCGTGCTGGTGATCCCCAGGGAGAGGGCCGAGGAAGTCCTCATGTTCGCCAGGATGCAGCTGGAAGACGACATCGCGACCCGCTCCTCCCACTATGGGAAACTGGGCTACGCCCACGACGAGACCCTGGACAGGCTCAAATAGGGATTGCTATTTCGCGCCGCGTGCGTTAAACTGTCATAGGCGCAAAAATCGCCGGCATCGGCTGCCGCACACGGGCAGCCGGCCGGCTTGACCGCCGCAGACAGCCCCGTCGGCTGCACCGGCGCACAGCTTTGGCGCACATTGCCCATACCGGCGCAGGCCGGCCTCAAAACACAACACCTACGGGAGGAAACCATGACGATCCTGGTCCTGCAAAAAATCGCGATGATGTTCATCATACTGCTGCTGGGCGTATACTGCTCCAAAAAGCATCTCATCGACCACGAGATGACCGTGAAGCTCTCCACCTTCCTGCTGCAGGTCATAAACCCCGTCGTGATTTTCGTTTCCTACCAGCTGACATACGACGCCGATTTACTGCACAACCTTTTCGTGACAATGGCCCTGGCGGCGGTGGGGTTCGCGCTCCATATCCTCGCCGCCAGGCTGCTGATCCGGCAAAAAAACCGCCCCGAGTACGCCACGGAGCGGCTCAGCGCGGTCTACGGCAACTGCGGGTTCATCGGCATCCCATTGGCCAACGGCCTTTTCGGCAGGGAGGGCGTGTTCTACATGACCGCCTACCTTACGATTTTCCACCTGTATTTCTGGACCCACGGCGTCATCCTGATGTGCGGCCGCACCGACAGGAAAGAGGTGGTGAAAAGCCTGCTTAGCCCCGCCATCATCGGCGTGCTGCTGGGCCTTGTCTGCTTCCTCGCCAGAATCCGGGTACATGCCACCGCACTGGAGGCCTTGGAGCTGGTGGGCAACATGAACACGCCCCTGGCGATGCTGGTGGCAGGCGCCACCCTGGCCGAGTCCAGGATAGGCGACGTCTTCGCCCAGAAGGGCACATACTTCATCTCCGCGCTCAAGCTCCTCCTCATGCCCGCCGTCATGATGGCCCTGCTGTGGTTCTTTGACATCCCCGGCATGGTCAAGGCGACGCTGATACTGGCCAGCGCCTGCCCCATCGGCGCATGCTGCACCATGTTTGCGCTGCGCTTCAAAGGCGACGGCAAATACGCCTCCCTGCTCTTTACCGCCTCCACGGTCCTGGCCGCCGTGACCATCCCCCTGGTCATCTACCTTTCCGAACTGGCCGGGGTGCTGTAGGCCATCCCCGGGCATCGCCGTCATCCCGCCACATTTTATCCCGGGCAAGATTCCCTCGCTCCCGGGGTCTCATATGGCTTCGTTTTTGTTGCAAAATAAGGCATCGTGCTGTACAATATGTCTCGTAATGCGCCTGCCGCTTCGCTACATCTTGGCGGACGACCCCGGCGCGGGGAAAAACATCATGACCGTGCTGTTCCTGAAAGAACTATTGGTAAGAGGCGACCTGAAGCGCTGCATGATAGTCTCGCCCGGCAACTTGGCGGAGCAGTGGCAGGATGAACTCTTCCGCAAGTTCAGCCTCCGCTTTGAATTTGAAAAAGCCCTTCCGCGAACGCCCGGATTTTGCCGCGACCGGGGTAAACTATAATATAAGTGACCTGATAGAACAAAGCGAGGTATTGCCATGTTAACATTTGAACAGATGAGGCAGGCAGCTGCGCAGGTTGCCAAACACTATCCATTGACTAAGGTGTCCGTCTTCGGCTCCTATGCCAATGGTAAGGCCACCGAGGGCAGCGATTTGGACTTGCTGGTTGAGTTCACAACAGATGCCGTCTCTCTCTTGGAGATTGTCGGGGTGAAATATGATTTCGAAGACTTGCTGAACACGCCGGTGGATGTGCTTCACGCCCCGCTGCCCGAGGATGCCCTGATTACGGTTGATAAGGAGATACCGATTTATGGATAAGCGCGACCATGATAGTATAATGGTACCGTAATTTAAGACAAACAACAGGACATTTTATAATGAATCTGGTATACTGTAAGCAACCAGAAAGCGAGGTTCAAGATGTCCCGTACAAAGAGAACGTTCAACGCCGAATTCAAAACCAAAATCGTGCTGG
>JAISUG010000091.1 GCA_031272185.1 Lachnospiraceae bacterium
CACCTCGCCATTGACCCTGGTAACCCACACACAGACTTGTCGGTTAAGCCACTAGGGGGTGACATTTTCAAGAGATAATTAACTCGCCTGAGGGGTGACATTTTCAAAAATTATTGACACACATTTTTGCAACTTGCCCATCACACGAAAAATGGATTTCCGAATTCCACTCTTGGCAGGCGCCAGGATGCGGACATTTTTGAGGCTTAAGTTGCAGGTCACTCCCTGTCCGGCCGATGATCCACCTGGGTGCATCTTCGGGACGTGGCCGGAATCACAGCCTCACCGGTATCTCTTTTCCGATCGCCATGCCCTGCGCCGTCACGTCACAGTCCCAGGCGCTGACTTTCACCCCTGCGGCCGTGGCTTTGCGCAGGGCTTCTCCGAACGCCGGGTGCGTCCTGTCATTGGGCGCAAAATAGCGGACGTCCCCCATCTGCACCACGAACACCGCATGTGCCTCATACCCCTGCCCCAAGCACTTTGCCAGCCCATTCAGGTGCTTCACCCCCCGCAGGGTGGGCGCATCCGGGAACCAGGCGACGCTATCCCCCTCCAGGGTTACGCCCTTGACCTCGATGAATGCTTTGCGGACAACTGCGGATGCGCACACGCCTGCCCCGGGTTGCCCCTGTGAATATGACGCCATGCCGCCATTTAGCAAGTCCGCATCCGGGCCGTCATCGCTTCGATTACCATCCTGCAGATCCGGGTGAAACGTACTCGCACCCCCCTGCCCCCCTACAGATTCCACATAGAAATCGAACCGGGAATCCCCATACCGCGCTTCCGGCTTCACCAGCGTCACATTGGGGATATAGCCACCCGCCCGCAAGAACTCACCGAACGCCTTGTTGGGGGCCTGGGAGTCCATGTTGATGAGCCTGTCGCCCTTTTGCACCGCCACCAGGTCGTACAGCGTGGATCGGTGCGGGTTCTTGGTGACATTAGGAGCATCCAGGTAGACCGTCACGCCCGGCGCCAGCAGCTCCTCGCACCGCCCCGTGTTCTTCACATGCACCCGCACGGTTTCCCCGCCGGTTCTTTCGCCGATTCTCCCGCCAATTCTGTCGCCGATCCTTTCGCCGGTTCTTTCGCTGGTTCCCCCGCCGGTTCTTTCGCCGGTTCCCCCATCGATCACCACCTCGGCGATGAACCGGTTCGGGCGGCGCAAAAAAACCGCCGGGACGATGTTCGCATAAGTCATAAACATACCTTCATCGAAAGACACATCCTCTATGCCCAGAGAGAATGTGGTTGCACTTGTTTGGTCTAAACAACCCTTCTTTTTCAAATATCCGAACCCGATGAAATCATAATATTTCGGGATCGAAATCCCAAAAAACTATAATATTTCAGGATTCAAATCCGAATAAATCATAATAATATCGGATTTTTGGTATGAATTTCCAATTATATCCCTCGGCCGATCCAGGCGGCGGCCAAGGGACAAACCGCAGCCGCCCCGCTTCCCGCCGTCAGTCCCGGGATTCGATGCACAGCAGGGCCCCGTACGAAAATCGCAGCCGCCCCGCTTCTCCCCATCAGTCCCGGGATTCGATGCACAGCAGCGTCCCGGACGAAAACCGCAGCCGCCCCGCTTCCCCTGCCAGCTCGTTGCTGACGCATAGCCCAGGCTCGGCCCCGGGCACCAGCGTTTTGTCATGGAGTGGGTACCGGAACCCCTCCAGCGTGACGCCGGTGACCGCATCTGACATCGGGATGAATGAAATGTATCTTCCGTAGGAATCGGCGGCTGTGAACTCTACGCAGGCGCCATGGGACTGCGCCCCCACCGCCCGCACCCGGTTGCGGGGGTCTACGATGTACGCCTCCACCCCCGCCCTCATGCACCAAAGCAGTGCCTCGATATTTGCCAAGGCGTGGTCCACGCGCCCCCCCAGGGCCCCCAGGATGTCGATGCGCCCATACCCCAGCGACACCGCCAGCACCAGCGCCAGCACGGTGTCCGTCTCGTCCTTTTCGGACCCGCGCTCCAGCCAGAGAATGACTTTGCCATCCACTCGCGCCCCGGTTCTTTGTCCTGTGACACTGCTGCCCATCTGTGTCGGGGCAACGTTTGCATCTCGCACTCTTGCAACCGCACCTTGCGGGGCAACGTCTGCATCTCGCACTCTTGCAACCGCTCCTTGCGGGGCAACGTTTGCACCTCGCACTCTTGCAACCGCTCCTTGCGGGGCGCCGCTTTGCCCATACATCTCATCAGGCGAGATGGCGCGACCGGGCAAAGCCCTGTACTTCGCAAGCACCACCGGATCCACAGAATCAAAATCACCCACGACGGCGACCGGCGCCACCCCCAGCGCATCCGCTTTCTTCAGCCCCGCGTCTACCGCGATGACGTCACAAGGCATCTCCTGCGCCATCCGCCCCAGGTACCCCCGCGCAAACCCCAGGTCCAGCTCCCCGCCGGTTATAACCGCACACCGTTTCTGCAAATGTTCATCCTCCTTGTCGGGCATATCTGTCATTGCCCCGCCGGCTAACCTTGCGCCAAGTGCGACTCCAATGTCGATCGCACATTGTTTGCGACCTAGTACCGCTTGAATTTGCAGGCCGCATCATCCACCAACGCAGCATTGGACACCCCCAGGTAGCGCAGTAGCTCAAAATCCCGGATATCCAGCCCCGTGACCCGCTTGAAAAGCCCCCGTCACCCGTTCTTGAGCAGGTATGCGTTGTTGAGCACCTTGAATGACATCCTTCCGTTGGCCGCCTGGGAATACCTGTCCGTCTTCGGGCGGATGACGATGCCCTCTTTCTTCACGCCAGACGGGTAGTTCCCCTCGGCCCGCGCCAGCAGCTCATCCACGCTGCCATATGGGAAGGCCTCCCCGGTCTCCTCGATGGGCACCGTGGGCACGCCCAGGAGTTTCGACATCTCCAGCAGTTCATCCAGCCCGCCGTACTCCATCCGGTCGATGTGGAAGACATTGAAAATGAACCACTCCGTGCTTTTGAGGCGCAGCGGGTTTTTCTGTATCCCCGGGCCCGCAAACTCCCCCTGGACCGCGATGTTTTCCCCCAATGAAAGCAGCTTCTCCGGGATGCCCCTGTCCTTTGCGAATTCGTAGACCCGGCTGTCGTCGTCCAGTTTATACTCCCAGTTCCTGCCGGCGACCCCGAACGCCCCGTCCTTTGCGTACATCGTCACGGAAGTGCCGTCTACCTTCGTGGAGATGTAGTAGGGGACGCCGCGCATCTCGTCTATGATCCCCGTGATGGACTGCACCCGGGTCTCGTCCGTCTTGTGGACGAATGACGGAAACCGCCCCTTGGTCGTTCCCATGTTCGTGCTGCTCTCCACCTCCGGCGGGTCGTATTTGGCCACCCCCAGCACTTCCGTCAGGTCCGTCCCCTCGTCCAGGGGGCCGCTATACCCCGGCGCGATGCTTGCGACCGTCTCCAGCGGCACCAAAAGCCCCTGGGACACCTGCCCCCGCAGCTTGATGGTCTTGATCCGGAACCCCTCGCCCTGCCACTCCGTGTTCCTGTAGGACGATGCGCGCAGGAACTCGAACTCCGGGCGGATCGGCAGGAAAGAGTCGATCTCGAAATACACCGCCAGGTCCCCCTGTGTGAACTCGCCTTTCTTCGTCACCAGTTTCCAGCCCAGCACCTGGGCCAGCTCGATCATGTCCGCCCCCTCGATGGGCCCTATCTTCCATATCCTCTGCACCGACGCCAGATTCCTCATGTCATCCTCCCCCTTCCGGATCTCCCATATCCAACCTGCTCCTGACCCCTTACCGTACGTTCCCTTCCCTTACTGTCCGTTCCCTTCCCCTTACCGTCTGTTCCCTTCCCCTTACCTATCGTCAACTCAAACTGTGCGCTGTGAACCCTGCGCCCAACTGCTGACTCACTGCCATCTGTTCTCTTGCGCTTACCTACGGCGAACTCTGAATTGCGAACTCTATAATGCATACTCCGCACTGAGCACTGTGAACCCTGCGCCCTACCCCTGCGCCCTGACTCCATCAAAAAGAAAAGAAGCCATCCAGCTCCTTTTCCGTGTCCGCTTTGCGTTCCTGCCTGGATTTGTGTTTCGCATCCTTGAATGTCACTGTGGGCTTCGCTACCGGGATCCTCTCCTGATGCCCGCCAGCCGGCACGGACAGATGACCGTCGCCGAACGCCTTTTTGAATGACTGGGATTTCTTCATGATGCCCCCCTATATACGATCTCTCCAATGTAGCGCCATCGTCTTCGCTTTCTGCAGGCCATCGCCTTCGCCTTCTGCACGCACCCCCATTATACCACATCCCCAGGACGAAATAAATAATATTTTGCCAGGGCTAAATATGTTTATTTAGCCAGGGCTAAATATATCTATTCAGCCCGTTCACAAAAAAAACTTGTGTTTGGACGAAAAAACCTATATAATGTATATAATGGTTTCCGGGGGGAATGTTATCACCCAAGGGGGTATGCATTGAAACGCTATTCTGACGAGGAACTCGCCATCATGGCGAAAGATGTGGAGTCTGACATGGTCGAGCGCAAGCAGTCTTGGGGCGGCGATGTCCCTACCAAAGCCAGGCAGGCCATCTGTGCCTTTGCGAACGATTTGCCGAACCACCGGGAAGCTGGCGTATTGATGATCGGCCTGGACGACGATGGGAACGGCGTCGGCACAGCGATAGACGACCGGCTGCTGCAAACACTCGCCGACATCAAGACGGACGGCAGGATCCTGCCGCTGCCGGCCATGACCGTGGAGAAACGCCAGGTGGACGACAGCGACATCGCCGTCGTTACGGTCGTCCCATGCAACGTGCCACCCGTGAAATTCGACGGGCGCATCTGGATTCGCACCGGTCCGCGCCGGGCGATAGCCAATGAACAGGAAGAACGCATCCTCATAGAAAGGCGCAGGCACCGCGCCGTCCCATACGACCTGTCGCCCATTTACCGGGCGAAGATAGGCGACCTGTCCCGCGCCGTGTTCGAGGACGAGTACCTGCCCAGGGCATTTGCACCCGACATCCTGGAAGCGAACCATCGGACTTACGAGGAGCGCCTGGCATCCTGCCGCATGATCGTCTCCCCCGAAGACACCACCCCTACGTTTCTGGGCGTCCTCACCCTCGGCAAAAACGTGACGGAATATATACCGGGGGCGTATGTGCTGTTTTTGCGCCTCGCGGGCGACAAACTATCCGACGAGGTGGTCGACGCCATAGAGATCCGCGGCCACATACAGAAAGTGATCAACGCCACATTGGACAAATTCAACGCCTACAACCGCAACGCCTACGACATCACCACTGCGCCGACCCACAAAATCACCAGCGACTACTCCATGGTCGCGCTGGAGCAGCTATTCTACAATGCGGTCATGCACCGGAACTACGAAGGCACCAATGCGCCCACCCGCGTGGAATGGTACAATGACCGGGTGGAGATCATAAGCCCCGGCGGTGCGTATGGCAACATCACCCCGGAAAACTTCGGCAAACCAGGTCTGGTGGAGTACCGCAACCTGTATATCGCGGACACCATGAAGAACCTCGGCTACGTCCAGAGCTTCGGTCGGGGGATTTACATCGCCCGTGCAGACTGCCTGCAAAAAGGCAAACCCGCCCCCGAGTTCGAAGTGGACGAAAGCCTGGTCCGCTGCATACTGCGCAGCGCCTGATTGGCGAAAACCACACAGATGCCAGCATCACATCTCACCAAATCTTTGGCTAAACATACCGAATCGGTATGATGGAATCCGTCTCGGTGAGTGGCTGCAGGGTGTCGGCCATGCAGACGATGCCGCCCCCGCCCCGGACGTTGGCAGTGTCTTTGTCCAACTGCCGGAACGCGTTTATGTCACCCTTTGAAACGGCGGCCCCCTTCTTGATTTCGATGGGGTGGAGCTTCCCGTTTGCGGCGATGACCACATCCACTTCGTACCCGTCTATGTCCCGATAAAAATACAGGTAATTGCGCGGGTCCAGGCCGCAGTTGTAAAAGCTCTTCAGTATCTCGCAGACGACGAATGTCTCGAAGAAAGCGCCTGCCATCGCCCCGGTCTCCAGCTGATCCTCATCCAGCCACCTGGTCAGAAACGCCATCAGGCCCGTGTCCATGAAGTACATTTTCGGCGTCTTCACCGCCCGTTTGATGAGGTTGCTGTGGTACGGCCCAAGCAGGAAGATCAGGTTGGACGCCCGCAGCACCGAGAGCCACCGCTCGCACTCGTCGCGTTTGATGCCGACGTCCCGTGCCATGCCCTCGACGTTGAGCAGGTTGCCGGAATGGGCGGCCACCACGCGCATGAACTGGTAGAACTTCACCTCGTCGCCGACATTTTCCAGCTGGTGGACATCCCGTTCGATATAAGTGTTGACATAATCATTATAATATGCCTGCCAGTCCAGTGCCGGATTTTCATGGAGCTCGGGGTAGCCCCCCCGGTGGATCAGCGACCAGATCCCTCTGTAGTCCAGCGTGTTGGCGCTTGGTGTGCGCTTTCCCAGGTACGCGCCAGTGGGGATAAAGGGTTCGCAAAAACCGTCCCCGGCAAGCTCCCGCATGGACAGGCCCATCAGCTCGAATATGCCCACCCGCCCGGCCAGGCTCTCGGAGAGGTTTTTCATCATGTTGAACCGCTGGGAACCGGATATATAGAACGCACCCTTCTCGTGTGTCTGGTCGACGTGGATTTTCAGGTATGGGAACAGCTCGGCGGCATATTGGACCTCGTCTATCACCAGTGGCGTGGGGTACTTCGCAAGAAAAACTTTGGGGTCAGTCTTCGCCAGCTCCCGCAAACCCATGTCATCCAATGAGATTTCGGTGTGGCTTCTGTCCCGGAACAGCTCATGTACCAGTGTGCTTTTTCCTGTCTGGCGGCTGCCCGTGACCGCCATAACCCCCCGCAGGTGCGCCGGGTCGTTCAGCACGTTTTCCATATGGCGTTTGATATACATAAACGGCCACCTCTTTCGGTTGATTTGGATTATCCATGATTATAACCGAAAGCAGTGCAACTGTCAAGGAAAACCGGCTCATCTGCGCCGCAATACAACCGAACCAAAATGAGAACCCATATGATGCTGTCACACTGGTTAAACCTTACACATTCCCGGCATGTGCGAATATATCCAGGAACGCCCGCACGTTCGCCCCGGGATCCCCCCGGAACACGGATGATCCCGCCACCAGCACGTTGGCTCCTGCCCGGATGATGTCCTCGGCATTTTCCAGGGTGACGCCGCCGTCCACCTGGATGTCGATGACGTGGGGACGCCCATCCGCCGGTGTCCCTGTGTGGGATGCCGCAAGGCCTGCGGCTGCGATATGCGCGTTGGCCGACCCCGGGCACGACGCAACGGGCATCGCGTCGATGACGTGGGGACACCCATCCGCCGGCGTCCCTGTGTGGGATGCCGCAGGGCCGGCGGCCGCGACATGCGCGTTGGCCGACCCCGTGCACGACGCAACGGGCATCGCGTCGATGCCGCACACATGCCCCTGCCGCATGATCAACTCCCGGAGTTCCCGGATCTTGCCCATCATGTAGGGGATAAACCTCTGCCCGCCGAAACCCGGGTTCACCGTCATGAGGAGCACCATGTCCACGTCGCCCAGGATATACTCCAGCGCACCCAGCGGCGTGGCCGGGTTCAGGGACACCCCCGCCCGGCACCCGGTTTCTTTGATCTGATGAATCACCCTGTCCAGGTGGGTGCAGGCCTCCCCATGGACGGTGATGATGTCCGCGCCCGCCGCCTTCATGTCGGACACATAGCGCCCCGGATCCTCCACCATCATATGCACGTCGAAAACCATCCCCGTGGACGGCCTCAGGCTGGCGATCACCGGCTGCCCGAAAGAAATGCTGGGCACGAACGCCCCGTCCATCACGTCGATGTGTAGGTAGGGGGCGCCCGAGCGCTCCACCTCCCGGACCTGCTCACCCAACCTGGTGAAATCCGCCGCCAGTATCGATGGTGCCAATATTATCATGTTAATACCTCTCAGTATCGCCGCATGTCCTTGATTTCCTTATAGAACGCCGCATAGCTCTCGTAGCGCCTGGGGTTTATACCCCCCGACTCCACGGCGGCTTTCACGCCGCACTCGCCCTCGCCGATGTGTGCGCACCCCGCAAACTTGCAGCCCGCTTCGTACTGCGCGAACTCCGGGAACTGCCCCTTAAGCCACGTTGCATCCGCCCCGGCCAGGTTCAGGGTGGCAAACCCCGGCGTGTCCATCAAAAAACCGCCCCCAGGCAGCGCAAACAGTTCCGTATGTCGGGTGGTGTGCTTCCCCCGGTCGATCTTGGCGGACAGTTTGCCGATTTCCATCCCTGCATCCGGCGCCACCAGGTTCGTGAAAGAAGACTTGCCCACGCCGGAGGGCCCCGCCAGCACCGTGGTCTTCCCCGGCAGGAGAGAGCGCAGCGCAGCCATCTGGCCTGATCGTGAACCCGTGCCCGCTGCGTCGAGGCCGCCCTGCCTGTCTGGCGCTTTCGTGCTGATGAAATATACCGGGCAGCCGCACTTCCCATATATTTCCATCACCTCTGCCATCTCGCGCTCCCCCACCAGGTCTGCCTTATTGAACACGATCACCGTGGGCAGGCCGGCAGCCCCCGCCATCAGGAGGAATCGGTCCAGCAACCCGAAATTGGGCGCAGGGCTGGCACATGCGAACATCAGGAACACCTGGTCCACGTTTGCCACGGCGGGGCGCACCAAGGCATTGGTCCTGGGCAGTATCCCGTCCACATTGCCCTCCATGTCCTTCTCGTGAACCACCGAGATCTCCACCCGGTCGCCCACCAGCGGCTTCTCCCCTGTCTTGCGGAAGATCCCCTTGGCGCGGCAGGCATATATCCCCCCGTCCTCCCCATGCACGTAGTAGAACCCGCCCACGCCCCTGATGATCCTGCCCGTCATCGCACCCCGGCCCTTTTCGTCACCGCATACCCCCTGTCACCCGGTCCCAATTTCCTGCGCACCATTCACTCTGCACTCTGCACTTCGCACCTCGCGCTCCGTACCAACCCCGACGCGCTCAGCGCTCTGCACTCCGCACTCTGCACCAATCTCTACGCCCCAACTGCTCTGCATTTCTCACTATGCACTTCGCACTTCGCATCAATCTCTCCGCACTCCGCACTTCGCACTATGCACTCCGCACTCACCACTTCGCACTTCGCACTCCGCTTCCCCCCCTACTCCATCGGGAAGAACCTTACCTCGTAGGACTTCAGCACCTGCCCGCTCTCCACGTCCACCACCTCGATCCACCCTGTGTCCACACCCGGCTCGCCCTCTATGACCTTGAAGTTCACCGGCACCAGCACATTGCCCTCGATGGTGGTGGGTGGCATCTTCGTGGTATATACTTCTTCCCCGTCCACGATCTGTTTAAGCCTGATCATGATTTCCACTTTGGTGTCGTGGGAACCCGGCCCGATTACATTGGACAGGTTATAGGTCTCGGCGATGGAACCCACATAGCGCATGGGCGTCGCTTCCGGGCCCAGGCTCACGGTGAGGTTGATGCCGGACCCTTCCTCCACCTGTTCGGATGCCCGTTCGTTGCGTATCACCATGCCCGCAGCCACGGTGTCACTGTGCTCCTCGGTCACATCGCCCTGCGCCAGGTGCAGTGCGGCCAGCTGCTGGCGCGCTTCTTCCAATGAAATCCCTGACAGGTCGGGCACCGACACCATCACCGGCGCCGGCCCCAGGCTGACGAAAAGCACCGCCTGCTCCCCGGCCTTCACCTCCTGTGGCTCGTATCGGATGACATTGCCCTTGGGCACCGTCTCGTCGTAGACCTCAGCCACCTGCACCACTATCTTGTGGGCCTCCAGCACAGTCCTCTGGCTGGCCAGGGGCGACCCCAGGGTGACATAGTCCGCCAGGGCGATGCGCCCGTTGCCTTCGCTCACCACCACATGGATGTCGGAGTACCTGGCGATGACGCTTTCCGCCGTTTCCGCCTGGCGGATCACCAGCCCTTTCGCCACCGTATCCGACTCCTCCCGGGTGACCTTCATGGTCAGGTTCAGCCCCTCGCAGATTTCATCCGCCTCCGCCTCCGCCAGGCCCGCCAGGTTCGGCACGTACACCTCTTTGCTGTTGGGGGTTTCCAGCTCCGACACCGTTTCCGTGGTTTGCTGGGTGGCGTTTGCGGCCACCTGTTGTCCCAGGCCTGCGCCCTGCTGGGATGTGCCCCGCAGGTTCAGCACCTCCGCCAGCTGCCAGAACACGAACACCAGCACCGCAATGATGAGCAGCGCCGCCACCACCCGCAGGATCGTCAGGAACACATCGGCGAACCCCCCGTCATCCCCTGAAGCAGTGCGCCTCACCGCAGGGGCCTTCGCACCGCCCTTCGACCTGCCTTTTGCGGACGTGCCTTTTGCTGCCGCATCCTTGGTTCCCATGCCCGGCACGGAGCCAATGTTGCGCCTGGTAGCCCCGGTCCCTTTCGAATTTTTCACTGCCTCAGCCAGCAATTCCTGCTCCTGCTTCCGGAACCTGATGGTGTCGGTCGTGGGGAGGGGCCTTGCGGCGTGGAGCGGCTCACGGGGGTTCTCCAGCACCCGCCGCAGGTCTGAAATCAGCTGGTTGATGTCCGCATACCTGTAAGCGGGCTTTTTCTCCGTGCAGTGGTATATGATCTCCTCGAAGCCATCGGAGATGGAATCCTGGTATTCCTTGGGGCTCTTGATCGGGGTCTCGATGTGCGCCAATGCGATGGCCACGGTGGTCTCCCCGTCAAATGGCACGTGGCCCGTCACCATCTCGTACATGGTGATGCCCAGGGAATAGATGTCCGAGCGCACGTCGGCGTATTCGCCCCTGGCCTGCTCAGGCGAGATATAATGCACGCTCCCTGCCACCGTGGCGTTCATGGTCTGGGAGGAAATCACCCTGGCGATGCCGAAGTCGGCCACCTTGACCGCATTGTCCTTGGTGATGAGTATGTTCTGGGGCTTGATGTCCCGGTGGATGATGTTGTGCTCGTGCGCGGCGGCGATCCCCCCCGCCACCTGCAGAGCGATCTCTATGGCCTCTTTTTCGCCCAGCATCCCCCGTTTTTTGATGTAGCGCTTCAGGGTGGTCCCCTCCACGAACTCCATCACGATGTAATGCAGGTCCCCCTCGTCCACCACGTCATACACGTTTACGATATTGGGGTGGGAAAGCTTGGCGGCGGACTGGGCCTCAAAACGGAATTTGTCCACCACCGCAGGGTCCTCGCACAGTTCCTCCTTGAGCACCTTTATCGCCACGGCACGGTCCAGTTTGTGGCACAGCGCCTTGTATACATGCGCCATGCCGCCCGAACCGATGAGTTTCAATATCTCATAACGTTCCTGCAGCATCTCCCCGGGCATCAGCATGTTTTCACCTCCGCCGGCAGCACTTGCCCCAGGATGACGGAAATATTGTCATATCCGCCGTTTTGGTTGGCTTTCGTCACCAGCTCCTCCGCTTTCTCTTCCAGGGTGCCTTCGGACAATGCCACCCCCTCTATCTCTTCGTCCCCCACCATGTTGCTCAACCCGTCCGAGCAAAGGACAAAGTACGCCCCCTCATCCAGCGTTTCCTCAAAAAAGTCTATTTTTACCGTATCGTCGGTGCCTATGGCCCTGGTGATGATGTTCTTCTGCCTGTGGTACTCCTCGCTGTCCCTGCTCATCCTCCCCAGCGCCACCAGTTCCTCCACGTAGGAATGGTCTTTGGTCACTTGGCGCAGGCGCCCTTGCAGGACGTAGAGCCTGCTGTCGCCCACGTTGCCCACGTGCAATGTGCCGTCCTTGGCCACTGCCAGCACACAGGTGGTGCCCATGCCGCCCAGCTCTTCTTTCTCGCCGGACAGCCTATACAGCCGCCCGTTCACATCCTGCACGGCGGTCTCCAGGACCTTGACAACATCGTCGCCATTCTGCGATTGGATATACTTGACCATCTCTTCCACAAAATACCTGGATGCGAAGTCCCCGGCGCGATGGCCGCCCATGCCGTCAGCCAGCACGAACAGGTTGGGCAAAGGCCCTACAGGTTCGCAGGAAGCGAAGATAAAGTCCTGGTTCGCCCTGCGCGCCCGCCCCGTGTCTGTTTTCGCATAAGCCGCTATGGTTCCCATGTCCATTTCCTTTCCCATGCCCTATCATCCCAACGCTGTCCTATGTAAACCCCGGCCATCAGCCACTCCGTACCCGCGGCGCGCAACTATCCGTGAAATGCGCCGCCATCACCCCACCGGTCATCAGCCACTCAGTACCGGTGCGGAATGACTACCTGCAAAGTACGCCGCCACATATATCCCCCGGCCATCCAGCCATTCCGTACCGGTGCGGCGCGACTGTCCGTGAAATGCGCCACCCTCACCCCCCGCTGTCCCGGCGCAGCTGGCCGCATGCCGCATTCACGTCCTGGCCCATCTCCCTGCGCAGGCTCACCGCCACCCCCTCTTTTTCCAGGAGTTGGGCAAACCGTTGGGCCTTCGCCTTGTCAGGCCTGTCAAATTCCCTCTCTTTTACAGGGTTGTGCATGATGAGGTTCACATGGCCGCCGTAAGGCTTCAGGAGCTTGGCCAGGGCCATCGCCTGGGCGGGCGCATCGTTCACGCCCTTCATCAGGCTGTATTCGTAGGTGACCCGCCGCCCCGTCGCCTGGAAATACCGTTTGCATGCGGCAAGGGTTTTGTCCAATGGGTGTGCCGCCGCCACAGGCATCAGTTTCCGGCGCAGGCCGTCATCGGGCGCATGCAGCGACAGGGCCAATGTGATCTGCAGCTTCTCCGCAGCCAGCCGGTCGATGCCGTCGGGCAACCCGCAGGTGGACACAGTCACGGACCGCTGCCCCATATTGAAACCCTCTGCATCCGTCAGCAGCCTCAGGAAAACGATGAGGTTTTCTATGTTGTCCAGGGGTTCGCCGCACCCCATCACCACCACCCGGGACACCCTCGGCGCTTTGCCCTCCGCTTTGCCCTCCGCCTTGACCTCCGGCCTGGGACCTGCGCTGTCCGCCTTGCCCGCCGATCCGGAGCCCGCACTGTCCGCCTTGCCCGCCGATCCGGAGCCCGCACCGTCTCGCTTGCCGCTTTGTTTGCCACCGGGTGCGGCATTGCCTTTTCGTGTCGTTTCGCCGACGGGTGTGCCGCTACGTGAACCGTCGGTCACGTCGGGCGTGCCGGCCGCTGTTTCGCCGCTCGCTGCGGCGTGGCCCGCACCGCCTGCACCCTCCGCCTCCAGCGCCCGCTGCACCGCATACACCTGCCCCAGCATCTCCCCTGGGGTGAGGTTGCGCGCCAGGCCGTCCAGCGTGGATGCACAGAACCTGCAGCCCATCCTGCACCCAACCTGGGACGACACGCACACGGAATAGCCATAGCTGTACTTCATCAGCACGCTTTCTATCTTATGCCCGTCCCACAGCCTGAACAGGAACTTCTTCGTGTCGTCGTACCTGGATGCCAATACCTTTTCCGCCACCGGCTGCCCGATGTCATAGCGCGTATAGAGCTGCCCGCGGAAATCCTTGGGAAGGTTCGTCATTTCGTCAAATGTCGCCACGTATTTGGCATGGAGCCATTCGAACAGCTGTTTCGCCCTGTATGCGGGCACATTGTCGCCCCACGCACCTTTTGCCATCATCTCCTGTATCTGCCCCAAAGGCAGCGAAAGCAAATCGATCCTGTCAGCCATGTTCCGTTCTTCCCCATGTGTGCCTGCCCGCCATGCCCGCCGCCGCGCAAATGACACAATAACTTATGCAATCGAAACCCCGCAGCGGGTTGTCGCGCGATTGTGATACTGAAGCCCATCGCCCCATCACATCTGTCACCATGTCACCCGTCTCGCCTAAACACCCCTATGAAAAAACCGTCGCAGGGGCACACCCCCGGCAGCAGCTGTATCGTTCCGTCTCCCATGATCGCCCCGGGTATGTCGAAACCAACGCCATGAATCAACCCCGGCGAAAACCCCGTATATGTTTCCAGGAACCATGCGGCGTTTTCCCTGTTCTCCGTAGGGCTCACGGTACAGGTGGAAAACACCAGCCGCCCCCCGGGCTTTACGTAAGCCTGGGCCACAGCCAGCATCTTCCGCTGCAGCTGCGAGAGTTCCCCTATCATCTGCGGCGTCATCCTGTATCGGATCTCAGGCTTTCGCCCCAGCGTCCCCAGCCCCGAGCAGGGCAGGTCTGCGACCACCAAGTCACATTTGCCAACCAGAGTTTCGTCCGGCGTCAATGCATCGTGCACCTGCACTTCCACATTCGCCATCCCCGTACGCCGTAGATTCTGCCTGATGAGTTCGACCTTTTGGGGGCTTTTGTCCCTGGCCAGAACCCTCCCGCCGCCCCCAGGCACATCAGGGTCAGCCTGACCTCTCGGCGCCTTTGCGCCACCCCCGGACCAATCAGGCATCCGACCCGGCGGCCGCCCGTCTGCTTGGTCTCTCGGCACCTTTGCGCCGCCCCCGGACCAATCAGGCATCCGACCCGGCGGCCGCCTGTCCGCTTGGTCTCTCGGCGCCTTTGCGCCGCCCCCCAGCAAATCCCCATAGAGTATGGTCTTCCCGCCCGGTGCCGCACAAATGTCCAGGACGAAATCCCCTGCCCTTGGCGGTGCATACACACCCAACAGGCAAGAAGCGGCGTCTTGGGGGAAGATCCAGCCCTTTTGGAACGCTTCCAGCCCGTCCACAGAGTCCGCACCATGGAGTATCAGAAGCTCCATGGGCCATGGGAAGGCATTGTCCGTGACTGATGTGACTCCTTGGTTTCGCTTAGCGTCAGGACGGCCGTCGGACGAAATGTGGCTTTCGATCTGCCCCGGTCCCGCCGTCTGGCGAAACGACGTATCTGCCTCAGCCGTCACATCTGGCGCTTGGCGGCGCCACGTATGCCTGGCAGCAGTGACACCCTGCCGGGCGAGGCTCGCTATCACGGCATCCACACCTGGCCCGCCCCCCAGCACCCGGGCAGTCAATGCCCTCGGTTCCATGATAGAACCCGCCATCCGCCCTGCGGCTTCCTCGCCATACTCCCCCCGCCACAGATCCAGCAACCACTGGGGCAGGCACAGCCTGGTAGGGTCGTCCGGCCAACTATATATATCCGCAGGGCGCAGCTTTTGCGCCGCGCGCCTGTCCTGGCTGTCTTGTTCGCCTCGTCCACCGCCGTCCGTTCGTCCGGCGTCGGCGCGTCGCCCGGTATCATCCACATGCATCGTCGCTGTGTGGGCACCCGTCTCGTCGCAGTCACCCGTCCCGTCGCTGTCTCCCATCCCGGTACAGCCAACTGTCCCGTCGCTGTCTCCCATCCCGACACTTTTTGCCGGCCTCGCAAGGGCACACACGGATTCCAATTCCCTGGAAATACTTCGCAGCACCCCGTTCACGAAACCCGTCAGGCCGCCAAAACCCTGCCGCCGGGCCAGTTTCACCGCCTCATCGCAAACCGCGCGGTGCGGGATGCCATCCATATAAAGCAGCTGGTACACCGACATGCGCAACAGTGTGCGTATCAGCGGTTTCATACCCGGGACGGCCACCGACGAGTGTTTCCCCAGCAGGAAATCGGACTGGGGCAGTGTTTCCAATGTGCCCCGCACCAGGCGGCTTGTAAACGCCCTGTCGGGCTTGCCCATATCCCAATGCCGTTCCAGTGCCGTCCGCAGCTCCACATGGCTTTGGGCGCCCTTTTCCAGCACCCTGCAGAGCACGTCCAGGGCCACCCCCCGGGCGCTGCCACCCGCACCGTTGCCCGCAGCCCCCACGTCACCCACGCCGCCTGCGGCCCCCGTTGGCCAGCACAAGCAGCCGCAACAGCTGCAACACATATGCGGCCAATGCGGCCAGGTACGTCATCGCCGCCGCGGTCAGCACCTTTTTCACCATGGACAGCTCCTCGTCGCCCATGATGCCCGCATTGTCCAGGCAAGCCACCGCGCGCGTGGAAGCGTTGATCTCCACCGGCAGCGTCACCAGCTGGAAAAGCACCGCCAGGCTGAAGAGCACCGCCCCCGCCATCATGATCGTCTGGCCCATGCCGCCGCCGAAGTTGCCCATGAGGTACCCGATGAAAATCAACGGCCAGGACACCGACGTGCCGATACGGGCTACCGGTACCATGGCCCCGCGGATATGCAGCGGCGCGAACCCCTCCGCATCCTGCACGGCGTGGCCGCACTCGTGGGCCGCCACGCCGATGGCCGCCACGGAGGTACCCTGGTATACGCCGTCAGACAGGTTCAGCGTCTTGGTTTTGGGGTCGTAGTGGTCCGTGAGGCTCCCCGCCACATGGTTCACCACCACGTCATAGATGCCATTGTAATGCAGCAGCCTTGTGGCCGCCTCGGCCCCCGTGAACCCTGTCGCGGAGCGCACCTTGGAATACTTGTTGTACGTGGTCTGCACCAGCAGCGACGCCCCCAAAGAAAGCACCGCCCCGATGATCACCAAGATATAGGTCGAGTCAAAGTAGAACATTTACCCTCCTTTCGACATGGGCCGCCCTATCCGTGTCCCACATCACCATGTACCCATGTACCCATGCAGCCCGAACCGCCCGGCACCTGGATTCGGCGTTTGACATCTCGGGCAACCGTGCTGTGCCTAGGTCAGTCCCCTTTCATCCCCATCATATCCCCCGCATGTACCTCATAGCCCCGCAGGAACTCCCCTGCAGGCAGGCGTTTCTTCCCCTCAAACTGCACCTCGTCCAGCGCCAGCAGCCCTTTACCGGTCTGCACCGCCAGGATGCCCTTGCTCACTGCAGCTACTACGCCTGGCTTCGCTTCACTCCCCAGTTTTGTTTCGGTCCGCTGCTGCGCTTCGATCCCCGGCTGTTCTCCATTTCCAGTCTGTGCTTCGATCCCCGGCTGTGCTTCGTTTCCTAGCTGTGCCTCGTTTCCCGGCTGCGCTTCGATCCCCGGCTGCGTTTCACATCCTGTCTGCCCTTGCGCCGTCTCATGCAATGCCGTTGCACCTACCGCCCGCGCCCCCCAGACCTTGAGCATCTTCCCACCCAGATATGTGTATGCCCCCGGCCAAGGGTCCAAGCCACGCACCAACCCCTCGATGTCCGCCGCTTCCATCCCCCAGTCTATCTCCCCCATGGCTTTCGTCAACATGGGGGCGTAACCCGGCGGAGTCTTCCCCCCGCTTATCTCCATCACATGCCTATTTGCAGGATTTGCTGCCCATTCGGCACCTGAATCCACTTTCCCGCAGTCACCGCCTGCATCAGGGCCGCCATCCGGGCGACCGCCCCCCACTTCGCCGCTGTGGTCGTTTCCCGCATACTCACTTTGATGCGTGCGCTGCGCGGTGCCGGGTTCCTGCGTCCACCCTTCAAAGCGGGCGTCAGAGCCCCATTCTTTTTGCGGCGTGGGTTTCACCGTGCCTTTTTCCAGCCCTTCCAGCGTGGTGACGATCAGCCCCGCCCCCAGCCGCGCCAGTTTGTCGTGCAGCGTCCCCCCGGTGTCCCCGGGTGCTATGGGAATGGCGGCCTGTTCCAATATATCCCCAGTGTCCAGCCCCACATCCATGAGCATGGTGGTCACACCGGTTGCGGTTTCCCCGCATATGACCGCCCACTGTATGGGCGCCGCCCCCCTGTACTTCGGAAGCAACGATGCATGTATGTTCACGCAGCCGAACTGCGGTATGTCCAATATATCTTGGGGCAATATCTGCCCGAACGCCACCACCACGATACAGTCCGGGGCCATCGCCCGCAGCCGGGCCACAAACCCCGCATCCCTCACCCTCTCCGGCTGTTCCACAGGGATGCCCAGCTCCGACGCGCGTACCTTAACCGGCGGCGGCGTTTCCCGGTTTCCCCTGCCCTTAGGCCTGTCCGGCTGGGTGACTGCACACAGCACGTCATGCCCCGCGCCCACCAAAGCCTCCAGCGCCGGCACGGAGAAATCCGGCGTCCCCATAAATACCAGCCGCATCCCCACCTCCTGCCCCGGTCCCGGCATACCACATGTGCCGGAAACCATTGTATCGCATATTTTCACCCGCTTCGCGCACATCCATATCCGCCGACGACCACTTCATCAAATGTTCTCACCAGGCCCGCACATCCACCAAATCTGTCGAGTGCGCCGGGCAAAGTTCACTCCTGCGCCTCGGTTTCATTGTCCACCAGGTCGCCCTCCACCAGCTCCACGTACATCCTGCCGTTTAGGTGGTCGCACTCGTGCTGTATGCACCGCGCCAGCAGCCCCGTGGCGTCTATCTCAAATGGTTTCATCTCCGTATCGTATGCCCTGACTTTCACACTGGCGAAACGGGTCACCTGCCCGGATTTGCCCGGCACGCTCAAGCACCCCTCCATGGCGGTGTCCGTACCATCCTGCTCCAATATCTCCGGGTTTATCAGGACGACCGCGGTCTGCGTTCGCCCGTTGGGCCCAGTAGCCGCACCGCCCTCGCCTTTCGAGTCTTCTCTGGGGCCCACGTCCATCACCACTATCTGCTTGAGCACGCCCACCTGGGAAGCGGCCAGCCCCACCCCCGAGCTGTCGTACATCGTCTCGAACATGTCATCTATCAATTCCAGTATGCGGGCGTTTACCTCTTTGACCGGCTTGCACTTTTTGGTCAATATCTCGTCGCCCAGCACCCTGATCTGCCTTACTGCCATAAACTCCTTGCTCCTCCCATGATATATCCTGCCAATCACGCTACGCTGTCCCCTGCGCAGCCAGCCGCACTGCATCAGGCCACACGCCCCACACCCAAGCAAGACCGCGCCGCACCAGGCAGTATCAGGCCACACGCCCCACACCCAAGCAAGAACATCGCTAAAAAGACCGAGTCGCGCATTTCCCAGCTGCCACCGCGCCCCTGCCCATTCCTATGTCTGCCAGTATATCACACTTTTGGCGATTCATATATAAAAATTTCGAAAAAATGAGTTAAAATTAGAGTTGCTCTTGAAAACGCAATTACTGAAACAGGCCGATGTGTTTAGAGAGGAATTTGGAAATACAGAGTTAGAGTGATTGAGCTGTTCAATAAAGCCGGGGCATCCGCCGACATGATAGCCCAAGTGAACGCTATGCGTCCGTAAACACATAGCGCTCTTCACCTTTCAGCACGAAACCCAGTCGGAGGCGGGGAACTACCTGCTGTTCGTCCGTAAACACATAGCGCTCTTCACCTTTCAGCATCTACCTCCGCGGCAGGAAGCGCCCGCTAACAAAATCGAACCGGCTCGAAGCGGTGCTGTCTGCACAGGAAATCACTTACATCCGGGTCGCCTACCTGTTCAGTTGACCCGCGCGTCATGCAAAATCGAACCGCCTCGATGCGCTGGTGTGTCGGGGCCAAGGCTGCTGTTTGGCTAATCCTTCAGTCAAGCGAAAACGAGTCGGCGCCTTCGTTTCGTAAGCCGCCGCATTGTTCAGTTGACCCGCGCGTCATGCGAAATCGAAAACGGCCCATATGGGCAGGGACGCCTTGGGGGCATGACGGGCCGCCCGCTGGGCCTGCTGCCACGCCTCCGCCTGGTCTTTGATGCCGATCAGCACGCTTCGGTCCGTATGTTTGATGAACAGGTTCTTCCGGTATATGTCGTTCACTTTGTATATGGCGTGCTGCGCCGGCCCCGCCACCCGGGCGCCCATCCTCTCCCATGCGGCTTTGTGCGCTGACAGCAACCCCCCCAGGAAAGCGTCCAGCGCCTGCTCGTCCCCGCAGGAAAACGCCGCCGTGAGCAGGTGTGCGGCCGGCGGGAACTGCAGCAGGTTGCGGAAAGCTATCTCTTTGCGGTAGAACCCCGCATAATCCTGGGACGCCGCCGCCGAGATGGCATAATGGCCCGGCTGGTACGTCTGGATGATGACATCCCCCAGCTTCCCCGCCCTGCCCGCGCGCCCCGCAGCCTGGGTCAGCAACTGGAACGTCTGCTCCGCGCTACGGAAATCGCTTTCGTGGAGCGACATGTCCGCGGCGATGATGCCCACCAGCGTCACGTCCGGGAAATCATGCCCCTTTACGATCATCTGCGTACCGATGAGTATGTCTGCCTCGTGGCGCGCGAACGCCGACAGGATCCTTTCGTGGCCGTGTTTGTCGGATGTGGTGTCCTTGTCCATGCGCAGGATGCGCGCCTGGGGGAAAAACCTCGCCGCAAACCGTTCGAGTTTCTGCGTGCCCACCCCGAAATGGGCGATGTAGGGCGAACCGCAAGAAGGGCACACGCTGGGTGAGCGCATATGGTATTCGCAGTAGTGGCACCGCAGTGTGCCGTCGTCGTGGAGCGTCAGGCTCACGTCACAGTGGGGGCACTTGATGGGCAGGCCGCACGACCGGCATGACACGAACCGCGCGAACCCACGGCGGTTGAGGAAGAGCATCGCCTGCTCTCCCTTTTCCAGCCTGTCCTCGATCTTTTCACGCAGCAGGCGGGAAAACACAGACTTGTTCCCTGCGCGCAGTTCCGCCCGCAGATCCACGACGGCGACATCCGCCAGCTCGCTGTCCGCCACGGCGCGTTTCGTCAGCTCATACAGCCGGTAACGCCCCTCCATGGCGGCATGGTAGCTCTCCACCGAAGGCGTGGCCGACCCCAGCACCACACATCCCCCTGCCAGCCTGGCCCGCTCCAATGCGGTTTCCCTTGCGTGGTACCTGGGCGCCTGGTCGCTCTTGTATGACCCCTCATGCTCCTCGTCTATGATGACCATGCCCAGTTCCGGGAACGGCGTGAACAGCGCGGACCGGGGCCCCACCATGATATGCACTTCCCCGTTCCTGGCCCGCTCGAACTGGTCGAACCGCTCCCCTTTGGACAGTTTGGAGTTGATGATGGAAACCTCGTCGCCGAAATTGCGCACAAACCGCGACACAGTCTGGAATGTCAGCGCAATCTCCGGGATGAGCATGATCACGTCTTTGCCCAGTTTGCGCATATGGTGTATCAGCTCTATGTAGACCTGGGTCTTCCCGCTCCCCGTGATGCCGTGGATCAGCGACGTCTCCCGCCCGCCCGCATCAAAATGCGCACAAATGTCATCGACAATGGACCGCTGCTCGGCGTTGAGCTCTATGCGCCCCGTCGCCGGAGTGTCCCCATGCCCCCCGTTGGCGGATCCCGCAGCCACAGCCCCGGCCCCGCGTTCGGCCGAGGCATCCATTGTCCCCGGCTCTGGCGGCACGCCGTCGCCTGGTGGCTTTGCCGGCTCGTGACCGGACGGCGCATCCATTGTCCCCGTCTCTCCCCCGGCAAACTCCCCGCAGCGAAGTCCCCCGGCGATGCCATACAATGCGCCTGCCCATTCCAGCGGGTTGCGGTAGCGCTTCTCCTCGTGAGCCGCAAGCAGGCCCTTGCCCACCATCGCATTCACCGCCGCCGCCGAAACCTGCAGCGCCGAAACCAGCCGCGACAGCGTGACGTCGGGCTGACGACCGACGCCAGACTCCCGCTGCGGCGCACCCCGGGGCATATCCTGGGGCACACCCCGGGGCATATCCTGTGGCACACCCTGGGGCATATCCTGCGGCGCATCACCGTGCCGGTAAGATGCGGCGCCAGGTGCCTCACTGGGCATGTCAGAGACTCCACTGGTCCTGCCCGCCAAATGCAGCGGCGGTGCGGCGTCAGGCGCCTCACCTGCTATGCCCGCGGCCACGGCCCCCGCCTCGGTTCCTGTCTCGCCGCCCCCGCGCCTGGCCAGGAAATACTCCAAAACCTTCACTTTGGCAGTGTGCTTTTTCCTCCGGGCAGCCTCGACCTCCCCCCGCAGGCACCCATCGTCCAATGGGCATTCCAGGTAGACGGTCTTCGCCCCCCGTACCTTTTCCCGCACCGGCAGCACGGTTTTCAGCGCCTGGTTCATGGCGCACCCGTAGTTTTCCTTAAGCCACCAGGCCAGCCGGAGCATCTGCCCCTCCACCTGCACCTGGCCGCGGGAGACACCTGAGATGTCCTTGATGCGGTCCGGCTCGAGCTCCGGCGTCCCCGACAGGCTCACCACGTACCCTGTGCGCCCGGTGTTGCCCCGCCCGAAAGGTATCTCCACCGCAGAGCCCACCTGCACCTCCCCCACCAATTCGTCGGGGATACGGTACTGGAAAGCCCTGTCCACATCCGCATGGGTTATATCAATGATCACATCCGCAAAACTCGCCATCCGTACCCATTCCTACACTGCATTTGGCTATGCCCGGAGGTGAAAACCATCCCTCCGGCGCCGCTCCATTTACCATGCTGCCGCGGCTTCCTCCAGCTACATGCTGTTGAACCCTTGGCGGCCCGCCGTCCGGGGCATTGGGCGCTCCCCCAACATAAATGCTCATATCAGCCCCGCTTCACCCAGGCACTCCCTGGCCACGGCCTGGTCGGAAAACGGGTGCTTCACCCCTTTGATTTCCTGGTAATCCTCGTGCCCTTTGCCGGCTATGACCACCATGTCGCCATGCTGCGCATGGAGGATGCAGTGCCGGATCGCCTCCCGCCGGTCTGGGATTTCCAGAAAAGCGCCGCCGGTTTTTTCGATGCTGCGGCGAATGTCCGCCAATATATCCTCCACCCGCTCGAAGCGGGAGTTGTCCGCGGTTATGACGCACAGGTCGGCCATCCTGCCGCCGATCTCCCCCATGGAAGTGCGCCGCTCCTTGGCGCGGTTGCCACCGCAACCGAACACGCAAACCAGGCGCTTCGGTTGATACCCGCGCAGGGTCCCTAGCAAGCTCTCCAGGCTCACCGCATTGTGCGCATAGTCCACCAGCACCGTCAGCGACGAAGAAGCATACACGATCTCCATCCGCCCGTTGACCTTTACGCTGCGCAGCCCCAACTCCAGAGCCGCCCTGGGCACCCTCATCGCACCGGGTCCGCCTGACGCACCAGGCCCATTTGCTGCACCAGGCCCGCCTGTTGCGCCGGACTGCGCTGTAACACTGAGCCCGCTTGCCGCTCCTGGCTCACTTGCCGCTCCGGGCCCGCCTGCCGCTCCGGGCTTACTTGCCGCTCCGGGCCCGCTTGCCGCACCAGGCTCACTTGCCGCACCTGGCCCGCTGGCCGCATCGGGCGCCCCTGCCCGTCCGGACGAGTCCATCAGACTCGCCACGGCGATGGCCGCCAATGCATTGGACACATTGAACCGCCCCGGGATCCCCACCGACAGGCGCCACGATTCCTGCGTATCCCCCCGCCTCGCCACGCAAATCCTGGTCCCCACGAAATCCTCGTTCCAGACGTATTCCAACCCACTGGCCGCGAAATCAGCGGCATATCCCCCGGATGCCCCAGTGATGCCTGAATATCTTTTTAACCCATCCATGGCTGCAAAACCAGCGGCTTCGTGGGGCGCCGCCCCCCCCTCCCCCTCCACCGAGAACGTCACCACCCGGCAGGTGGCCTTTTTCGATATCTCTCCCGCACGGGGGTCGTCGGCGTTGAGCACGCCCACCTTGCATGAACGAAACAGCATGGATTTGTAGTGCAGGTACTCCTCGAAATCCTTATGTTCGTTGGGCCCTATATGATCGCTGGAAATATTCGTGAAGACCCCGTAGTCGAATGTTATCCCTTCCGTGCGGCGCATCATGATACCCTGGGAGGACACTTCCATCACCACGCAGCCACAACCCTCCGCCGCCATCTGTGCGAAAAGTTCGTGTAGCCGCCATGACTCCGGGGTGGTGTTGCCGGTGGGCAGGAATCTTTCCCCTATGTATATGCCCGTGGTGCCAATGAGGCCCACCTTTATCCCCGCCGCCTCCAGTATCGCTTTCAGCATGAATGTGGTGGTGGTCTTGCCTTTCGTGCCGGTGACGCCTATGCTGACCATCCGGCGGACCGGATGGCCGAACCAGGCCGCCGCCAGATACGCCAGAGCCTGCCGTGTGTCCGGGGTTATCAGCTGGCAAACACCTTGGGGCAAATCGGCGACCCGGCGCTGTGCGAGGATCACCGCGGCCCCATGGGCGGCGCACTCCGCCGCCACCTCATGTGAATCAAATCCGGTCCCTGCTATGCAGACAAACAGGCAACCCGGAACCACCTTGCGGGAGTCGTAGACCACCCCCGTGATCTCGGTTTCCAACGCCGCGCCTTTATCACCATAGGCGCTTGTGATGTCCACCCCGCCCGAGTGTGTTCCCGGAGCCATCACTCTATCATTCTGGGCACGCGTGATTCCCACCCCGCCCGAAGCCGTTCCCGGCGCCGCCCCTCTATCGCCCCGGGCACACGTGATTCCCACCCCGCCCAAAGCCAGCAACTCCTTCAAAATCATCGCTTACCCTCATGTAATCGCTGCGGCGCGCCATACTGCGGCGCATTGTACCGCTGCCCTCATCCCCGCAGCTGCCCAAACGCACTCTCGATCCGTCCACTTCTTTGCCGCCAGGGCAACTCACCGCACTTTGCAGCGGCGACCGCCCGAAGCTGTAGAAACCACCTTTCCGACGCCTCCGGGATTCACATGCTGCCCGACCCGCCGCAACCGCTGCCCTCATCCCCGCAGCTGCCCCAGCATGTCCTCGAACTCCGCCAGGTTCATGAGAATCTTGCGGGGCTTGGTGCCCTCGTCTTCGCCCACCACCCCCACTTCCGCCAGCTGGTCCATGATCCTGGCGGCGCGGTTGAAACCGATGCGGAACATCCGCTGGAGCACCCCCACGCTGGCTTTCTCCTTCTCGATGATGTAACGCCCCGCCTGCTCGAACAGCACATCGTAGTCTGGGCCTTCCTTCACTTCTTCACCGATCCCGGGGGACTTCGCCACCACCTGCGTCTCGATCTCCGGCACAGTCTCCGCTTCCATGTTCAGGTCCTGGAGGAACGAAACCACGGCGTTCACTTCGTCATTGGACACGAATGCCCCCTGCACCCGCATGGGCTTGTTGGTGCCGAATGGCGCAAAAAGCATGTCCCCCTTGCCCAGCAGCGTCTCCGCACCGTTCATGTCGATGATGATCCGGGAGTTGGTGCCGCTTGACACGGAAAATGCGATCCTGGACGGCACATTGGCCTTGATGACCCCGGTGATGACGTCCGCCGAGGGCCTCTGGGTGGCTATCACCAGGTGCAGCCCCGCCGCCCTGGCCAGCTGCGCCAGGTGGATGATGGCGTCCTCCACTTCCTTTCGCGCCACCTGCATCAGGTCGTTCAGCTCGTCCACGATGATGACGATGCGCGGCAGCTTTTTGACAGGGACACCGTCCTCATCCAGTATAAGCCCCGCCTCTGCTTTTTTGTTGTACTCATCCAGCTCCCTGACACGGGAAATGCGGTCGCTGGCGCCCGCGAACTTCCTGTAGCGCTCGTTCATCTCCGCCACGGCCCAGCACAGCGCGCCCGCCGCTTTTTTGGGGTCCGTGACCACGTCGTGGAGCAGGTGCGGGATGCCATTGTAAACGCTCAGCTCCACCACTTTGGGGTCTATCATGATCATCTTCACGTCGTCAGGGTGGTATTTGTAGATCATGCTCATGACCAACGTGTTGATGCACACGCTCTTGCCCGACCCGGTGGCCCCGGCGATGAGCAGGTGGGGCATCTTGGAAACGTCGGTCACCACGATCTGCCCCCCGATGTCCTTGCCCACCGCAAAGGCCAGCTTGGAGTCGCTTGCCGAAAACTCCTGGGATTCCAAAAGCTCCCGCAGGTACACCGTGGCGTTGCTCTTGTTTGGCACCTCGATGCCAATGGCCGATTTGCCGGGTATGGGCGCCTCCACGCGGATGTCGGCGGTGGCCAGGCTGAGCTTTATGTCGTCCACGAAACTCAGCAGTTTGTTCACCCGCACGTTTTGCTCGGGCAGCAGCTCGTACCTTGTCACCGTGGGGCCCACGCTGATATTGGTAACGGTGACGCCCACGCCGAAATTCTGCAGCGTCTTCTGCAGTTTGATGGCGGTGGCCCTGCACTCCTGCTCGGAAAATGCGGCGGCGCGCACAGGCTTCTTGAGCAATGAAAGGGGCGGGAAGCGGTACTGCACCACCGGGGGCGCATCCTCTTCATCCAGGTAATAATCCTCGTCCAAAGCCCCCTCGGTCCCCCCCGCATCCGCAGGATGCCCCGTTTCCGCAGCATACTTGATGCCAGAGGCCTTTTTTGTGCCTTTGCCGGTCATCCCCTTCCCTTGGCCGGCCACAAGGCTGTCGCCACCGGCAAGGCCCCTTTCGTCAGCGCCCATGCCGGCACGGTTCCTACCGTCTGCACCTACGCCGGCAAGGCCCCTTTTAAGGGCGGCGCTTTCATATGCGTCACCTTCGTAGGTGCTATCTTCGTATGCGCCACTCTCGTATGCGCCGCGTTCATCCGGTTCGTCTTTCAGCCGCATCTCCGCCAGCGTCTTGCGCTGCCTGAGGGGATATATGCTATGCCCGTCATCGCCGGAAGCAATTTCTTCGATCCGGCTGTCACCTTGGCCGTCGCCTGGGTCGATCTGTGCGTCCCTGGGCGCCCTGATGCTGCCCACGAAAACCCCGGGGTCCGGCGTTTCCGGTTTCGCCGCCGGGGCCTCCCCTCCGTCACCTTGCGGCTGCCCTGGCGCCGACGGCCCGCCGGGCTGTATCCCCCCCGGCCCGATGGCCGCGCCGCCGCTACGTGTCACATCCACACCGACTATGGGCCCAGTGCCGGCGCCCCCTCGGTATGTCGCGCCCTCCACCTGCAGGCCAGCCCCATCTAACCCATATCCCGGCTGGCCGATGCCGATGCGTATCCCATCCGCTCCGACGATAGGCCCTGAGCCGACACCGCCGCGATGACCCCCGCCGGGGGCCGCTGCATAAAGCCCATCCGCTCCGGGGCCGTGCAGGCCGGTGCCGCCCACCGATAGCCCTTCCTCCGCGCCCACCCAGTGGCCACCCCCGGGCACCGGTGTATCCAACCCATCCGCGCCTGGGTCTGCCCGTCCCGCACCACCTACCACGGGCCCCATATCCGCGTCCGGCCGCGGGGTGGTTTCGTCGCCGACATATGCACCTTGGCCGTGTCCCCCGCCACCGGGCACATAGCTTAGGACAGGGCCCAAACCGCCGCCCCGGGCGCGCCCTTGCCCCGGCGCAGCCACGGCATCATCTACGTCTTCACATTCCTTCGCAGCGGCAGCCCTGGCCTTGTGGTTGGCATAGCTGTCCTTGGCGCGGCCCACCACTTTCCTGGAACCATCCCCCAGCGCCCCCACGAAAGAGCGCTCGGAAATCAGGACGATGGCCACCAGCACCACGATCCCCAGGATCACATTGGCGCCTATCTCACCCACCGCATGGGAGAGCCCTTCGTACACCAAACCGCCGAGGAGCCCGCCCCCCACGCCTTTCTCCGAGGAATGTGTGAAATATGCCAGCACAGACTCGCCGGGCAGCCTTTCCTGCCCGACAAACTCCTGCAAAAACGCCGTCGCGGCCAGGCAAGCCACCCCCAGCGAAACCATCTTGACCTTTGCAGCGTGCAGGCCCCGGTTGGCCATGTGGAAACACACCGTCAAAAACATCAGGATGGGCAATGCGTACCCCACGCCACCCAAAAGGCCCAGCTGGACCATGCGCAGGTACTCCCCCGCAAGACCCATCTGGCTGAACTTGAGATTGCTCAGAAATAGCACCACGCACACGGCAAAGAAAATCAGCGCGATGACCTCGTCGCGCAACGGGTTGGCCCCGTCCGTACCCTGGCTGCGGCCCTGTTCCGGATCCATATCACCGCTGCGCCCTGCCCTCTTTGCTGTGCTTTTGGCTGACTTGGCAGGACCTGCCTCGGACCGCGCCCCACCCGGTGC
Organism: Lachnospiraceae bacterium; assembly: GCA_031272185.1. Lineage (GTDB taxonomy): Bacteria > Bacillota > Clostridia > Lachnospirales > Lachnospiraceae > JAISUG01. Next base: position 27,752 of record JAISUG010000091.1, read on the forward strand.
ACTCCTCGCCCCTTGCTTCACACCGCGCCCGCCGCTGTTCCCCGTACTGTTTGACACGAAAACACACTCCTATCCAAAATCACGGCTGTCACGCAAAACCATGGCGCAACAGGAACCGCACTTCACTCCATCTCTATCCTGCGCCATCCATATCCTGCGCCTTCCCTACCCTGCACCGTTCCCGGCAAACACGGCGATATCCCGCGGCACAGGAACCGCACTTCACGCCGCCTGCACCAGTATAACCCATTTTCGTCAAAAATGCAAGAATAAATGTTCGGACTATACTTATTCCCCACGGGTTTTCACCCGCCTGGGTTTATATCTCGGACGCAAATGCCCACTCGCCAAAGGCATCCCGCAATGGCTTACGCGGGGGTAGAGTCCCCAAGGGAGTGAATTGTCACGCCACCCCCAACTTTTTCGCGATTGCCCGCAGAAATGATTTGACACATTTTGGTTGTTATGCTATTCTAAGGGCAGTTGCATAAATATATGCAACTGATGCAGTTCTTACTAATGTTATTGGTTTCTTCGGAGGTAACGAAATGAGCAGAGGAACGGTAAAGTGGTTTAACAACCAAAAAGGCTACGGATTCATCTCTGACGAGAGCGGCAAAGATGTCTTTGTACATTATTCCGGGCTGAACATGGAAGGGTTCAAGTCCTTGGACGAAGGCGCCGCCGTGGAGTTTGACGTGATCAACGGGGAGAAAGGCCCACAGGCCACCAACGTCACAAAACTTTAACGATACCAAAGTCAGAAGGCCATGCGCCCCACGCCCGTCATGACGCGCCTCAAAGTCATGACTCACCACAAGGACATGGCTCGTCTTGCCGTCGTGGTTCGCCCTGCCGCCATGACCCGACTTGACGTCATGACTCGACCTGCCGGTTTGGCAAACACACGGGGTTCTGACCCGAACAAATGTGACTGCACGACTACAGCGGGCCGCCCATACCCATGGCGGCCCTTTAGCATTTCCAAGGCATGGGC
>JAISUG010000103.1 GCA_031272185.1 Lachnospiraceae bacterium
ACCGGCATCGGCATGGTCGTCATCATCGACGAATGGGACTGCATATTCAGGCTAAACCCCAACGACGACGAGGCCCAGAAAGACTACCTGGATTTCCTGCGGGATTTCCTGAAAGACAAACCATATATTTCCCTGGCATACATGACCGGGATCCTCCCCATCAAAAAGTATGGCGTCCACTCGGCGCTGAATATGTTCGACGAGTTCTCCATGACCTCCCCGAAGCAGTTTGATCGCTTCGTCGGTTTCACGGCGGATGAAGTGCGCGGCCTCTGCGACCGCTACGGCATGGACTTCTCCGAGATGTCCGCCTGGTACGACGGATACAGCTTCCCCCGTATACCCTCTGTGTTCAACCCCAGGTCGGTGGTAGCCGCCCTGTCCAGCCAATCCTACGGAAACTACTGGACCCGCACCGAAACCTATGAGGCCCTGAAGGTCTACATCGACATGGACACCGATGGATTGAGGAAAGACATCGTCCGCTTGCTTGCGGGGGGCCAAGTGACGGTGGACGCCGACAAATTTACCAACGACATGGTGACCTTCCGAAGCAAAGGTGACGTGCTGACTCTCCTGGTGCATCTGGGCTACCTGGGATACCTGGGGGACAGCGGCGAGGTGTTCATACCCAACCGTGAGATCAGCGGCGAGTTCGTCACCGCTATGGAGAGCCCATGGTACGACGGCATCGCGAAAGCGGTGAAAGCATCGCTGGATTTGCTCCGGGCCACCTGGGGCGGCGACGCAGCCGCGGTCGCAGCCCTCGTCGAGGAGGCGCACCAGGAAACCTCCCACCTCACCTATAACGACGAGAATGCCCTGGCTTACACCGTCTCCCTGGCCTACTACACCGCACGCCAGTATTACTCCATCATCCGCGAGATGCCCTCCGGCAAAGGCTACGCCGACATGATTTTCCTGCCCCTGCGCAGCCACCCCGACAAACCCGCCATGGTGGTAGAGCTCAAATGGAATAAATCGGCCCAGGGCGCCATAAATCAAATCAAAGATAAGAACTACCCCGCAGTCCTGAAAGGACATACGGGGCAGCTCTTGCTGGTGGGCATCAACTACGACAAAGACACCAAGACGCATACATGCGAGATCGAGGATTGGCAGGACCGTTAGGTCCCGCTCATCCCCGCCCCAGCCGGCCAAAGATCCGCAGGGCCGGCCCATGCCCTACGCTTTCGCCGCCTCCACTATCACTTCCGCCATATACGCCAGCTGGTCTTTGGTCAGGCCGGGGTAGACGCCCACCCAGAAGGAGTTTTCCATGATGCGGTCGGTGTTGGCCAGGTCGCCCACGATGCGGTACCGGGGGAAACTCCGGGCAGTGGCGCCGCCTGCCCTGCCCTCTTGCGCCGGCGCATCTGTCGCCAGTCCGGCGGCGACGCATTGCCCCGTCTGGCCGTTTACGCATTGCCCCGTCTGGCCGCTTGCGTATTGCCCCGTCTGACTGTTTACGTATTGCCCCGTCTGGCCGTTTGCGCATTGCCCCGTCTGGCCGTTTGCGGCACACAGTCCCAAGCTGCCGGGCGCATCTGACTCGCTTACGGCAGCAGCCATGCTTCGGAACTGGTCGAAGCACGGGTGCTTCGTCAGGTTCCCCGCGAAGAGCATCCGTGTCTGGATGCCGTGGTCTTCGATATACCGCACGATGCGCCCGCGGTCATGGCCCTCCCGGCAGGTGAGCAGGAACCCGAACCAACTGGGGTCCGACCCGGGCAGGGCTTCCGGCAGGATGTAGGCGTCGGTTGCACCTGCCCCGCCCAGCGCCGCCCGCAGGTATGCGAAGTTCTCCCGCCGCCTGCGGATGAACTCCGGCAGCTTTTTCATCTGGGCGCAGCCGATGGCCGCCTGCATGTCCGTGGCTTTCAGGTTGTACCCGAAATGGGAATACACGTATTTGTGGTCGTACCCGAAGGGCAGCTGCCCGAACCGGCCCGAGAAGCGTTTGCCGCAGAGGTTATCCTTCCCCGAGGGGCACACGCAGTCCCGCCCCCAGTCCCGCAGGGAGCGCAGGATCTTATGAAGCAGCGGGTTGTCCGTGTAGACGGCCCCGCCTTCCCCCATGGTCATGTGGTGGGGCGGGTAGAAGCTGGATGTGCCGATGTCGCCGATGGTGCCGGTAAAGCGCCGCCCCACCATGCTCCCCAGCGCGTCACAGTTGTCTTCCACCAGCCACAGCCCGTGCACGTCGCAAAATGCCTTCACCGCCCCTACGTCAAATGGGTTCCCCAGGGTATGCGCCACCATAACTGCCTTGGTCCGGGGCGAGAGGGCCCTTTCCAGCTGGGCGACGTCGATATTGTACTGGGGGATGGTCACGTCCGCGAACACCGGCACCGCGCCGTACTGGAGGACGGGCGTCACAGTGGTGGGGAACCCCGCCGCCACGGTGATGACCTCATCCCCGGGCAGCACCTGCCGGTCCCCCAGTAGGGGCGAGGTCAATGCCATGAACGCCAGCAGGTTCGCGCTTGATCCGGAGTTCACCAACGACACATAACGTATGCCCAATAACGCCCCGAACTCCCTCTCGAAGCGCTCCGTATAGCGCCCCGCCGTCAGCCAGAAATCCAATGCGCTGTCCACCAGCGCAGTCATCTCGTCGGCGTCGTACACCCGCCTGGCATATGGGATGCGCCCCAACCCGCCGCCATCCCGCCCCTGGCCATATGTGGCTGCCTCGTCGGCCACACCCGCCGCTTCGTTGGCCTCGTCAGCCGCACCGTCGGCCACACCCGCCGCTTCGTGAATGCCCATCCCGGCTGCCGCCCCGTCGGCTGTATCGATTTTGCCGGCGGCGGGAACCCGTGATGCGCCTGCACCGGTGTCTGTCGACCGGTCCTCCCCGGCCACACCCGCCGCCCTATCCGCCACCAGCCCCGCATCAGCGTGGAACCGCCCACAGTACGCCGCCACCATGCCCAGGATTTCCTCCCGCGCCTCGGCCTCCGTCATATTTTCAAACATATCCGGTCCCTTTTCTATATATGATATATGTCATCTTGCGCCGCGACCGCTTTCCCGGATCCCACCGGGCCCACCGCCCATACGACCGATCCTGCCACTGCCCCACTCGCACCGCCCCATGCGAGACAACACCTCACCTATGCCCACCGCCCCCACGACAGTCGCCACGCTGCCCCTCCCATTATAAACCGAACCGCATTTTCTGGCAACAGGTTTGTTCGGGGCAATATATGACATTTTATCATAAAATATGGCATATTTTGGCCGAAAACAAACATAAGAAAACACTTGCAAATTTCCCCATATCGTGAGATACTAGGACAAGCGAAGTGATCGCTCCAACATGTTTGAAGCGCGCAAGCGTTGAGATGCCTGCATCCGCTTACCGATGGCGGTAAGCCCGTGTGGGCATGCCCATTTATGCTTGCAGGCGAGGACCCTTGCAGGGACTGCACGTGCCGCCGCTTCCGTTATCGCGTCGCTGCGCGCGGTGACGGCGCCCAGGCGATCTGCGTTTGCGCAGCGTCCCTGCGCCGTCGGGTAATCGCGGCACCACGCTACGGTAACGGCGCCCAGGCGATCTGCGTTTGCGCAGCGTCCCTGCGCCGTCGGGTAATTGCGGCACCACGCTACGGTGACGGCGCCCAGGCGATCTGCGTTTGCGCAGCGTCCCTGCGCTGTCGGGCACCGCGGTGCTAACCCACGGCGCCGGTATGCGGTTGACGGCCGGCAGGCACTGCATATGTTTTGGCTGGCAGGTATAGCAAAAAGGAGGAGTATTATGAAGAAAGTATTGAGTATCGCATTGACTGCGGCGCTATGTGCCGTGACATTGGCCGCCTGCGGCGGCGGATCCACCACCGCGACCACTGCGGCGCCCGCCGCCACCGAGGCCGCTACCGCAGCCCCGGCTGCCACTGCGGCACCTGCTGCCACCGAGGCGCCCGCCGCCACCACGGCAGCCCCAGCCGCCACCGAGGCCCCTGCTACTGAGGCGCCCTCCGCAGGCATCCCCAAGGACAGCCTCCGGATCGGTTTCATCTTCATCGGCGACGAGAACGAGGGCTACACCGCCGCCCATTACGAGGGCGCGAAAGGCATGCAGCAGGCACTGGGGCTGGCCGACAGCCAGATCCTCATCAAGTGGCAGATCCCTGAAGACGAGACCTGCTACGACGCAGCGGTGGACCTGGCTGACCAGGGCTGCCAGATCGTGTTTGCTAACAGCTTCGGCCATGAGCAGTACATGATGCAGGCCGCGGAGGAATTCCCGGACGTGGAGTTCTGCCATGCCACCGGCTACCAGGCCGCCTCCAGCGGGCTTGAGAACATGCACAACTACTTCACGGCCGTGTACGAGTCCCGCTATGTGTCGGGCGTGGTGGCCGGCCTGAAGCTCAACCAGATGATCGAGGACGGCAAGATCACCGCCGACCAGGCAGTCATGGGTTACGTGGGCGCATTCCCCTATGCGGAAGTCATCAGCGGCTACACCTCGTTCTTCCTGGGCGCCCGCAGCGTCTGCCCCACCGCCACCATGAAAGTGAAGTACGTGAACAGCTGGGCTGACTTTGCCCTGGAAAAAGAGGCCGCCCAGGCGCTCATCGCCGCAGGCTGCGTCTTGATCAGCCAGCACGCTGACACCACCGGCGCCCCCACCACCTGCGAAGCAGCGGGCGTGCCCATCGTCGGGTACAATATCTCCATGATCGCCACCGCACCCACCCAGGCGCTGACCTCCGCCTCCATCAACTGGGCGCCCTATGTGACATTCGCCGTCCAGTGCCTCATCGACGGAGACCCGATCCCCGTTGACTGGTGCGAAGGCTATGCCACAGGCGCGGACCGCATCACCGAGCTCAACGAAGCCGCCGTGGCCCCGGGCACCGCAGAAAAGGTCGCCGAGGTGGAAGCCGCCATCAAGTCCGGCGAGCTCAAAGTGTTCGACACCTCCACCTGGACCGAGAACGGCCAGAAACTGGACAGCTACGTGGACGACTACGGCAACGAGTACATCTGGGACGGCTATTTCCACGAGTCCGAGCTGGCCAGCGCCCCGTCCTTCGCCATCAAGATCGACGGCATCACAGACCTGACGGACTGATGCCTTAGCCGGAAAATCGCACCTAGCCGCTGCGCAGGGGAGATCCAACGGGGCTCCCCCTGTGCAACGAAGGCGAGGGACAGCGTGCGCCTGGCGACCGCCCCGGCCAGGGGCTCACCCTGCGCGCGGGAGTGGCCGGTAACTGCCCATCCGCGAAATATGACGGATTTTGCAATTTGCAGTTCCAAAAACACCAAAAATGTAGTAAGATGAAAGGCGAAGCCGCTTTACCGCGGTTTCGCTTTTCAAAGTTGTACGGCACGAAGGGGCACGGCCGCCTATCGGGGTTTTGCACGCTGCCCGACATAAGTCATTCGGTATTGTATGAACATGTGGCTGCATGGCACGGAAGCATATTTTCATGCCTGTGCGCATCGCATACGGTTTGCATAGCTTTAAGGGGGTACCTATGGGTGACCATGTGGATCTGGCGCTTGAGTGCCGGGATGTGACGAAACGTTTCGGCAAGACCCTTGCCAACGACCATGTGAGCCTCACCGTGCGCAAAGGCGAGATCCTTTCCGTCCTGGGTGAGAACGGCAGCGGCAAGACCACATTGATGAACATGATTTCCGGCATCTATTTCCCCGATGCGGGGCAGATCTTCGTGGACGGCGCGCCCGTCACCATCGCCTCCCCCAAAGATGCCTTTGATCTGGGCATCGGCATGATTCACCAGCACTTCAAACTGGTTGACGTGCTGACCGCGGCCGAAAACATCATCCTGGGGCTGCCCGGCAAAGGGCGGCTGAACATGCCCCAGATCGTCAAAGATATCCAGGCATTGACCGGAAAATATGGGTTCGAGCTGGACCCGAACCAGAAGATATACGACATGAGCGTTTCCCAGAAACAGACGGTGGAGATCGTCAAAGTGCTGTATCGGGGGGCGCGGATACTCATATTGGACGAGCCCACCGCAGTGCTCACGCCCCAGGAGACGGACAAACTCTTCGCGGTGCTGCGCAACATGCGCGCCGACGGGCATTCCATCATCATCATCACGCACAAGCTCCAGGAAGTGCTGGCCATCTCCGACAGGGTGAGCGTCCTGCGCAAGGGCGCCTACATCGGCACGGTGGACACCGCCTCCGCCACGGAGGGCTCCCTGACGGAGATGATGGTGGGCAAAAAGATCGACCTGAACATCGACCGCCCCGCGCCCCTGGAACCCCGCAGGCGGCTGAGCGTCCGGGGCGTCCACCTGAAAAACGCCGAAGGGCGGCACCTGCTGCGGGATGTGTCATTCGACCTCTATGGCGGGGAGATCCTTGGTGTGGCAGGCATCGCCGGCAGCGGCCAGAAAGAGTTGCTGGAGACCATCGCCGGCCTAAGCCGCGCCGAGGATGGCAGCGAGATCCTCTACTATGCGCCGCAAACACAGCCCGAAGCGGCGGCCGGCGCCGCCAAGGCGCAAACCCCGTCCCCATCCGAAGGCGCCGCCGCAGATGACGCAGACGGCACAGACGGCGCAACCGCCATACCCGCCGATGCCGCAGCTTCGGGCGACCACACAGTGCCGGACGGCCCCGGCAAGGCGGCCGGCCCTACGGATGCCGCAACCCCTTACGGCGCCGCCTCCGACGGCGCAACCGCCATACCCCTTACCGCAGACGGAGCCGCCGCCACCGACCTTCGCTCCCTGCGCCCATCTGACATCCGCCGGCTGGGCGTGCGCCTCTCTTTCGTCCCGGAAGACCGGCTGGGCATGGGCCTGGTGGGTTCCATGGACCTGACGGACAATATGATGCTGCGGGGCTACCACAGCGGCCGGGGCGCTTTCCTGGACCGCCGCACGCCCCGGGACCTGGCGCTGCGGATCATCGACAGGCTGGATGTGTCCACGCCCGGCGTCACCACGCCGGTGCGCCGGCTCTCCGGGGGCAATGTCCAGAAAGTGCTGGTGGGCAGGGAGATTTCATCGGACCCCACCGTGCTCATGGTGGCGTACCCGGTGCGGGGCCTGGACATCAACTCCTCCTACACCATCTACCGCCTGCTCAACGAACAGAAGCAAAACGGCGTGGCGGTGCTGTGCGTGGGCGAGGACCTGGACGTGCTGCTCATGCTCTGCGACCGCATCCTGGTGCTGTGCGGGGGCGAAGTCAGCGGCGTGGTGGACGCCCGCTCCTCCACGAAAGAGGAGATCGGGCTGATGATGACCGGCAAAGTCACGCAAACCGCTTGAGGAGGGGTGGCGACATGGGAACATCGCAAACAAACAAACCGTCCGGCGATGCCGGTCCGGCGCCTGCGACCGGCACGCAAGGCAAGTACCCGCCTGATGCCGGACACACATCGGGCGCAAGACCGGCCGTACACAGGGAGCCCTTGATCCACCTGTCCAAGCGGGACGACGTCGCGCTGCCCAAGGCCGTGTTGATCCGCCTGGCGGCGGTGGCGCTGTCCCTGGTGGTATGTGCGGGCGTGATATTCCTGCTGACCCGGCTGAACCCCTTGGACGTGTACAAAGGCTTCATAGATGGCGCCATAGGCACGTCCCGCCGCACATGGGTGACGGTACGGGACGCATTGGTGCTGCTGTGCGTCGCCATCGGCCTCACCCCCGCGTTCAAGATGCGTTTCTGGAACATCGGCGCCGAGGGCCAGGTGCTGGTGGGGGGGCTGGCCTCCGCCGCCCTGATGATCTACGCCGGCGGGCGGCTGCCCGGGCCCGCGCTCCTGGCGGCCATGTTCGCGGCCAGCCTTTTGGCCGGGTGCATCTGGGGGCTGATACCTGCATTCTTCAAGGCTTTCTGGAACACCAACGAAACACTGTTCACGCTGATGCTCAACTACGTGGCCATGCAGATCGTCACATTCTGCATCGTGTTCTGGGAGAACCCCGCCGGCTCCAACACCGTGGGCATCATCAACTCCGCGAAAAATGTCCCCTCCTACCAGGCGGGCTACCTGCCCTCCCTTTTCGGCAATGCCTACGGCTGGAACGTGGTCATCGTCGCCGCCCTCACCGTGGGGATGTACATCTACCTGAAATACACGAAGCAGGGGTATGAAGTGGCGGTGGTGGGCGAGAGCGAGAACACCGCCCGCTACGCCGGCATCCATGTGCGCAAGGTCATCATGCGCACCATGGCCATCTCCGGGGCCATCTGCGGCCTGGGCGGCTTCATCATCGTCAGCGGCGCGAGCCACACCATCTCCACCAGCACCGCGGGCGGGCGCGGGTTCACCGCCATCATCGTGGCCTGGCTGGCCAAATTCAACGCATTCACCATGGTGGTGATTTCCTTCTTCCTGGTGTTCATGCAAAAGGGCGCCATGCAGATCGCCACCCAGTTCAAGCTCAACGAGAACGCATCCGACGTGATCACGGGGATCATCCTTTTCTTCATCCTGGGCAGCGAGTTCTTCATTAATTACAAGGTGCGCCTGCGCAGGAAGACGTGACCGCAAGGCGAGGCGCATCTGCCGTGTGCGCCGGCCGCGCCCCAAGCCTCGCCGCCTGACTGCAACCAGGCCGGCACGGCTGCCATCAGCCCGCAACTATATGGAACAAACCCTCGAAGACATGGGAGGAACGATATGGGCATACTCGTCATCTTCATCCAAAAAGCGATCACCCAGGGCATAGGCATACTCTATGGGGCCTTGGGTGAGATCGTCACCGAAAAGTCCGGCAACCTGAACCTGGGGGTGCCCGGGGTCATGTACATGGGCGGCATCGCCGGCCTCATGGGCGCATTCTTCTACGAGACCAACGCCCGGACGCCAAACGGCGCCATGGGCCTGGCCATCTCGTTCCTGTGCGCTTTCGCCTGCTCCCTGCTGGGCGGCCTGATCTACAGCTACCTGACCATCAGCCTGCGGGCCAACCAGAACGTCACCGGACTGGCCCTCACCACTTTCGGTGTGGGGTTCGGGAACTTCTTCGGCGGGTCCCTCTCCCAGCTGGCGGGGGGCGTGGGCCAGATCAATGTGCCCGTCACCGGTGCGGCTTACGGCAAGATTTTCCCGGGCCTCGCTTCCATGGGGCCCATTGGCACCATTTTCTTTTCCTACGGGTTCTTGACATACCTGTCCATCGTGCTGGCCGTCTGCCTGTTCTGGGTGCTGTTTCGCACCCGGGTGGGGCTGAACCTGCGCGCGGTGGGCGAGAGCCCCGCCACTGCGGATGCGGCGGGGATCCCCGTGACCAAGTACAAATACCTGGCCACATGCCTCGGCAGCGGCCTTAGCGGCCTGGGCGGCCTGTACTTCGTCATGGAGTATTCCGGCGGGACCTGGACGAACAATGGGTTCGGCGACCGGGGGTGGCTGGCCATCGCATTGGTGATATTCGCCTTGTGGAAGCCCCTCAACGCCGTCTGGGGCTCCATCCTCTTCGGCGGCCTCTACATCCTCTACCTCTACATCCCCGGCCTGGGGCGCAGCATGCAGGAGATATTCAAGATGCTGCCCTACCTGGTGACCATCCTGGTGCTCATCGTCACCAGCTTCCGCAAAAAGCGGGAATACCAGCCCCCCGCGGCGCTGGGCCTGCCATACTTCAGGGAGGAGAGGTAGCGGGCATAGGCACACCAGCCCCGGGCAAAGCATTACGGGACGAAGCAATCAATAGGACCGCCCGCATGCATGTCCGGATTGCTGCGGCCCCCGCCATGACCCACCGCGCATATTGACCATTTAGGAAGGCAGCTTCATGTCCAAGCAATATATCAAGATCAGGGGCGCCAACGAGCACAACCTGAAAAACATCTCCATCGACATCCCCCGGGACGAGCTGGTGGTGCTCACGGGCCTGAGCGGCTCCGGCAAATCATCATTGGCATTTGACACCATATATGCGGAAGGGCAGCGGCGTTACATGGAGTCGCTGTCTTCCTACGCCAGGCAGTTCCTGGGGCAGATGGAAAAACCCGACGTGGAGAGCATCGAAGGCCTCTCCCCCGCCATCTCCATCGACCAGAAATCCACCAACCGCAACCCCCGCTCCACGGTGGGCACCGTGACGGAGATCTACGACTACCTGCGGCTCCTCTACGCCCGCATCGGCATACCCCACTGCCCGGAGTGCGGCAAGGAGATCCGCAAGCAGACCATCGACCAGATGGTGGACCAGCTCATGGCGCTGCCCGAGCGCACCCGGATACAGCTCCTGGCCCCGGTGGTGCGGGGGCGCAAGGGCGAGCACGCCAAGATCCTGGAGAGCGCCCGCAAGAAAGGCTATGTGCGGGTGCGGGTGGACGGCAACAGCTACGAGCTGACGGAAGACATACCCTTGGACAAAAACATCAAGCACACCATCGAGATCGTGGTGGACCGCCTCTCGGTGCGCCCCGGCATCGAGAAACGCCTCACGGACTCCATCGAGACGGTGATGGAGCTTTCCGACGGGCTGATGACGGTAGACGTGTCCGACGCTACGCCCATGCAGTTCTCCCAGAGCTTCGCCTGCCCCGACTGCGGGGTGAGCATCGAGGAGGTGGAGCCCCGCAGCTTCTCATTCAACAACCCGTTCGGGGCCTGCCCCGAGTGCTTCGGCCTGGGGTACAAGATGGAGTTCGACGAGGACCTGCTGATCCCGGACAAGTCCCTTTCCATCAACCAGGGCGCCATCGTGGTGCCCGGCTGGCAGTCCTGCATGGACAAGGGCAGCTTCACCAATGCGATCCTGGTGTCCCTGTGCGACGCGTACCATTTCACCTTGGACACGCCATTCGAGGACTACCCCCGGGACATCCACGACATCCTGGTCCATGGCACCGGCGGGCGGGAGCTGAAGGTCCGCTACCGTGGCCAGAGGGGCGAGGGGGTCTATGACGTGGCCTTCGAGGGCCTCCTGCAAAACACCGCCCGCCGGTACCGGGAGACCTTCTCCGAGTCCGCCAAGGCCGAATACGAGACCTACATGCGCATCACCCCCTGCACCGCCTGCGGCGGCAAGCGCCTGAAAAAGACATCCCTGGCGGTGACGGTGGGGGACGTGAACATCTTTGACGCCACCGACCGCTCCATCGCGAAGTTCAGGGAGTTCCTGCACGGGCTTTCCCTGACCCAGATGCAGACGGCCATCGGCGCGCAAATCCTCAAGGAGATCAAGGCCAGGGTGGATTTCCTCATCAATGTGGGGCTGGACTACCTGGCGCTTTCCAGGGGCACCGCCACGCTTTCCGGCGGGGAGGCCCAGCGCATCCGCCTGGCCACCCAGATCGGCAGCGGCCTGGTGGGCGTGGCCTATATCCTGGACGAACCCAGCATCGGCCTGCACCAGCGGGACAACGACAAGCTCCTGGCCACCCTGAAGCGCCTGCGGGATTTGGGCAACTCCGTCATAGTGGTGGAGCACGACGAGGACACCATGATGTCGGCGGATTTCCTGGTGGACATCGGGCCCGGCGCAGGGGAGCACGGCGGAGAGGTGGTGGCCACCGGCACCGCCCAGGACATCATGGACTGCCCTGCATCCGTCACCGGCGCATACCTAAGCGGCCGCATGCGCATACCCGTCCCCGCAAAAAGGCGGGAGCCCACCGGCTGGCTGCGGGTGGTCGGCGCCGCTGAGAACAACCTGAAAAACATCGACGCGGACATCCCCCTGGGGGTCTTCACCTGCGTCACGGGGGTGTCCGGCTCCGGCAAAAGCTCATTGGTCAACGAGATCATCTACAAATCATTGGCCAAAAAGCTCAACCGCGCCCATACCATCCCCGGCAAGCACCGGAGGATCGAGGGCGTGGAGCAGCTGGACAAAGTCATCAACATCGACCAGTCGCCCATAGGGCGCACCCCCAGGTCAAACCCCGCGACCTACACCGGGGTCTTCGACATGATCCGGGACCTTTTCGCATCCACATCCGACGCCAAGGCCAGGGGGTATTCCAAAGGGCGGTTCAGTTTCAACGTCAAGGGGGGGCGCTGCGAGGCGTGCAGCGGGGACGGCATCCTGAAAGTCGAGATGCATTTCCTGCCCGACGTCTACGTGCCCTGCGAGGTCTGCGGGGGCAAACGCTACAACCGGGAGACACTGGAAGTGAAGTACAAAGGCAAGAGCATCTACGACGTGCTGGACATGACCGTGGAGGAGGCCCTGCGCTTCTTCGAGAACATCCCATCCATCAGCCGCAAGATCGAGACCCTCCACGACGTGGGCCTGTCCTACATCCGCATGGGCCAGCCGTCCACGGAGCTTTCCGGCGGGGAGGCCCAGCGCATAAAGCTGGCCACGGAACTGAGCCGGCGGGGGACGGGCAAGACCATCTACATCCTGGACGAGCCCACCACGGGGCTGCATTTCGCGGACGTGCACAAACTCATCGACATCCTGCACCGCTTCGCCGAGGGCGGCAACACGGTGGTGGTCATCGAGCACAACCTGGACGTGATCAAGACCGCGGACTACATCATCGACATCGGGCCCGAGGGCGGCGACGGCGGCGGGCAGATCATCGCGACGGGCACCCCCGAGGAGGTGGCTGCCATCACCGCATCCTACACCGGCCGGTACGTGAAAAAATATCTGGAGAATGCGAGGCACCAGGCATAACTCAGCGCCAACGCAAGGAGGTCGTATATGCCGCAAATCATACCCATCCGGGATTTGAAGAACACCAGCGAGGTGTCCGCACTATGCCACAAGGCGCTTGAGCCCATTTTCATTACAAAAAATGGTTATGGCGACATGGTGATCATGAGCATGGAAACATTCGAGCGCAATATGTACATGCAGGACATCCACACCAAAATCGCCCAAGCCAAAGAGCCCATCGCACAAGGCAAATTGACAGACGCACATTCATCCGTCAAAAAGGCCAGAGAGAAATATGAATTAGCAAAGGGAGACTTATGAACACAGAAACGATCATCGTATTGGATTTCGGGGGGCAGTACAACCAGCTGATCGCAAGGCGGGTGCGGGAGTGCCACGTATACTGCGAGGTGCGGCCCTACCATACGCCCCTGGAGGAGATCAGGGCGCTGCGCCCAAAGGGCATCATCTTCACCGGCGGCCCCAACAGCGTCTATGACCCCGCATCCCCCCGCTGCAGCGAGGAGATATACGACCTTGGCATACCCATCCTGGGGATCTGCTACGGCGCCCAGCTCATGGCCCACCAGCTGGGCGGCCGCGTCACCACCGCCCCGGTGAGCGAATACGGGAAGACGGAGGTGTTCGTCGGGAACGATCCGGCCATAGGCGGTGTGCAAGCTGGTGCTGCGCCAGGCGGCCTGTCAGCCCGCACCGTCACCGCACCAAGCGCCGCCACCGACCAATCAGCCGTCGGCCAGACAGACGACTCGGCGAAACTTCAAGGCTCTGGGGCATATCCGGCCGATTGTCGCACTGGCGGCCTCATCCTGCGGGACATCACCTCCCCCACGGTCTGCTGGATGAGCCACACCGACTACATCGAAACCATGCCGGAGGGGTTTGCCCGCACCGCCCACACACCGGTATGCCCCGTGGCGGCCATGGAAAATGCTTCCAGGAAGCTCTACGCCACCCAGTTCCACCCGGAGGTCGCCCACACACGGGAAGGCATGAAGATGCTCTCCCATTTTGTCTATGATGCCTGCGGATGCAAAGGAGACTGGCAGATGGCGTCTTTCGTGGAGACCACCGTGGCGGCTTTGAAACGCAAAGTCGGCGCCGGCAAAGTGCTGTGCGCGCTCTCCGGCGGCGTGGACTCCTCCGTGGCTGCGGTGCTCCTGTCCAAAGCCGTGGGGAAACAGCTCACCTGTGTCTTCGTGGACCATGGCCTGCTGCGCAAAAACGAGGGCGACGAGGTGGAGGCGGTCTTTGGCCCATCCGGCCCCTACGACCTGCAGTTTGTCCGTGTGGACGCCAGGGGGCGCTTCCTGCAAAAGCTCTCTGGGGTCACGGAACCGGAAGCAAAGCGCAAGATCATCGGCGAGGAGTTCATCCGGGTGTTCGAGGAAGAGTCGAAAAAGATCGGCGCCGTGGACTTCCTGGTCCAAGGCACCATCTACCCCGACGTCATCGAGTCCGGCCTGGACAAATCCGCCGTCATCAAGAGCCACCACAACGTGGGCGGCCTGCCGGACTACGTGGATTTCAAGGAGATCATCGAGCCCCTGCGGATGCTCTTCAAAGACGAGGTGCGCAAAGCCGGCCTGGAGCTGGGCATCCCGGCGCGCCTGGTGAACCGCCAGCCATTCCCGGGGCCGGGTCTGGGCATACGCATCATCGGTGAAGTGACCGCCGAAAAGGTGGCGCTGGTGCAGGAAGCGGACCACATCTACCGGGAAGAGATCGCCCGGGCTGGCCTGGACTCTGGGCTTTCCCAATACTTCGCCGCCTTGACCAACATGCGCTCCGTGGGCGTCATGGGCGACGGCAGGACCTACGACTACGCCGTGGTGCTGCGCGCCGTCACCACCTCCGACTTCATGACCGCCGAGTCCGCCCAGATACCCTGGGACACATTGTCCCACATCGCCAACCGCATCGTGAACGAGGTCAAAGGCGTGAACCGCGTCCTCTACGACTGCACCGGCAAACCCCCCGCCACCATCGAGCTGGAATAGTAATCAAATCTCCGAAATGCCTGATAAATCAAGGTTTCGGGACTTTGTTTCCGGGTTTTGATAGCATTTTGATAGCAGGTTTCCCGTGTAGCGTGTTTTAGTCAGTTGTTTCAGGGGGGCTTACGCCACTGTTTTGACGGCTCGAACTTTCCGCATTCGTCTGCGGCAGACGGCCAGCCCATCTTCCATTCCATATATTCGGCCTTGCTGATAGAACCATCGGCAAGGTCTTTTTAGTATTCAATGAAAGGAGCAAATATGACAGCCTACAAGGACAAGACAAGGG
>JAISUG010000004.1 GCA_031272185.1 Lachnospiraceae bacterium
CGAAATCGTCTATCCCTATCGGCAATGGCCTGGCGTTCATCTTCTCCCTGCTGCCCATGTCACACCCCATTTTTCGAATCACCGCGCATCTGCCGGCAAACACCTCATCGGCTTGGTGCCCAAACCGTGACGGACATATCTTTCGCACTTCGCACACCTTGATTATAAACAAACCCCCTGCGTTATGCAAGGGGTTTTCGTGTATCCGACTGTGCGCAGGATCAGTTGTTACCATCCACCCGCACCCCGGCCACGAAATCATTGCCCAGGGCCTCAAAGTGCGCCGTGGCGTCCTCTATCTCCATCTTGGAGCGTTCATTTGCCACCGGGTCGAATATGGAGATGTTGTTCGCGTCATAGCCGTAGATCAGCACGTAGCTGCGCGCATCCGTGTAGGCAGCCACGGGGATGCCCTTGTCGATGAGGTAAAACAGGCTCCTCAGCGGGCAGCCGTATGCCTTCAGTGCCTGTGTGCGCGCGCCGGAGCCCGCAGAAACGGTTTCCATGAGGCTTTCGTCCACCAGTGGCCGCGCCGCAGTCTCCGCATGGTCGATGGTCACCGCGTTGCGGCGGTTCACCCGGTTCCAGACCATCCTCTGGCTGGCGTCCACCACCACCCCCATGTCATCATATGCCCAGGCCACCACATCCGCGAAGTCCTCCGATGCCCCCGCGTAGCGCCCCCTGACATATGCGATGTACCTCGACTGGCGCGTGGTCAGGTTTTCCTCGGGCCGCAGCGTGACAGAATTGTCATATGTGATCAGCTCGGGCGCCACGAGCGTCAAGTCGCTGTCGGCGCTCACCACGGAATCCAGCTGGACGAAATACAGTTTTTCACGTTCCTTGGACGCATAATACCCCACCCCGCCGGAGGACCCTTCAGGGGTCTTTACATTGCAGACGATGGTGTCCCTGTCCACGAAACGGTACCAGCCACCGCCCTCCTTTGCGTACCGGTCCATATGGATGCGCTCGCCCGAAACCGCGACATCCAGCAGGTAGCGCCCCCTTTGCTCATATCGGGTCTCGGCCTGGAGGTTCTCGTCCACGATCTGCAGCGCATACAAGGGGCGTTCCTCCCCTAGGCCGTGCATTTTCCAGATATCGGCCTGCAGGTAATGCCCATACACGAAATCGTACCCCACGAACCCCAGGGGCTGCAGCGACGCCCCGCCCTGTTCGGGGCGCAGCTCCTGCTTGGCGCCATTTTCCAGATCCATCCAATGGATGGAACCGCCGCCCTGCTGCCATGCGATGTAGCGAAAATCCCAGCTGGCGAAAAAATCCTCCTCTTTGATGTTCTCCGCCACCACCATGTATTCGCCGCTCACGATGTCCACTGCATATATCGCCTGGTCCAGCCACAGGTAGAACTGGTTCAAATCCTTCATGTAGTGGAGCCGGTCCACGTCCGCGGATATCCTCTCGAATGACTGGTTTTTCGGCATGAAGAACCGCTCCTCCAGCACCGGCTGGCTCCCCTGGGTGTAGCGGTACAGCGCCACGCCCATCATGCCTTCGTGCGCCCCCCGGTTCATGTATCCGTACACCAGGAAATATATGTCGCCCTCGTTGGTCACATCCACGATGCGGATGCCGTGTTCGGGGTAATCGTTGCGGGCGTCGAAGTGCGCGGTTGGCACCGCCCGGCCATTTTCGTCCGTTCGGAAATCCCTGAACGAGAATACCAGCGACGGGCGCGGCCCCACCGCGGATACGGACTGGTTGTAGCAGATCAGTTCACGGTTCGCCACGAACACCACCCAGCTTTGGCTCGGGCTCTTCACCACCTGCATCTGCCCCTCGTTCATGACCCCCAGCATGATGCGCCTGCCGGCATACACGTCCTCGCCTCCCAGGAATATCTGGTTCGCGGACCGCTCGTAGTCCATCATGTAGATGCGCTGGGCGTTCCATTTCATGGTGAACACGTCGGTCACTTCGTAGAGTTCGTCTTCCCGTTCCAGTGACGTCACCAGGTAATCCACCCGCACCTGGGCCATGATGCCGTCCAGCTCCAGCATCGTCACCCGCAGGTCGCCCACCCTGTCCACTTTCAGGCCACCCCAGGTCAGCTGGGCGTAGCTGTTTTCCAGCGTCACCTTGCCCAGGGTGGAGTTGTCCGCGCGGGCGTTGGTTTCCAGGTAAACCGTCAGCTCCCTGGCCCGCTCGTAGTCCAGGCTTTTGTCGGAAAACCCCACCGCCAGGTCCACCATCTCCTTGGCGCGTTCATTGTCCGCGCATACGATCCGTGTATAATAATGCAGCGTGCCCGAGACCTCGGTGTCCACGAACAGGTGCAGCAGGTATTCCTGGTTTTCGGTCAGCAGGTTCTGGATGGGCAGCGTGACGTAGCTGGTGCCGTCTTGCTCCACCCAGGACTCCACCATGGTGCGCTCCACCAGTTGGTCCAATGTGAGGTTGCGTATCTCGTAGCGTATCCCCACCGGGCTCTTCCCGGAACCGGTGATTTCCAGCGCCAGCCGCCGATCGGGCCCCAGCACGGTAAGCGGGTCCCTGCCAGTCCGGCTGTCCATTTCCTGCAGGTGCCCATGCAGCTCGTTCATCCGGTACCCCAGGGAGTTTATGGCAATCAAAGGCAGCGTCGCATCCTCCATGGGGGTGTACGCCACCTCGGCCTTGTCGATTCGCCCCAGTGACCACACGGAGTAAATCATCAAGGTAGCGATGAAGATATTGGCCAATATGATGATTTTCCTGATGAAACCGACCATCGCAAATTCTTCCGTGGCTGCTTGCACCCGCGCCGCCCCACATGGGCGAACCTGCCTCGCACTGTCCATCACGTACTTTTCGGACAATGTACCTGCGCCACCCCGCATGCGCTAACCCGTCTGCCGGGCGGCCCGGGGCGTCACCACTCACTCGTCATTGCATGACGTTGCCGCCCCACGCGCCATGGCGGGCCGCCTGCCGCCCATCTACAGCTTCGCCGGGTATACCCCCTGGTCCACCAGGTCGCGGATGGCCTTGGCCACCCCCGCCTTGTCCTCCCTGTACGTCACGCCGAACCACCTGTCGGGCGTGTGCAGCACCCGCACCCTGCCCCGCCCCGCCTTTATCACGTCGTCCACCGCCTTAGGCAGGAGGTATTCGGACTTCATGGCGCGCTCCGGCAAAGCCCCCGCTTCCCCCAGGAACTTCCGAAACCCCGCATCCAGCTCATCCAGGAAATCCGGGGTCAGCCCCCACATGTTCATGGACACCGGCTGGTCCGGGCTGATTTGGGCGGGCGCGCCGGCATCTGTCAGCGCGTGGAGCTTCCTTGCGCCTGTGGCAGGGTCATTTTCCCAATAAATGTCATATGTTTCGTTCACCCCCAGCAGATAACCGTCCTCCCCCACGCGGCATACGCCCCGGGTCACACCCCCGTTTTCGCTGAGGGTGTTGGACAGCGTGAACCCCGCCATGCTAAGCTCGTGGAACGGCCGGGGGTGATCAGCTCCCCCCCGCACCGACCCTTTGGGTCCGTTGCCGGCAGCCGCGCCGGCCCCTCCCACCGCCACGCCCCGGTTTCCCGCACCTGCGTCTGACCCAGACGCCGCCGTCGCGGGAACGCCCCCCGGCATCGCCTTGTCGTCGCTTCCGGCGCCGCCCGTCCCCTTGGTCATGTAGTCATGCATCCGGAAAAAGCCCTCTTTCCCGTAATAGTCGTCCGCATTGATGACCAGGAACGGGTTTTGCAGCAGCCCCCTGGCGCTTAGCACCGCCTGCCCTGTCCCCCATGGCTTCGTGCGCCCCGCAGGCAGCAGGAACGGTGAAGGCAGGTCACCAAGCTCCTGGAAAGCATATGACACCGGCGCCTTTTTGGAGATGCGCCCCCCGATGACCTCCCGGAAATCCTTCTCAATGTCCTTGCGGATAATGAACACGATGTCGTCAAACCCTGCCAGCAGCGCATCGTGGATCGAATAATCCATAATGATCTCGCCGCCCGGCCCCACCGGCTCCAGTTGCTTCACCCCGCCCCCGAAACGGCTGCCGATCCCCGCCGCCATGATCACCACAGTAGTTTTTCCCATATGTCCCCTTTCTGTCCCAACTCTTCATCTGTTTGCCGCTTACGCGCAACCACCCTGCGTACTACACCTAGGCTTGCGCTTTCTGTCCCAACTCTTCTTCCGTTTGCCGCTTCCACGCAACCACCCTGCGCACTACACCTAGGCTTGCGCTTTCTGTCCCAACTCTTCTTACGTTTGCCGCTTCATCCGGCCCGCGTCATGGCGGCCCGCCTCATGCGGCGGGGCACACCTTGCCCGGTTTTCAATAGCTGCGTATCTCCAATGAGTCGTCGTCGGTGGTGTTTTCCAGTTTCCGCACGACCACGTAGTACCCGTCCTTGTCGCCCAGGGGCACGAACACCCGGTCCCCCACCTTGCGGCGCATGATGGCTTTGCCCAGGGGCGAGTCGATGCTGATCAGCCCTTTGAGGGAATCGCCCCTGATGGACGTGACCAGGCGGTACGTCTCCTCCACCCGGTCGTCCTCCACATACAGCGTCACGGTGTTGTTGATCCCTATCTCGTCCGTTTTGGACTCGTCAGATATGACCCGAGCGTTCCTCACCAGCTTTTCCAGGTACCTGATGCGGCTGTCATTGCGGTTTTTGTCCCGCTTGGCTGCCTGGTACTCGAAATTCTCGCTCAGATCCCCATGAGCGCGGGCCGTCTTCACCGCCTCCAGCGCCTGGGCGCGCACCACCACCTTGCGGTACTCGATTTCCTTGTTGATCTTTTCCAGATCCTTTTTTGTGAGTTCGTCCATGTTCGTTCCACTTCCTCGTGTTTGTTCGGGACCCGCCATAAAGCGTCTTCGTGCTCACTTCGCATTTGAATGATACACGGATTGCTCCGCTCTTCGAGCTCCCGCAATCCTATGGTCAAGCAAAACTTGACCATGAGCACATCGGAATCCGCCCTAATCGGGCTACTTCCTCGTGTTTGTTCGGGATTCGCCATAATGCGTCTGCGTGCAAGCACGCGCCGCAGCGTTTAAAGTTATGAGAACATTAGTTCTCATAACTTGTAATGCGTTATCACTGGCGTTACCAAACTTGTTTGGTAATGCTGTCCCTGTATCATTCAGTATAAAACAAATCTCCCGAAATTAAAAGCGGATTCATCGATTTTATGCCCGAATCGCCATCTTTCCCTTGCTTTCAAGCGTATTTGCTAGTATAATCGGTTGCAGGACGAAGAAATGACGGCCCGGCAGAACCCATTTTCGCTTGTTCAAGGGGTGACGTCAGTGCACCAGTTTCGCACCATGGAGAAACCACATGCCAAAAGCCCAGGATGCGGATCCGAAGCAGGATGCGGAACCGAAACCGGAAAAGAAGCAGTTCATGAGGGAAACCATCGGCAAACCCCCACTCACCAGGTGGCAGATGTTTCGGCGCAGGCTGCTCAGGGTTTTGGGCGTCGTTTTGCTGGGTGTCGTGGCCGGCGCCAGTTTTGCGGTCGCATCCACATTGACACAGCGCTACATTTTGCCCCGGGAAACCATCGAGACAGCGCCGCCCATCACTATCCCCAAGGATGAGCCTGACACCACGGCCTCGTCGGTGTCGCCCACCGGATACCAGACATCCGGCACATCGGCAGCCCCCGTTACATCCGTTGCTTCATATGGCACGGGCAGCGCAGTTTCCGGGGGGCAGGGAACCGCGGCTTCGGTGGCAGCGACCACCTCGGCGGGCCCCGACGGGGCATCGGGGCAGGCAGGGCAGACAAGGCAGTCCCGGGACGACACCGGGAGCGACCCGGCAGGCACATCCCCCGACCGGGCCACGGGGCAGGCCACCGCCTCACCGGACGGGGCCGGGCAGACCGGCGCATCCGGACAGACGCATCCCACAGCCGCAGGCAGCCCCGGTACTTCCGTGCCGGAGACCAGCCCCATAGGATCCGAGGGCGGTGAGGACAGCCCGGAGAGCGCAGACGGCGCAGACGGCGCAGATGCTTCAGGCGCGTCAGGCTCTTTGGGGGGCGGGCCCGCAGGCGACGGCGAAACCGTGACAGACGGCGCAAGTGGTGAGGACGGCGGCGCATCGCCGGCCGAAACAGGCGCCCAGGACACACCCAAAAGCTACACCTATACCATGGAGGACTATATCCTCATGCAGGGCAACCTGCGCAAAGTGGTGGATGATGTGGAGAGGGGCATCGTCGAGGTGCACTCCGTTTCCCAGGAACTGGACTGGTTCGACAACCCGCTGATGCGCACGGGCATATACGCAGGCCTGGTGATCAACGCCACGCCCAAGGAAACGCTGATCCTGGTCACACAGAAGGCCGTGGAGCACGCCGACTCCATCGAGGTGACGTTCGGCACGTCCACCACAGTGCCCGGCAAGATCAAGCAGATGGACAAAATCATCGGCATGGCCGTGGTCAGCGTGGACAGCGCCCTCCTCCCGACGGCGACGTTTGGCGCCGTCAAATCGGTGCCCTTGGGCAACTCCTATTCCGTCCGCCAGGGCGACCTCATCCTGGCCATGGGGAGCCCCACCGGCTGGGTGCATTCCGCCTGTTACGGCGAGATTTCATATATTTTCCGCAGCTACCCGCGCACCGACGGCATTTGCCGCCTCTTCCTGACGGACGTGGAGACCGACGTGGCGGCGGGGACATTCCTCATCAACACCAAAGGCGAGATGGTGGGCTGGTTCACCGACATCTTCAGCGGGGCCATCGCCAGCAACCTCCCCATCGCCATAGCGGTCAGCGAGTACAAGGGCATCATCGAAAAGCTGTCCAATGGCTCCCCCGCCCCATACCTGGGCGTCCTGGGGCAGGACGTGGGCGCAGCGGTGGCGGAGACAGGCGTGCCCCTCGGGGTCTACGTGTCTGACTCCATCGCAGACGGCCCCGCCTACGTGGGCGGCGTGAAAAACGGCGACGTCATCACAGGCATCGACGGGCACAGCATAGGGGGGATGCGTGATTTGCAGGCGGCGGTGGAAGCCCTGGGAACCGGCGACGAGATCACCGTCACCGTGAAACGCAACAGCGTCGACGAATACAAAGAGCTGGAATTTGATGTGGTGCTTGGCGCGCGGTGACACATTGCCCCCCGTCACGGCAGGTACCGCAAACAGACTGTTGTCAGGCCGACGCGGCGGATGTGCCGAGTTTTATAGACAGCGTGTGCGGTGAGCGTGGCATACCTGTGCGTTGTTGGCACATCAAAAGTGCCGGGTTTTGCAGGCGGTGCGCGCGAAGCGCAAGCAGGGTTTGTGTCGTATGCCCTTAGAACAAGAGGACGAATGAAATTCATCGAGGAGTTGCGCGAGGGGATGCACGTGTCGTGCGTTTACCTGTGCAGGCAGAAACAGATCCAGCTGACCAAGACAGGCAAGGAGTACGGCAGCCTGGTGCTCCAGGACAAGACAGGGAGCATGGATGCCAAGATCTGGGATCTGAACAACCCCGGCATAGGGGTTTTCGAAGCATTGGACTACGTGTACGTGGAAGCGGACGTGACGCTTTTCCAGAACACGTTCCAGATGAATGTCCGCCGCATCCGCAAAGCGGACAAAGGGGAGTTCGCGCCGGAAGACTACCTGCCGGTTTCCAAAAAAGACATACCCCTTATGTGGCAGGAACTGTCAGGTTTCGTCGCCTCCATCACCAACCCCTACCTCAAGCGCCTCACCGACAGCTTTTTTGTGGACGACAAGGGTTTCATCCGGGCGTTCTGCAAACACTCCGCCGCCAAGAGCGTCCACCACAGCTTCGTGGGCGGGCTGCTGGAGCACACCCTCAGCGTGGTGAAACTCTGCGACTACTACGCCGGGTATTACCCATTGCTGAACCGCGACCTCCTGCTGACCGCTGCGCTCTTCCACGACGTGGGCAAGATCGCCGAGATTTCCAATTTCCCCGAAAACGGCTACACCGACGACGGCCAGCTGCTGGGGCATATCATCATCGCCACTGAGGTCATCGGCGCCAGGATGCGCAGCATCGAGGGTTTCCCGCACAAACTGGCCAGCGAGCTCAAACACTGCATATTGGCCCACCACGGCGAGTTCGAGTTCGGCTCCCCCAAAAAACCCGCGCTGATAGAGGCACTGGCACTGAACCTCGCCGACAACACGGACGCGAAGCTGCAGATCATGACCGAACTGCTGCAGTCCGCCAAGGACAACACCGGATGGCTCGGGTTCCAGCGCCTGCTGGACACCAACGTGCGCAGAACCGGCGAGTGAGCACGCTTTCCCGCCGCTCCCGCAACCCTACAGTCATATCGGAATCCGCGTGCGCAGAACCGGCGAGTGAGCACGCTTTCCCGCCCCTGCGCCGCCGTCGCCTCAGCCACAAATATGGTCATATTGTACGGCGGGCCAAAACAAACCACCACATCCGCCCAGGCAACCTGCACTTGCGGGCCGCCGCGGCTGTTCGGAACCGGCAAGCAAGCATGAAAAAGAACGACGAATTCACCTTGGAAATCATAGATCTGGCAGAGGATGGCAGCGGCGTGGGAAAGACGCCCCTGCCCCACAGTCCCGCCCCGGCGAGCCCGCCCGGCCATGGCCACCATATCACATCCACGGATGCGGCACCGATAACAGACAAAGCCTCGCCAGGCATCAAAGATGCAGGCATCAAAGATGCGAGCGTCGATGGCGCGGGCATCCCAGATGCCACCCCCATCCCCTCATCAGGCTTCACATGGTTCGTGAAAGATGCCCTCCCGGGCGACGTGGCCCTGGTGCGGGCCATGAAGCAAAAAAAGCACTACGGCTATGCGAAACTGGTCCGGCTGGTGACCCCTTCCCCATTTCGCATCGAGGCCCCCTGCCCGGTCGCCGGTTCCTGCGGTGGCTGCCAGCTGCAGGGCCTTGCATATGTGAAACAGCTGGGATACAAAGCCAGCAAAGTCCTGCAGCACCTGCTGCGTATAGGGCGCTTTTCAGATGAAGAGATCGCGGGCATGATCGGCGCCGGTGCATCCGCCACCCACGCTGTGCGTCATGCCACGCTCCCCGATGTGCCGGTGGCGTCCATGGGGCGCGGTGCCGATAGCTCCCCATCCGGCGGCCCTCCGGCATCCGATGAACCCTGCCCGTCCGCCCTCCCCGTCATCGGCATGGCTAACCCCTACCGCTACCGCAACAAAGCACAGGTGCCTTTCGCGGCGGACAAGAACGGCAAGATCATCTACGGGTTCTATGCGGGGCGCACCCACACCCTCATAAAACAAACGGACTGCCTGCTGCAGCCCGCCATCAACCGGGACATCCTTTCCAAGGTCAAGCAGTACATGGAAGAATGCCATGTGCGCCCATACGACGAATCCACCCATACGGGGCTGGTGCGCCACTGCCTGATACGTAGCGCAGATACCGTCAAATGCGACCATCCACATGTCACACACATCGGCAACAAGCCATCCGCCGAGCCACATGTGGCCGTTCCAAATATGGCCGTTCCAAATGTGGCCGTTCCAAATGTGGCTGCGCCATATGCCAATATCGATGCCACCGACCTGACGCACGCGAGCGGCATCGCCCAAACCGTCGGCAAAGAATCACACACTGCCCTGATCACCTCAGACGTCTGCCTCGTCATCAACGGCAAACGCCTGCCACATTCCAGCCGGTTGGTGGAACTGCTGCTGGGAATCCCCGGCATCACAGGCATATCCTACTGCATCAACGAGGCCCGAACCAACGTGATACTGGGCGAAAGTGTCATCCCGATCTACGGGGACGGCAGGCTCACCGACCGTATCGGCGGCGTCACATACCGGATTTCACCACTGTCATTTTACCAGGTCAACCCCACCCAAACCGAGAAACTCTACGCCACAGTGCTGGAATTTTCCGGCCTGGGGGCACATCCAGGCGACACGGCCACAGCCGCAGCCGACATGCTTTCAGGTCCACCGTCGCACCCTGACTACAAGGATCCCGTGGTCATCTGGGACCTATACTGCGGCATCGGCACGATCTCACTGTACCTGGCGCGCCATAGCATACGCCCTTGCCGGATATACGGCATCGAGGTGTCTGAATCCGCCGTGGCTGACGCACGTGAAAACGCACGCCTAAACGGTATCGCCAACGCCACTTTCGTCGTAGGCAGGGCCGAGGACATACTCCCGGGGCTGCCCACCGACGAGGCACCCCCGTTTCCTGCGCACACCATCTCCACCCCGGCCACAGACACGGCAGCCCCGCATGTCCCCCCGGCCCCGGACGCACCGCCGGACCCGCCCCCATCGACGCCACCAGGCACCGTCGCCCCAGTCACGGCAGGCCCGCATGTCCCCCCGGCCCCGGACGCACCGCCGCCCCCGCCCCCAACGACACCACCCCGCCCCAACCC
>JAISUG010000026.1 GCA_031272185.1 Lachnospiraceae bacterium
AGATCACCCAGGATGCGCTCACCCAGTTCGGCGACCAGGTGGAAGTGGTGTTCTGCAACAACGACGCCATGGCCCTGGGCGCATTGCAGGCCATCGAGTCCGCAGGGCGCAAGATCAACGAGGACATCTACCTGGTGGGGGTGGACGCCCTGACCGAGGCGGTGCAGAACGTCATCGAAGGCAAGCAGACCGGGACGGTGTTCAATGACCATTTCTCCCAGGCCCAGATGGCGGTGGACTGCGCGGTGGCATACCTGCGGGGCGAGCCCGTCCAGGCAGTGAACATGGTGGACTACCTGAAAGTCACCAAGGACAACGCCCAGGAGATCCTGGACCAGATAAAGTAACAGGATAGGGGCCGGCCGGCGGGGCAACCGGGGTCCGGGAAAGAGGCCTTGGCCGGTCGCTGCACTGAACAAAAACCGGGTGTGTCAGAAAATCGGCACACCCGCTTTTGCAAGTGCAGGTTGGGGAGAAACCGTTAGCGGCGACGGATAGGAAATACAGTGCCGGAAGGCCTGGAAAGGTGCCAAGGCTTGCGCCCGGTGCGCCTGTGCAACGGATAGGAAAAGCAGCATTGCAATAAAGTGACAGGGGGTACAGCATGGCAGAGCAGTATCGGCTGGAAATGACTGGGATCAGCAAGTCCTTCCCCGGCGTGAAGGCACTGGACGGCGTGAACCTGAAAGTGCGCCCCGGCACCGTCCATGCGCTGATGGGGGAAAACGGGGCGGGCAAATCCACATTGATGAAATGCCTGTTCGGCATCTACAAAAGGGATGCGGGGGCGGTGTACATCGACGGCGTGCCGGTGGAGATCGCGAACCCCGACGATGCACTCAAAAAGGGGCTGGCCATGGTCCACCAGGAGCTGCAGCCCATCCCCGCCAGGACCATCGCGGAGAATATGTACCTGGGCCGTTACCCAATGAAGAACTTTGGCCCCCTCAGGGTCGTGGACCACAAAGTGATGAACGCCGAATCGGAAAAATGGCTGAAAGACGTGAAGATGGATTTTGACCCCAAGGCGAAGCTGGGCACACTGTCCATCGGCCAGATGCAGTCGGTGGAAATCGCCAAGGCGGTGAGCCAAAACGCGAAACTGGTGATATTGGACGAACCCACATCCTCCCTCACCGAAAACGAGGTGGAGGCGCTGTTTCGCATCGTCCGGGAGCTGCGGGGGCGGGGCGTGTCGATGATCTACATCAGCCACAAGATGGCGGAGATCCGCAAGATCGCCGACGACATCACCATCATGCGGGACGGGCAGTACGTGGGCAGCTGGGAAGTGAAAGACATCTCCGACGACGAGATCGTCCGGCAGATGGTGGGGCGGCCCCTGACCAATGTCTACCCGCCCAAGGACGACGTGCGCACCGACGAGGTGGTGCTGCGGGTAACGGACCTGTGCAGCATACACCCCCGTTCCTTCCGGCACTGCTCGTTTGAGCTGCGGCGGGGGGAGATCCTGGGGTTCGGCGGCCTGGTGGGCGCCCAGCGCACGGAGCTGATGGAGGCGGTGTTCGGGATGCGCCATGTGCAGTCCGGCAGCGTGGAAATGCTGGGGCGGCCGGCCATCATACGCAGGCCCCAGGACGCCATCGGCCGGTCCGTGGGGATGATCACAGAGGACAGGCGGGGCACCGGCATCATCGGCTGCCTGAGCGTCCTGGACAACACGGCCATCGCGTCATACAAAAACTATGCGGAAATGGGCAAGATAGACTACCGCAAAGTGAACACGGTGGTGGACGAGAGCATCCGCAAGCTCTCCATCAAGACGCCCAGCGGCAAGACGCTCATCCAGTCGCTTTCCGGGGGCAACCAGCAAAAGGTGATCATCGCGCGCTGGCTGGCCAACAACCCGGACATCCTCATCATGGACGAGCCCACCAGGGGCATCGACGTGGGAGCGAAATATGAGATATACCAGATCATGATCGAATTGGTGAAGCAGGGCAAGTCCATCATCATGATCTCGTCGGAGATGCCGGAACTCATCGGCATGTCCAACCGGATCATCGTCATGTGCAACGGGCGCATCACCGGGGAGGTGGAAGGCGAGGGGGCCACCCAGGAGGCCATCATGGCGTACGCCACCCAGTTCGAACTGAAGGGAGCTTGACATGGCAAAGGGTTTCAATGCAAAAGAATACATGGAAGGCGCCACCAAGAACTTCAAGGCGAAGGATTTCCTGATCAACAACGGCATCATCGTGGTGCTGGTGTTCATAGCGCTGTTTACGGGGATCAGGCAGCCCACGTTCTTTTCGTCGGGGAACCTGGTGAACGTCATCATGAACGTGGCGCCCCGGTTCATCGTGGCCTGCGGCGTGTCGGGGTGCCTGATCACCAAGGGCACGGACCTGTCCGCGGGGCGCATGGTGGGGCTGTCCGCATGCATCGCCGGCACCCTGCTGCAAAAAGCGGACTATAGCGGGAAGTTCTGGCCGAACCTGCCCAACTTCGGCGCCTGGTGGATCCTGGTGGTGCTGCTTATCTGCATCGCGGTGTGCATGGTGTTCGGTTTCATCAACGGCCTGGTGGTGTCCTACCTGCAGGTGCCCGCATTCATCGCGACGCTGGGGATGCAGCTCATCGTCTACGGCGTGTGCCTGGTGTACACGGACGCCACGCCCATCGGCGGATACCGCTCCGACTACACGGAGGTGGCCAAACAGCTGCGTTTCGGCGGGAGCAAGGTGGGGATACCCTACCTGTTCCTCATCGCATTGGTTGTGGGGATCATCATCTGGTTCGTCTACAACCAGATGACCCACGGGAAATACATGTATGCCATCGGGGGCAATGAGCAGGCGGCGGAAGTGTCGGGCGTGAACACGAAGAAAACGAAGATCATCATCTACGTCACCGCCGCGGCGCTGTATGCGCTGGGGGGGTTCCTCTTCGGGGCCAAGTCCGGCGGCACCTCCGTGAACATGGGCCAAGGTTATGAGCTTGAAGCCATCGCGGCCTGCACCATCGGCGGCGTGTCGGTGAACGGCGGCATCGGCCGGGTGTCCGGGGTGCTCATCGGGGTTCTGGTGTTCGAGCTCCTCAAGACCTGCATGCAGTACCTGGGCGTCAACACCAACTACCAGTACATCGTGCAGGGCATCGTGCTGGTGACGGCCATCGCGCTGGATATCAGGAAATATATAGCGAAGAAATGATGTCGCAGCGAAGAAGTAACGTCGCAGCGAAGAAATAGCGTCGCGGCGAAGAAATGATGCCGCTGGGAAGCGGAGGTGTTGAACCCCGCCCACCCATGCGGGCCGCAACCGGTTACGGGCATGTTGCGGTCCCCCTGGGCGGGCGGGTTTTTTGTGGCCGAGAAGCCCGCAAACAAGCTCGTGCGGGATGCGCCTTGCGATCCGCTTTAGGGGGAAAGTTTTTGTGGGCAGGCTTCATCATCCCGCGTGCCCGGAGCCTCCTTTGGCGTACTGGGAGGGCAGGCAGCCGGCCTGTTTGCGGAACGCCTGGCTGAAATAGGTGGCATTGTCCCCCAACCCCACCGCCCTTGCGAGCACCGCGACCTTCGGGCGTTCCGATGCCTTGTCGATGATGTCCATGGCGGCGGAAATGCGCATTTTCATGAGGAGGGTACCGAACCGCTCCCCCGTTTCCTTTTTGAACAGTTTCCCGAAATAGTCCGGGTGCAGGAACAGCACCTCCCGGGCGACCTTCCCCAGCGACAGGTCCTGATCGGCAAGATGCGCGCGCATGTACCGCAGGGCTTTGTCCACCGCGGGGGACAAAAGAGGGGCGCCGGGCTCCTGGGGCTCCTGGGGGTCCTGGGGGGAAACGGGGGGCGCCGTAGCCCCGTCCTCCCGGGCAGGGGGGCACCGGTCGGCGGCCAATCCGGCCACTTTCGACACCGCCGCAGTCAGTTCCTCGATGGAACAGGGTTTGACCAGATAGTCGCCTGCATTGTTGCGCAATGCCTCCACGGCATATTCGAACTCGCTGTACCCGGAGAGGAGTATGCACTTGGGCGCATCCGGCATATCCTTGAGACGGGCCAGGATTTCCAAGCCGGTCATTTCCGGCATGCGGATGTCCAGCAGGGCCACGTCTGGTTTCAGCGTTTCTATGAGATCCATGGCTTTGCGCCCGTCCTCGGCCTGGAGCACCTGCTCAAAACCCATAGATGCCCAGTCCACGGCGGTGCAAAGCCCCTGGCGTATGGTGTTTTCGTCGTCAGCGATGAGGATGGTCATGTGCTTCCTTTCCGGGTACCGCCGGCGGGGCCGTCGATTCCCATCGGCAGGGGGAAGGATACTTTCATGCCGCCGGTTTCGGTCAGATCCAGGGTCAGCCCGTACCCTTCCCCGAACGCCAGCAGCAGGCGCTGGTTGATATTGTACAGGCCAATGCCATCCGAGTGTGAGGACGGCTCTTCGGGTTTGCCCATGGCGAGGTATGCGAGCACATCCGCCAAAACCGCGCCGGTGCCGTCGTCTGTCACCGTGATCAGGGCTGTCCCGGCCGTGGCGGCATCGGTGTCGCCATGTGCCGCAGCTTTCAGCTCAACGTGCAGCGCGGCGGATTTCTTTTCCAGGTTGTGGCAGATGCAGTTTTCCACCAGCGGCTGGAGGGTTAGGCGGGGGATGGGGCAGCCCATGGCCAGGGGGTCGATGCATGAGTCGAACACCAGCCGCTCCCCGAATCGCATCTGCTGGATCGTCAGGTATTCTTGCAGGAAAACCAGCTCCTCTCCAAGGGTGACCATGTCCGGCCCGGAGAGGGACACCCGCAGCAGGTGCGACAGGGACCTGACCATCTGCGCCACTTCGCCATTGCCGGCCATGATGGCTTTCCAGTTGATGGTGTCCAGCGTGTTGTACAGGAAGTGCGGGCGGATGTTCTGCTGGAGGATCCTATAGCGGATCTCCATGTTGGCCAGTTCCTTGTCGTAGACCTCATGGATCAGCGTGTCTATGCGGGCAATCAGGTGGGTATAGCTGTCCGCCAGCGCCTGGACCTCCCTGAACCTGAACTCCCTGGACAGTATCTCCGGCTTCGGGAAGTGCGCACCGTCGGGCCTGGGCCGTATGTCACCCTGACGGGTGGCCTTTTCCATATCCCAAGTGAGGGCCCGCAGTGGCCTGGTCAGGGAAAGGGATGCGGCCGCGCCCAGCGCAAGCACCAGAAACCCGAGCAATGCCGCGCCGACGATGAACTTGCGGTTTACCTGGTAAAACCCGCGCAGCACGCCCTCTTCCGCCTGGAGGTAACCGAGGATGAAGTCGCCATAGGCCAGGGGTTTGGCGCTGATGAAGTAGGTGTCCCCATCGATCAGTACCTTGCCATCCGCCCCGGAGCCTTGGACCGGTTTGGTGCTGGAGCCCCCGGCCTGGGTGACCCCTGCACCAAGTGCCTCCTCGGACTGGGCGACCCCTGCACTTTCGCCGATGGCTGCCCGCAAATCCGCATGGGCCGCGGCTGTGCCTTCCCGGAAAAGGAGTTTCCCGTCGGTCAGGCAAACCAGCTCCGGGTTTTCTTCATCTGCACCCGCGACCAGTTCCCCAAACACCGCATCGAAATCCACATATGCCATCAGTACGCCCCGGCTGGGCATGCCATAGACGGAGGGGTCCTTGATCAGCTGGTACAGGATGCCCGTGTGCCCGAACTGTGCGGGGATATACCAGCCGATCCGTCCGTTGTTGGCCCGCGCCAACGCCAGGATTTCAGCCCTTGCGGATTCCAGGACCGGGCGGTTGCGGGAGTCCCCGGCGATGACCGATTTGCCGTCGTCGAATTCGAAGGAGAGGAACTCCACCGTGGAATCGTGGAATGCCATCCAATACATCTGGTTGTGCATGTCACCCAACGCCGCGGCCTGCGCGGCGGCGGCCTGTGCAGAGGTCAGGGCGGCATCTGTCTGGGCGCCTTCGGCCTGTGCGGCGGTGGGCAGGGCGTTCTCGGTCTGGGTGCCCCCGGTCTGTGCGGCGGCGGTCAGGGAGTCCTCAGCCTGGGAGCCCTCGGGCTGGGTTCCCGCAGCCTGCGAAGCGGCGGCCGCATTCGTATATGTGCGGATGTCCCTGCGGATGTTCTCGTCGGAGCTGAAGGATGCAGACAATGCATCGTATTGCTTCATGCGCTGGGTGAAGCGGATGGCGTACTGCGCCACCAGTTTGTCGGAGCTGTCGTAAACCAGGTTGATGTAGTCGTTGCGAATCCCATTGATGAAAAGGGTGTACACGAACACAACCGCCGCCAGCTCCATGAGGAGGAGCGTCAGGATGCCCATGCGGATTCCAAATTTTCGCCGATGCCTTCCCGCCGTTTTCATGATGTCACTATCATACCATCTGGAGAGGAACAAATCTATTGTGCCATATGTCTGATTTTTGAGGATTGATGTCTGATATTATAGTTGTTTTGTACATACCCATAGGGTAGAATGGCGGTATCAGTAGGAAATGCCACCGGCTGGATGGCACATTGGAAGAATGCATTGCAAGAAAGGGAGAGGGAACTATGAAAAGAAACAAGATACTGGCAGCGATCGTCGGGATGGTGATGCTTGTGGCGACACTGGCGGCCTGCGGCGGCGGAGGCGCAACCCAGACGACAGCAGCCCCAAGCGCTGTCGACACACAAGCTGTGACGACGGCCGCACCTGCGCCAGCCGCTACCACGGCAGCGCCTGCGCCCGCGGCCGCACCGGAAACGCAGGCCCCGGCGACTGAGGCCGCCACAGACCCCGCAGCCCTCACCACGGACAACATCACCCTCACCATCAGTTGGTGGGGCGGGGAAAGCCGGGCGGAGGCCACACAGAAAGCCATCGACGCATTTATGAAGAAGTACCCCAACATCAAAGTGGAGTCCACTTTCAGTGCCTGGACCGGCTGGGAGGACACCATGGGGCTGGCGTTCGCCTCCGACACCGCCCAGGACGTGGTGCAGATCAACTGGAACTGGATCTACAACTTCGGCGCCAACGGCAATGTGTTCGTGAACCTGTATGACTACCAGGACGTGCTGGACGTAAAACAGTTCCCGGAGAGCGCGCTGAAAGCCAGCGAGCTGGACGGGAAGCTCCAGGGGATCCCCGTGGCGATGACGGCCCGCACCATGTTCTGGAACAAGAACACCTTTGACAAAGCGGGCGTGGCCATCCCCACCACCTGGGACGATATGCTTGCCAGCGGCGAGGCGTTCAAGGCGGCGCTGGGCGACGACTACTACCCATTCATGCTGACGGAGTACGACCGTATCATCTTCATGGTGTACTACCTGGAATCCCTGTACAACAAACCCTGGGTGGTGGACAACAAAGTCAACTACACCGAGGAAGAGATCGCAGAAGGGTTCGCCATGTTCACGGAGCTGGAGGACAAGCATGTGATCCCCACCATCCAGATGGTGAAGGAGTTCAGCGCAGACCCGCTGGATCAGTCCGAACGCTGGATCAATGGCTACTGGGCGGGGGTGCACACCTGGAATACCTCCAATGCGCCGCTGAAGGCTTCCCTTCCTGAAGACCAGCAGGCAGGCTTCGTGGCCGGCCCCATGTTTGATGGCCTCCCTTACAAGGGCGGGCTCAACAAGATCTCCATGGAGTTTGCCGTGACCCAGACCTGCAAGCACCCGAAAGAAGCGGCGGCACTGATCAACTTCATGCTCAATGAGGAAGAGGGCGTGGTGGCCATGGCGGGCGAGCGTGGCGTGCCTGCCAGCGCGGCGGCATTTGCCATCGCCGAGCGGGACAGCATAGTGGACCAGCTGACCATCGACGCCACCAACTATGCCCTGAACGAGGGGTGGAACCAGTTCCCCCTGGACGCCTACTTCGAGCACAATGACCTGAAGAACAACCCGGAAGGCGCATACTACAAGATCTTCTCCGCCCACAGCTACAAGAGCATCAGTGACGCGGAAGCCGCGAAGCAGCTGGTGGAGGCGATCAACACAGTGATGGCAGCGCAGTAAGAAATGTGCGAGCGCAATAAACAATGTGCGCCGCAGTAATAATCGTTGCAGGTCACTGAACCCGCCATGGTGGATCATCGGCTGGCTGGGGAGTGACCGGTGACAGTAGGGTATGCGCACGCAATAGGGCACATGCGTACGCAGAAAAAAATGCGAGGCGCATGCTTGACACACAGCCACAGCCGGGGGTCCTCCTCACCGGCTGTGTGTTGTATGAAGGGCCGGACACATTGAAATGTTGAGGCCGCAAATGATAAACCGCAGATAAGAAACCGTGCCGCCCCTTGGTACCTGTGGGCGTGTTTGCTCATATTGGTTTCATTCAAGTGAGGTTCCCATTGAAAAAGACAAAGAAACTCATCAAAAACAACATCGGCTTCCTCTACATCCTGCCCTGGGTGATCGGGTTCGCGGCCTTCAAACTTTACCCCTTTGCATCCAGTTTTTACTATAGCTTCACGGACTATATCCTGCGCAAAGGGCAGGCTGTCACCCGGTATGGGCTGTTCAACTACCAGGAGTTTTTCACCAACAAGGATATGCTGAAGGCGTTTTTCGTGACGTTCAGATATGCTTTCATGACAGTGCCGCTGAAACTCCTGTTCGCGCTGTTTGTGGCATACATCCTCAGCTTCAAAATCAAAGGGGTGGGGCTGTTTCGCACGGCGTACTACATCCCTTCCATCCTGGGCGGGTCGGTGGCCATCGCCGTCCTGTGGAGCGCATTGTTCCAGAAACAGGGCATCATCAACGGCATCCTGGGGGCGGTGGGCATCGCCGGGCCTTCCTGGCTGGGTGACGGGAACCTGGCGCTGTTCACCATATGCCTGCTGCGGGTGTGGCAGTTCGGGTCGGCCATGGTGATCTTCCTGGCGGCTCTCAAGGGCATCCCCACGGACCTGTATGAATCCGCGGCCATCGACGGTGCGGGGAGCGCCATCCGGTTCGCGAAAATCACGGTGCCCCTCATCACCCCCTCCATCTTTTACAACCTGGTGACCCAGCTGGTGCAGGCGTTCCAGGAGTTCAACGGGCCCTACATCATCACCAAGGGGGGGCCGAACCAAGCGACCACATTGATTTCGTTGCTCATCTACGGGCAGGCGTTCCAGCGGTTCCAGATGGGCATGGCCAGTGCCATGGCGTGGATCCTCTTCGTGGTGGTGGGTGCGCTCTCCGCCATCGCATTTGCCAGCCAGAAACATTGGGTCTACTACGCTGACGAGGTGGCCAAATGAAAAAACGGGGTAAGAGGGGACAAGTACAAACTGCTCTGCGTTACATCGTCCTGATCGGGGTGGGGGTACTCATGCTCTACCCATTGATCTGGATGGTTTTCGCCACGTTCAAAAGCAATGCGGAGATTTTCGGCAGCATCGCGCTGTGGCCGGAAAAGTGGAACTTCGAGGCGTACAAATCGATTTTCAAGAAGTACAGCGGGCAGCTGAACCTGCCTATGGCCATGGCGAACACCTACAAGATGGTGCTGACCAAGGTGGCGTTCACGGTGGCCAGCGCCACGCTCACGGCTTATGGGTTCGCGAGGTTCAATTTCATCGGGCACAAAACACTCTTCGCGGTCATGATTTCCACGCTGTTTCTGCCCCAGACCGTACTGAATGCGCCACAGTACATCATGTTCGCAAAGTGGGGGATGCTGGACTCCTACCTGCCCATCGTCCTGCCCAGCCTGTTTGCGGTGGACACCTACTTTGTGTTCATGCTGGTCCAGTTTTTGCGGGGCATCCCGAAAGAAATGGAAGAGGCGGCGGCCATCGACGGCTGCAACTCCTTCCAGACGCTCCTGCGGGTGATTTGCCCCATGCTCTCCCCGGCGATGGTTTCCTGCGCGCTGTTCCAGTTCATGTGGTCTTCCAATGATTTCATGGGGCCGCTCATCTACATCAGCACCGTCGCGAAGAAACCCGCCTCCGTCTTCATCAAAATGTGCATGGACACGGATGCGGGCACCGCCTGGAACCGCATATTGGCGTTTTCCCTGCTGGCGCTGGCGCCCTCGCTCGTCATCTTTTTCTTCGCCCAGAAGACTTTCGTGGAGGGGATATCCGCCGGAAGCTTGAAGGGGTAGGGGGGCACAGGGGCTGTGCGCGAGACCAACGGAAGACCAACGGGAGACCAACGGGAGACAGTAAAGTGTGGGGATAAGGTGACGGCAGATGTGTGATGAAAGTGGGATGGGGGACACAGCGTGTTGAAACACAGGATACTGGAAATTTCCAGCAGGTTTGCGGTGTTTGCGCTGGACAATGATTCCATCTACTATGCGCCGGGGCCTGTGGTGGTGAGGCTGTGGCCGCAGTGGGCGCAACCGTGGGATGCGCTTTCCCGGACGGGGGGCGATGTAGAACCGGCGGCGACACCGGGGATAGGGTACGCCGCAGGACCTGCGGAATTACCCCTGATGGGTCCAACGGGAGGATCAGGGCCATCGCCGGAAGTGGGGATGGGATCAGCCGGCATGGGCGGTTGCCTTTGCCGGGGGTTTGCGACGAATGTTTTTGCGGTGTTCGGGTTGGAACCAAGCACCGCCTACGGGTACACCATCGAATCCGTCGCCGCCGATGCCGGACAGGCGCCCGCTGGGGGACGGGCGACAGGCACATTTTCCACACCTGTGGAAACCATCTGCCTGGACGTGCGACGGTTCGGCGCGGTGGGCGACGGAAAGACCGTTGACACCGCCGCTTTGGCGGCCGCGATTGCTTGCTGCCCACCCGGAGGCACGGTGATGTTCCCCCCAGGCGAGTATCTCTCGGGGCCATTGTTCCTGAAGAGCCATATGACACTTTACCTGGAAAAAGGGGCGGTGCTTAAGGGGGTGCCTGACCGGGATGCGTATCCCATCCTGCCTGGGGTGGTGGAGCCTGGGGCGGCGACCTGCGTGCGGGGTCAGCCCCATGCATCGGAAGGATGCTTGCCTGGGATGCCGGAGGCGGCGCCACAGGGGGGGTATGGCCTTCATGCCATCTACCCCACACCTGCACAGGAGTATTTGCTGGGGTCCTGGGAGGGGAACCCGCTGGACACCTATGCGTCCCTAATAAATGCCATCGGCTGCGAAGACGTGACGGTGGCGGGCGAGGGGGTGGTCGATGGGGGCGGAAAAGAGGGCGGCTGGTGGGCCAACCCATCGGAAAAGCACAAGGCTTGGCGGGCGCGCACGTTTTTCCTGTGTGGATGCGGCGGCGTGAAGCTCGTT
This sequence comes from Lachnospiraceae bacterium, assembly GCA_031272185.1. Classification (GTDB taxonomy): domain Bacteria; phylum Bacillota; class Clostridia; order Lachnospirales; family Lachnospiraceae; genus JAISUG01. The sequence continues at coordinate 11,168 of JAISUG010000026.1, forward strand.
GGCCTGACGGTGCGCAACAGCCCGTCCTGGACCATCCACCCCTACCGCTGCGCCGACGTGTCGCTGCTTTGCCTGTCCATCCGCAACCCCCCGGACAGTGCAAACACGGACGGCATCGACCCGGAGTCCTGTGATGGTTTGCGCATATTGGGTACCCACATCAGCGTGGGGGACGATTGCATCGCCATCAAAAGCGGCAAGTTGTACATGGGGACAGCCCATGCCATGCCTTCGAAGAAGATCCTGATCGAGCAATGCCTTATGGAGCGGGGGCACGGCGCGGTGGTTATTGGCAGCGAGGTATCCTCCGGCGCCTGGGATGTGACCATCCGCCGGTGTCTGTTCCGGCATACAGACCGGGGCATACGCATCAAGACCAGGCGTGGGCGTGGGCGCTCCAGCGTGGTGCAAGGCATCCGGTGCGAGCACATCCGCATGGATGGGGTGATGTTCCCGTTCACCGCCAATATGTTCTACAACTGCGACCCCGATGGCCACAGCCCCTATGTGCAGGGGCGCGCGCCGCTTGCGCCGGACGATATGACGCCCCGGGTCAGGGGGATCGAGCTGGAAGACGTCGCCTGCACGGGGTGCGCCGGGACGGGGATATACCTGCTGGGGCTGCCGGAGAGCCCCATCGAGGACGTGCATCTGAAGGACGTGGTCATAGAGTTTGATGTGGCGGGGAACCCCCATGCGCCTCTCCCCGTGATGGCGGACGGCATCGAACCGGCGCCATTGGTGGGCATCCATGCGGAAAACGTGGTGGGGCTGGAAAAGGAGGGGGTGCGGTTTGTCGGTGCATCCGGGGAAGGCACGGATGGCGTTATGTCAGCCCTAGGTACAGGTGGCGAATTGCCCGCCCGAGGCACTGGTGGCGAAGTATCCGCCCGAGGCACAAGTGCAGCAGAACCCGCCCAAGGCGCAAGCGACGAAGCCTGTGCCCAAGAAGCGAGCGGCGAAGCATCTGTCAGAGATGCGGGTGACGCTATCTGTGCCCAGGGTGCGGGAGAGGCGACTGATGTACCCGGGCAGCGGCAGGAAAGCGCGATTATCGCCCGCCTGCTGGCATTTTCCAAGGAACTCATGGGCGCGTCCACACCGGAGCGTCCGGCTTGGAACAAGGAGCTGCTTCGAAAGATCGACGAGGCGGGGGGGGCGGCCGACGCCGACTTGTCAAATACATGGAACTACGTGGACGCCTGCATGATATCTGCGTTCCTGTCGCTGCATGAGGTCACGGGGGACGGGGAATACCTTTCTTTTTGCGATGGGTTCCTCTCATGGTTCGTGAACGAGGACGGTTCCATCAACCGCTATGACCCCCGGGAGAGGAACCTGGACAACATCCGCCCGGCGAAGAACCTCTTCGCGCTCTATGACGTGACCGGCAGGGAAAAGTACCGCAAAGCCATGGATGTGGTGCGCGCCCAGCTGGATGGGATGCCCCGTACCAAGGAAAACTGTTTCTGGCACAAGGCAATCTACCCCTGGCAGGTGTGGCTGGACGGGCTTTATATGGCACAGCCTTTCTATATGGAATACGAAACCCGCTACGCTAGGATGGCCATGTGCCGGGATTCTTTCGCGCAGTTTGAGGCGGCCAGGCACAACCTCCTGGACGATAGGACGGGGCTGTACGTCCACGGGTACGACGAAAGCCGGTCCATGTACTGGGCGGACCCGGTCACGGGGAAAAGCCCCAACCCTTGGCTGCGGGCCATCGGATGGTTCTTCCTGGCGCTGGTGGAAACCCTGGAGGTGACGGACGAACGGCTCTTCTATGAATACCGCACCTTGCGGGGGATGCTGCGGGACCTGGCGGATGCGCTGCTTCGTTTCCAAGGCGCGGACGGGATGTTCCTGCAGCTGCCGGACAAGCCGGACCTGCCGGGGAACTACCCGGAAACTTCCGGCACGATGCTGCTGGGCGCAGGGTTCCTGAAAGGGGCGCGGCTGGGCTATCTGGCGCCCATGTTCGCCGAAGCGGGCAGGCGCGCCTTTTGGGGGACGGCGCGGCGGTACCTGCGGGTGGGGGGGTCAGATATCCTCGGTCCCGGGGCCGGCGGTTCCGACATCCACCTGGGGGGCATCTGCCTGGTGGCGGGGCTGGGGGGCGCCCAGCACAGGGACGGGAGTGCGGCGTACTATCTGGGCGAGCCGGTGGTGGAGGACGAAGGCAAAGGCGTGGCCCCCATGTTCATGGCGCTGGCAGAGCTGATGAAAGGGGCCACAACCCCCCGCCCGTTTGTGGCGGATCCCCCCTTGTGAAGGGGGGCGCGTAGGACGGGGAGATGTTCCCCTTTGGAAAGGGGTACGCATAGAACGGGTGGGATTGCCCCCTTTTGTAAAGGGGGCGGCGCATGGCTTTGGGGGTTTGCCTAGGACGTCAGCGGGCTCCAGGGGCTCCAGAAGTATTTGCCGTCGGTCAAGTCGGCGACTGCGGCTGGGTCCCGGCCCAGGGATAGGGCGGCGGCGATATCGAACATCACTTTGGCGAACTGGCGGGTGTCCGCTTCCACTGTGCCGAAGAGTTTGCCGGCTTTCAGGGCTTCTTTCCCCACGGGTGTGCCGTCGATGCCCACGATTTTCGGGGTTTTGCCGATGAGGCCGGCCCTGTCAACGGCATCGATGGCGCCCAGGGCCATGTCGTCGTTGTTGGCGATGACCAACTCTATCTGGCCGGGGTAGTCTTCCAGCCAGGATTCCATCAGCGCCGAGGCCTGGGTGCGTTCCCAGTTGGCGATGCCCCCGGTGATCTTTTCCAGCGGCACCCCGCCGTCCTTGAGGGTCTGGATGGACCACTCCGTGCGCACCAGTGAATCCTGGTGATTGTTTTCGCCTTCCAGGAGGACATAGCTCACTTTGCCGTCACCATTGGCGTCAAGCGCGCTTTTGTCTTTTTGGTAGGCGTCCACCAGTATGCCGCCCTGGAGCACGGCGGACTCCTTGGGCTCGGTGCCGATGTAGTACAGTTTTTCCCAGCGGTTCATGTCCTCCTCCACCGGGGCGCGGTTGAAAAACACCACCGGCACGCCGGCGGCCATGGCCTTGTCGATGATCACGCCTGCGGCGAAACGGTCCACGATGTTCACGCACAATGCGTCGCAGTTCAGGGAAATCGCCCTGTCCACCTGGTTGTTCTGGGTGTTCTGGTTGCTCTTGCCGTCGAACATGTCCAGGGTCACCTTCACGCCGGTTTCTTGCTCATATTCTTTGACATATTCTTCCAGTTCCGTGCGCACGGTGTTGATGAAGGTGTCGTCGCCCCGGTAGAGCAGCACGCCGATGCGCATGGAGGCCGGCGGGGTGGGCTTGGCAGGCGTGGCGCAGGACGTAAGGGTGCAGGACACAAGGGTGCAGGACACAAGGGCGAAGATCGCCGATATGGATGCCAAGTGGCCCGGGAAGATACGGCGGCGGGTGCGCCGGTGGCGGCATGCTTCGGGTAGGGTCGCGAGGCTGACCCGCCGCAAGCATATGTAGTTGTCCATGATCTTCGATAACATTCCGCTGAGCTTCATAAGCGATACCCCCCTACACCAACCCCAAGTACTTCTCGAAGAACGCCCGCACAGTATAAAATACAGAGTCAAACAAATATCCGGCGTCTTGTCACTCTATGGGATACAGTATCTTTTCCAGGTCTTTGTCTTTCAACCTTTCTTTGTCCACGTAATATATGTCAAGTTTTGCCTGGTCCGGCTGCCGGCCGGTGTCGATGGCCTCCACTGCTTTTTGGATGCTTAGGTACCCGGCGTCGAACCCGCTCCATGTGACCAGCCCGGTGATGACGCCTTTGTCCACCTGGTTCAGTATGGATGTGGTGGAACCCGCGCCGTAAAGCGCCCGGACATGGGAAGCGAAAACGCTGCTGCCTGCCAGGATCCGCGCCGTCTCATCCAGCGCCGCCACGTCCAGGGCGATGATGGTGATGGGGGTGTCCGGCGCTGTGCCGGGATATACGGTTTCCTCGATGGTGGCCCGGTAGGTGTCGGCGTCCTTCTTTTCCACCAGGCGGGTTGCGATGCCATAGGAAGAAAGCGCAGAGCGCACCCCGTCGTATACGTGGCTGTGGCCGCCCAAGTCCAGGCCTTCGGTGAAGAGGTAGATGGTGGGGGCGGTGGCGGGCGAAGCGCCTGTGCCCGACGGGGCGTCCGGGGCCGGCCCCTGCTGCGGCGCGGTGGCCCCCAAGTAATCCGCCGGCCCTGTCGCCCCGGCGCCGGCACTGCTATCGGCAATGTCATCGGCCGCGGGAGGCCCTGTCGCCGGGGCGCGTGTTTCATCCGAAATGTCACGCGCCGCCACATCCCCCAGCAAGGATCCCACCTGGAAACCGTCCACATAGACGCTGCCGGCGATGTGTTTGCTGTCCGCCGGGTCTGCCAGCAATATGACAGGGATGCCGGGGTTTGACAGTTCCAATGCCGCAAGCATGTCCGCACGTTTCACCGGGGCGAGTATGATGGCCTTGGCGTCGTCATTTTCCTCCCTTTGCACCAGTTCCACCTGCTGGCGCACTTTGGCGGCGGCGTCGGTCCCTGGGTACAGCGTGATGAAATTCACGTCGGCTTGGTATTCTTCGGCGGCTTTGTCCATGCCCTTGCGGAAATTCCCATAGTACTCGTCGCTGCTGTGGTCTATGATGACGGAAATGGGGTGCACCTGGGTTTCCTTTTCCTTGATCAGCAGGTCGGTGGAGGACATGAGGAAGAGCACGGCCAGGATGGCCGCGGACACCCCCCAGATGAGGCGTTCCCTAACTGACATGGCCGGCCTCCTTTCCGATGACGGCGCCGCCGCCGTTTGCCGCGCGGCCGGCAAGGGGATGTATCTGTGCGGCCTCGGTGGCATTCCCTGAGGTGGAACGAGGCTGCGCTGCCTGCGCTGCAACCGGGGCAGCGCCCCTTGCGGCGGCATGTTCCTGGACGCCCATATGCTCCTGGTAGTGGTTGTAGGGGATGGCGGGCATGTGGGCGATGACCGTGGTGCCCATGTCCGGCTCGGTTTCCACGGACAGGCCGTAATCAGGGCCAAAGTACAGCTTGATGCGTTCGTTCACGTTGCGCACGCCGATCCCTGACCCCCGTCTGGCGCTGCGCATGGGCGGCGTGACGGTGAATGGGGGCGGGCCCGGGGCGGTCGGGGCCAACGCAAGGGATGACGGGGTATCCAGGCTGCCGGAGGCGCCCGCTTTTGCGGTAGCCCCAGGGGATGGCATGGCCCCAGGGGATGGCGGGGCAGGGCCGGTCCCGACGGACACAGGCTCCCGGACGGCTGCCGTTTCCAGGGGCGCGAAGAGCTGCGCTGCCTGTTCCTGGGTCATCCCCAACCCATTGTCCGCCACGCTTAGGTACAGGTCATTGCCCTCCCGCCAGGCGCGCACGGTGATCTCCCCGTCGCCGTCCATGAACTCCATGCCGTGGTAGATGGCATTTTCCACCAATGGCTGCAGCACCAGCTTCAGCGACGCCAGGCCCGGCACGTCGTCCCCCGCCTCGATGCTGTATGAGAAGCGGTTTTTGTAGCGCATGTGCTGGATCATGAGATAGTTTCGCACGTGTTCCAGCTCGTCTTGCACGGGGATGATGCTCCTGCCGCCGGACAGGCTGATGCGGAAGAAGCGGGCCAATGCGGTGACGGCTTTCACCGCGTCGGCCTGTTTTTCGTTTTCGATCATCCACACGATCACGTCCAATGTATTGTAGAGGAAATGGGGGTTGATCTGGGACTGCAGTGTGTCGAACTCGTTGCGGCGTTTGGACTCGTGTTCCACCACGATGTCGTCCATCAGGCGCTTGATCTGGCGCGCCATGCGGCCCACGGTGGTGCCCAGGTGGCTGATCTCATAGGAGCCGCCTGTGTATACCTGGGCGTCCAGCTGGCCGTCCTCGATTTTCTTCACATATTTTTCCAGTTCTTTGATGGGGTCGGTGATGCGCCGGGAGATGTAGGAGTTGATGATGGTCAGGATGAAGATCACGAAAAGCACGATGAACACCATCAAGAGCTGGGTCTTGATGTTGTTCAGCGGCACTTGGTCCAGGGGGGTCACCCCCACGATCTTCCACCCGGTGTAGCCCACGGTCTTCACCGTCACCAGGCGGCGCACCCCGTCCAGCTCATCTTCGTGGTTGCCGTCTTTGTAGGCGGCGGCTTCCAGGTGGTTCTCATGGGCGCGGCCGGAGTTGATCAGCTGGGCCTTGGGGTGGTAGATCAGCTCGCCGTCATTGGAAATCAGGTACACATACCCGCCGTTGCCCAGCGCCACGCCGTCCATGAGTTGCTCCAGGCTGTTGTAGCGGATGTCGATGAGCAGCACGCCCTGGTCGGTGTCCGGCCCCCTGGTGATTTCCACGGCGCGCGACAGGGTGACCACCCACTTGTATTGGTTTTCGTTCGCATCGAAGATGGACTGGACATGGGGGGTGGAAAAGTGCAGGTTCTCGGTGCGCGACAGCGCATTCAAAAACCATGGCTCGCCGGTGACGTCCGCGGTGGGTTTGAGCCTGGCGGCGGGGACAGATTCCAGCATCTGGCCCTCTTTGGAAAACAGGGCGATATTTTCCAGGTTGTCCTTGTTGTTGTCGTAGAGGAGGGTCATCTCGGCGTTTATGGAGGCGTCGGAGAGGTCGGCATTTTTCACCACGCCGTAGTAGAGGGAGTCGGAGAGCTTCATGATGGTGCGCAGATAGGAGTCCATGGAGCGCCCCGTCTGGTTCACGAGGATCTGGCTCTCCTCCCGGATGGTCTGGGACATCTGCCCCGAAAGCCTGGTATAAAATGAGATGCCGATGAACACACTGGCGGCCAGCGCGGTGAGGGTGAAATATATGAAGATGGTGGTGCGGATGCTGGTGTTTTTCATAGGGAGGCCCCCCGGGCCGGCTGTCAGGCGCCATGCACCCCGGCTCCGTGCCGGTGAAGCCAAGGGGCCCCCCGGCGCCGGCTGTCAAGCGACGGCGGCACCGTTGGTGTGGCCGTTTGCGCCAAAAGTTGTGTTATTGCTCCGCCAACCAAACAATGCACGTGCGACTCTAGTCCCATCTTTGCGCAAGGTTTGGCGGGCGGGGCGTTATGTGGCCGCCCTGCCCTCCCCACGGTACTTCGTGGGGGAGACGCCGAAGCGTTTCTTGAACACGTAGCTGAAATAGTTCTGTTCCTGGTAGCCCACCTTGGCGGCGATGACGTAGGTTTTGTCGTCGGTTTTGTTCAGGAGTTCCAGGGCCTTGTTCAGGCGGACTTCCGTCAGGTAGTTGATGTAGGTCTGGCCGGTCTCCTTTTTGAAGAGGGTGGAAAAATATGCCAGGCTCATGTGGAGGTGGCGGCAAATGCGCTCCACCGAGAGGTCCGGTTCGTGGTAATGGTCCAGGATGTAGCGCTTGGCGTCCTCGATGACCTGTTTCGAGCTGTTTTCCCGCTCTTGGCCAAAGGCGTCGTGCAGGCGCATGGCCACCTGCAGCAGCCATTGCCCGAAATCGCCCTTTTTCTGGAACTTGGGGATGAACGCCAGGGTGCCTTCCATGTCAGCGTCCACCTGGAAGATGCGCGACATGTCCAAATCGTACTGCTGCGCCAGCACCACGACGCAGTTGGTGACGCTGAGGGTATAGGCCTCGAACTGGCGGAAATGCACCTTGGCGTCGTCCATGCGGGCGGCGATACGCTCCACCGCCTCTGCGATGCGCGCCGGGGGCCCGAACTTCACCGCGGCGATGAGCTCCCCCTCGTCCTTGGGGGAGAAGAGGAGCTTGCCGCCGGTGCCGGGCTCCACGTCGCCCAAGTAGATGGTGGAACCGCTGCCCACGATGGCTTTGTACCCCAATGCGTCCACGGACTGTTTGTAGGCGCGGCTGATGTCGCCAAGGGTCAGGCAGCTGTGCCCTACGCCGATGGTGACGGGCACTTTCAGGACGCGCTGCGCCTCTTTGCACACGTCGCCCAGCACGCCGATGAGGCCGGTCTGGGTGTTCCCCTCGTCGATGGCGGCGATGAGGGCGATGTCGGAGCCTGCGTGGAGGGAGGAGGTAAAGACGGCGTGGCGGCAGTAGGGCGTCAGCTTTTCCCCCAGCATCTGCATGACGGACAGCGGGACCAGGCCCTTTTCCCGGTGGATGGGTAGGGTGGGCGGCCCGGCGGTGGCTGTGCCGGCGGTGGGTGTACCGGTGGTGGCGGGGCCGACAGTGGGTGTGCCGGTGGTGGCGGGGCTGACGGTGGTGGGAGGTGTGCCGGCGGTGACTGTGCTGACGGTGGTGGGTGTGCCGGCGGTGGCTGTGCCGGTGATGGCGGGGCCGACAGTGGTGGGTGTGCCGCCGGGGTGCAGGTATGTAGCCTGGCCGGGTGGCGCTGCCCCTGCTTGGTCCGCGTGCGCCATAGGGGACGGGGCCGGTGGGTACGGGTCGCCCACGTCCACGGCGGCGCAGATCCATTTGCGGGCGCCCTCTATGGGGACCGCGTACTCCCGGATCTTTTCCAGGATGTAGGTTTCGTCCAGGTTGCGGTTCGTCAGGTCGCTTAGGAAACTGCCCCGTAGGATGGGCAGGCTGCGGATGTAGTTTTCCCGGAGGGCGCTGACATTGCGCTTCTGCTCGATCTCCGCATCCAGGCTCTCTTTGAGCCGCAGCAGGATGGCGGTGAGCTCTTCCACGTTCACGGGTTTCAATATGTACTCGGTCACGCCCAGCTTGATGGCTTGCTTGGCGTACTCGAAATCGTCATAGCCCGAGAATATGACCACTTTCATGGAGGGGTGGTCCCGGCGGATGCGGGCTGCCAGCGTCAGGCCATCCATGTATGGCATACGGATGTCGGTCAGCACCACGTCCGGCTCCGTCGCCTCGATTTTTTCCAATGCATCCTCGCCGTTTTCGGCGTCGCCCACCACGCTGAACCCCACCGCCTCCCAGCCTATCTTGCGCATGATGCTGGTGCGGGCCTCCTCCTCGTCGTCCACGAGGATGATTTTGTATGTGTCGGTCATAGTGCTGCCGCTCCTGAAAATGTATTGGGTAACAGGGAACTTAACCTGGCTTCAGTATATTCGATTTATGGCAAAAGGGCAAGGGGTGAGGCTCTTTTTTAGTGACAAGACGGTGTGAGTCTGATATAATCGGTGGCAGTTTGAGTGGGTGGGGGTAGGGAGTGGGGAGTAGGTAGCAGGGAGTAGGGAGTCGGGAATAGGGAGTCGGGAATGGGGAGTATGGAATAGGGAGTAGGGAATAGGGAGCAGGGAGTAGGGAGTCGGTTGCAAAAGAGAATACCATGGAGGTGCGTTATGATCGGTGCGTTAGAAGCGGGCGGGACGAAGATGGTGTGCGCGGTGGGCACTGAGGACGGAAAGATATTGGAACAGGTTTCCATCCCCACCACCACGCCGGGGGAAACCATGCCGCAGATTTTGGGGTATTTCAAAGGCAAAGACATACGGGCACTGGGTGTGGGCACGTTCGGGCCCGTGGGCGTGAGGCCGGGAACCCCGGAATATGGGTTCATCCTGGACACGCCGAAACTGGACTGGCGGCATTTCGACCTGCTGGGGTCCCTTGCGCCCCTGGGGGTGCCCATGGGCCTGGACACGGATGTCAATGCGTCATGCCTGGGGGAGATGACCTATGGCTGCGCCGCAGGGCTGGAGAGCGTCATCTACATCACCATAGGCACGGGTGTGGGGCTGGGCGCGGCGGTGGAGGGGAAACTCCTTCATGGGATGCTGCACCCGGAGGCCGGGCACATCCTGCTGTCACGCCATCAAAAAGAGTGGCAGAACGGCTGCTGCCCATACCATCAGAACTGCCTGGAGGGTTACGTATCGGGTCCTGCCATCGAGAAACGCTGGGGCAAAAAAGCCGCGGACCTGGCGGACAACCCCACTGTCTGGGCCATGGAGAGCTATTATATAGCGCAGGCATTGGCCGACTTCATATTGACATTGTCGCCCCAGAAGATCATACTGGGCGGGGGGGTCATGAAGCAGGAACAACTTTTTCCCCTGATCAGGGAGAAAACGTTGGCATTTTTGGGCGGGTACCTGCATACTATGGAATTGGAAGACATTGACAACTACATCGTGCCGGCCAGCCTGGGCGGCGACCAGGGCATCATGGGCTGCATCAAGCTGGGGCTGGGGGCCCTGGGGGAGTAGGGAGTAGTGGGTAGGGAGTAGTGGGTAGGGAGTAGGGAGTAGTGAGTAGTGGGTAGGGAGTAGGGAGTAGAGGTAGGGAGTAGAGGTAGGGAGTAGGGAGTAGGGAGTGGGGAGCAGGGAGTGGGGAGCAGGGAGTAGGGAGTAGGGAATAGGGAGTGGGGAGTAGGGCATGGCGGGGAATCTGAGGGAAGTGCTGCCGGGCGTATTTGAGACGATATTGCCCAATGAAAAGAAAGGCATAAACAGGGTGCGGGTGCTCATCCTCCCCGGCGACCCGGGGGAACGCAGCCTGATGGTGGATACGGGGTATGGTACGCCTTCCTGCCAGGAAAGGGTGGAGTGGGCGTTGGCGACCCTGGGCGTGGAGTGCGCCACGCTGGACCTGTTCGTTACCCACAAGCACCTGGACCACTGCGGGCTGGCCGCGGCGCTGGCCGGGAAGGGTGCCCGGGTGCATATGAACCCGGTGGAAGACCGGCACCGCTATGATGCCCTTTACCAGATCATGGACTCCCGGGATCCGGCCCAGGTGCATCTGCTGGGGCAGGTGGGCATAACCCCCGAGAAACAGCCGGAAGCTTGGGCCAGGTTCGTGCGCTATGACGACCAGGTCAAAGCGAGCGTGCTGTACACCATCCAGCCGTTTGACTATACCCACGTGGCGGGGGGCGATGTGTTTTCTTGCGGTGGGTACCGGTTCCATACAGTGTGGCTGCCGGGGCACACCATGGGGCAGATGGGCCTGTACGAACCGGACAAAAAACTGTTCCTGTGCGCCGACCAGGTGATCGACGGCGTGGCGCCTATCGTGGGCACGTCTTTCCCGGACGAACACTTGCTGGCCGGCTATTTCCGGTCGCTGGCAGACATCAAGCACAAGTACTCTGACGGCTTGGTGATACCTGCCCATGGCCCATATCTGGGGGAGTACCCGGCATGGGCTAAAGGCTGGGCGGGTGCGGCGCCGGTCCCGGGGGTGCGCCATGCAGTGGACAAGATCGTCTTCGCCTACCTGGACAAAGTGGACATGATCAAGCACATCCTGGATGCGTCGAAGCGCCGGCTCACGGTCATGGAGGTGGCGTGCATCGCCTACGGCATCGAGAAGATACCGGAAGGGGAATGGGCATTCTTCCAATTCAAGATGATCGTGACCAAGGCGTTTTCTATCCTCGAATACCTGTATGAAGAGGAATTCGCCCTGCGCACCGAGATAGACGGCACCCTGTACTGGGAAAGCGCGACGCGCTGAGGGAATCGCTTCGTCCGATGGGCGATGTGGGTTTGGGGGCCCATGGGGGGCGGTCGTATGCAAAGAATCGGATTTGTACACACTCTTACAGAAATTTGAATTGGGAATATGTGGTAATTAGAAAAACCCTTTCGGGCAAGTGTTTGCCTTTGGGTCCCCGGGTTCCCATGGGGGTTGCCGCAGATGGGCTTTGGGCGCGAAATGCGTGGGGCCCCCGATGATAGCCCGGGCGTTTTCCCAGCAAAATGCAAGGAAAATCCACAGTCTGCGGGGAGGCGTGTATACAGAATTTATCCCCCGAGAAAAGCGTTGCCGGAGCGTGGGTGCGGGGATAAAATGTTTTTTCGGATAGACGTCGATCCAAAGGCCAATACGGCGCAGCGCCAGGGCGCAAGCCCCGGCCACATGCGAAAGGGCCACAAGCGAAAGGGGGTGGGGGGATATCAAATGACATCTGGTTTGGAAAATACCGAATCTGTGGAGAAATCGGCGCCGGTCGAAACGGCATGGTCTACAAAGCGCTGCACCTGGGGCTGTCCCAGGACCGCGCCATCAAGAAAGTCCCCAAACAGGGGATGCGCCCGGGCGAAGCGCATTACCTCAAGACGCTTAGGCATCCCGGCATCCCGATACTGTATGACATCGAAGAGGACGAAAGCTTCCTATATTTGATAGAGGAATATTTGCAAGGGTGTACACTCTATGACTTGGTTCTCAACCAAGGCACATTGCTTCCCGAAACAGTTTTCGCGTATGGCAAGCAAATCTGTGAAGCCGTGCATTATCTGCATTCTGCAGGAAACATTCCCGTTCTGTATTTAGATTTGCAACCAAAAAACCTGATGGTGTGCGAAGATGCCATCAAGCTGATTGACTTTGATTGCGCCGCAAATATCCAGGAAGCGAACCAATCCCCGCGCCGGTACGGGTCACCCGGTTTCTTTGCGCCGGAGCAGGAGAGCTTCGGGCAGCTGGACGAGCGTACGGACGTGTATGCGATCGGCAAAGTACTGTTTTTCATGTCAACGGGGCACTCAGGCGCCCCGGGAGAGCCGCCGGGGCATGGCACCGTGGGCAGGGTCATCCGAACATGCCTGTGCCAGGAGAAAGAGGGGCGCTACGCATCAGTCCGGGCGCTCTGGGAAGCCCTCTTGGATGCAGAGGCGCAGTTTGCGGCGGGCCCCCCGTTGCTGACCGTGGGCGTGTCGGGCAGCCGCCCCGGTGTGGGGGCGACCCACTTGGCTTTGGGGCTGTGTTCTTACCTGCGTTCCATCGGCCTGACGGTGGTATATGAAGAAGAGAACCAATCCGGGGCGGTGGACTCGATGTCCGGGGCGCTGGGGCTTAAAAAGGACCGGGGTGGCTGCTTCAACCTGTGCGGTTTGGCGCTTCGCCCATACTACGGGAAAGCGGTGGATATCCAAGACCACCCCCGCCAGGTGACCGTGCGGGACTTTGGGCACGGTAGGCGGATTGGCAGGGACGCACAGCGATTGCGCTGCGATGCGGACATCATACTGTGCGGCGGGCAGCCCTGGGAACGGGATGCCGACGGGCAGGCGCTGGCATGGGCCAAGCAATGCCAAAGGGCTGTCACATTGTACCGAAACAGGCGCAGGCCCGGCCGGCTGGGTATCTTCGGGGATGCCTGGGAAGTGCCGTATTTCACCGACCCATTTGGGATCGGGGGGCAGGTTCCGGTGTTTTACGAACAACTATGGGCCGCGATAGGCGGCAAGAAGGAAGTGAGTTTACGAAAAAGTCGGTTGGGGCGGATATTTCGGAAGACGGGGCGCAAAGCCGCCTGGTGGGGGTGATGGGGACATCGCCCAAGGTGGGCGCGACGCATTTTGCGATCCTGGCTGCCAACTATCTGTCCGGTGTGAAACGCCAGAAGACCGCGCTCATCGAATGGGGGGCGCAGGGGGATTTTGCGAAGATTGGGAGACTGTGTGCCGGGCGCAGCGCCATGGAACGCCTCGAGCGGCGCAGCGGCGAGCCTTTCCGCGTGTTGGACGTGGACTACTATAAGGAAGCGGGGGGGGCGCAGCTGCTGTCCTGCCTGTCCGCTGGGTATGGGCGCATCGTGCTGGATTTCGGCGCGCCCGGGGCAGGGCATGTGGAGTTCGTCCAATGTGGCACGCAGTTTCTCATAGGTTCCCTCAGCGAATGGCAGCTGGATGCGTTCTGGGCATTCAACCGGCAGCATGCCCACAAGAAGAATCGCTGGAAAACACTGGTTGCCTTTGGCAGCGAGGAGTCCAGGATCGAAGCCGAGAGAAGGCTTGGGGTCGCTGTGGGGAGGATCCCACTTTCAGTGGACGCATTTGCCATCGATTACCCCCTGATGCACTGGTTCGACCAGCTGTTTGGGTGAGGCGCCCCCACGGGGAAGCGGGCTTCTGAGACGGGTTAGCTTGCGCCATTGAGGCAGCTCGCGCAAGTGAGATAGTTCACGAATGTGAGGCAGCTCGCGCAAGCGAGGCGGCCCCGGCGGATGCAAGGGGATGGATTTGTCACAACTTGGGGCGGGCAGTCCCATGTGCCCCAAGAAATGTATCCTTTATGGGCGGAGCAGGTGTGCCCGCCGGTGCCGCATGGGGTGTGACGAAATGAAAGCTTATGTGAAAAAGGTTATACTCAGGGAACGGGCCCGATACCTCCAGTGGCTTGAAGGGTTCGAGGAGAAGGGGATTCCGATTTTCATCGACGATATGCCGGCGAACAGGGCTGAATTTCCGAAGATCTTCGAGAACAAGGGGGATGGTTGCTGCTACATGGGCGACTACATCGGCGTCGACGAGGGGAAACTGACAGAGATCCGGTTTGACCGGGTATGGAACTATTGAGAACATGCAAGCAATGGGCGCCGCTTTCAGCCAAAAGTAGTGCCTAGGCCAAATCACTGAAATCACTTCAAACCAAACAAACACCTGCAGGCGCGTTAGCCGGGCGCCGGCAGGTGTTTTTCTGTGGTGATCCCCCGGCGGCATATATTTCCTCACGCCGGGGAGAGGGCCACGAACGCGCCGCCCAGCAGGGTCGTTTCCAGCCACAGGCGCAGATCCAGGACGACGCGGTTTTCCTGGTCGTACATGGCCGCCCGGGACCCGCTGGCGGAGACGAGGGTCACCCAGTGCCAGTTGTCCAGGTTGGTCAGGGCGCCATTGGACAGGTTCAGGAAAGCCACGGGCAGGTCATGGGAAAACATGTCCCGGAGGAATGCCAGGACAGACTGGTAGTCAGGGCGGTCTTTCAAAACCGGGGGCACCGGCAGCTCCTTTGCCACCAGGGCGCACCCCCGCTCTCTTGCAAAGCGCAGTGCGCCGGGCACGAATAGCTTCGTGGAGTTGACGCCACGGGTGCCGGGGGTGACATAGTGCCATACTTCTTCCATGAGCCGCCGAAACCCGCCCTGGCTGCGGCCGTCGTAGGGGCAGAGGGCA
>JAISUG010000051.1 GCA_031272185.1 Lachnospiraceae bacterium
GCCTGATCATTCAAATACTTTGCGACCTCAGCCTGCTTTTTGAACTCGCCCGCAATCACTTCCACCAACTTCGAATATGCCCAATCCCACGTGTCCTGCTTCGCGGATTTCAGCGTGAGCGTCACGACCGGGTAGCGCGTCTGGTGCGCCTTGCACAGCTTACTGCCCTCCACCTCCAGCCCAGTAAAAAGCGCGCGGCGCGCCTCGTTTTGCGCCTCGTCCCGTGTGTCCTCGAAAAAGCACTTCAGCATGTCCAGCATCAGAGTCTTCCCGAACCGGCGGGGGCGCAGGAACAACATCACTGCCAGCTTTGATTCCAGCAGCTTTTCGATAATCCCCGTCTTGTCCACGGAGTAACAATCGTCTTCCCTGAGCGTCTGGAAAAACTCCGTGCCTATCGGTATCGCCTTTTTATAACCCCCCATGCGCGACCCCCCTCTACCGGTGTTTTGCTCCACCAACTAAACAATGCCCGTTCGACATTAGTCTGAACTTTGCGCAAGGTTTAGTCGGCGGTGCCGATCTGAAAAATGATGAGATACCGCTGCCCAGAAGCCTTATATCTGTATTTGCCAACTGGCAGGTATGCTCGGTTGTAAGGTGGACTCATCAACGTTCCCCAAGCTTTGCCCCCTCAGAAATAGCCATGCGCATGTTAGCTTCAAACTCATCCACCGAGTATCCTTTTTGCCCTGGATCCGCTCCCTTTCCGCATTAAGGAGCGTCAAGCGATATCCATATTATACCTTTATATGGGGCAACATGCAAGACGTTAATCCTGCTTTTTCAGCCTCCCAAAAATGAATTTCAAAATATATTCTTGGCCCCGGCAATCAGCTTCGTTTCAATTGACGCAGCATCTTTTTCGTGGTATCTTGTTCTACAAGGGATGCCCCGGTGCATCGGCTGGCATTCTCTGATGTGTCCGGCCATGCGTGCCGGGGAATATCGCCCACCGCGCCGTATGGCACATCCGTGGCGTAGTCCGGCCATGCGCGCCGGGGATACCCTTCGTTCGATGCGCAGTACCAGGACGAGTTGTGATACCCAGATGTGTTCGGCCCAGCGCACCCGGCATCGCCAAATGCATGGCATCGCCATGCATCGACATGCATCGCCATGTGCGGGCCCGTTATGACGGGCATGTGCATTTTCGCACCGCAAAGTGCCGGATGCCACACCGCGGTGCAATGAGATCCGGGAAAGGGGCAATACCATGTCGTTGCGCAGTCAACATCGTTCTCGGCATCAGCGCTGTGCAATGAGATCCGGGAAAGGAGAATTATCATGGGCGTTTCCGCAAAAAACACGCTTCATCCCGAAGAATTCCGTCATCTGATCGCCGTGGCGGCCGGGCGGGAAGACCCCGACCTGGTCCTGAAGCACGCCCGGTATGTGAACGTCTTTTCCCAGCGCCTGTGCGAGGGGGACATCGCCCTGGCCGGCGGGTGCATCGCAGGCATCGGGGACTACAGCGGCCCCGTCGAGGAAGATTTCACCTCCCTGGGCGTGGTGCTCCCCGGCCTGATCGACGCACACATCCATCTGGAGAGCGCCCTGGTGCTCCCTGCTGAGTTTGGCCGCACTGTGCTCCCCCACGGCACGACCACCATTGTCACAGACCCCCACGAGATGGCCAATGTCATGGGCTGCGACGGCATTTCCTATATGCTTGCGGCCACCGAGGGGCTTGGGCTGGACGTGCGGTTCGTGCTGCCATCCTGTGTCCCTGCATCGCCCCAAGACGAGTCCGGGGCCCGTCTGGACGCCGATGCGATCGACCATTTCTACAGCCACCCCCGTGTCCTCGGGCTGGCGGAGGTGATGGATTTCCCCGGCGTGGTGGCGGGCGAGGCCCATGTGCTGCAAAAACTCCTGGCCGCACGGGCCCGGGGCGCCGTCATCGACGGCCACGCCCCGGCTCTGACGGGCCATGCGCTTGACGCCTACATTGCCGCCGGCATCCTTTCCGACCACGAGTGCTCCACCATGGAAGAAGCCCTGGCGAAACTGGAGCTGGGGCAGTTTGTCATGCTGCGGGAGGGCACCGCCGCCCACAACCTGAAGGCCCTGGTGGGCCTGCTGGCGCCCCCATACGCGGACCGCTGCATGCTCTGTTGTGACGATCGCCACCCCGGCGACCTGCTGTGCGACGGGCATATGGACCACCTGCTTCGTCTGGCAGTTGCCATGGGGGCAGACCCCCTCCTGGCGGTGCGCGCGGCCACCTTGAACACCGCCCGCTACTTCGGCCTCACGGACCGAGGCGCCGTGGCGCCTGGGTTACGGGCGGACTTGGTGGTGGTGGACGACCTGGTGGGGTTTCACGTCAGCCGCGTCTACGCCGCAGGCAGACCATACCCAGGCGCAGATGCGCCCCATACCCACCCTGCGCCCCCCGCACCAAACACATCGACAACCGATGTGCGCGAGCGGGTCGTTTTGACCGAATCCCCCCACACCCACCCCATATGCCCTGCTCCGGAAGCTCCGAAAGCTTCGGAAGCGCCGGGGTACGACACCGAACCGGCATCCGTTACCCCTCCCTGCCCCGACATAGACCCTGCGCTGGAGGCCCGTGCCCGAGACACTTTCCATCTCCCCACCATCGAACCCCGGCACCTATGCGTCACCCGGCCCCTGGGCGTGCTTGGGCTGGTGCCCGGGGAACTGACCACACGGGACTTGGGGGTGGCCGACCATATGGACGCAGGGGACGACCTCCTGAAACTGGTCGTCGCCGAGCGCCACCGGGGCACCGGCCATGTCGGCCTGGGCTTTTTGCGGGGCTATGGCCTGAAGGCAGGGGCGGTCGCCACCTCCGTGGCCCACGACTCACACAATATCATCGCCGTTGGCACTGACGACGACGATCTGGCCTTTGCCATCAACCACATCGCCGAGCTGCGGGGCGGGATCGCGGTGGTGCTGGGCGGGCGGGTGGTGGCCGAGCTTCCCCTGCCCATCGCGGGGCTCTTAAGCGACCGTGCGCTCCCCGAAGTGAGCGCATGCCTGGAACGCTGCAAGGATGCCGCCCGCTCCCTGGGTGTCTCCCCGGGGATCGACCCCTTTATGACACTGGGTTTCCTAAGCCTCCCGGTCATACCCGCCCTGCGCCTGACCACCCGCGGTGTCTTCGACGTGGCGCGGCAGGCATACCTTTAAAGCCGTCTTGACATGCATGGCTTTGCCGGACCTGCGCATCTGTCGTGGCGCGGCAGGCATACCTTTAAAGCCGTCTTGACATGCATGGCTTAGCCGGACCTGCGCATCTGTCGTGGTGCGGCAGGCATACCATTAAAACCGACTTGACTTGCCAATCCTCGGCCGCGCGCGCCGCCCCGATTGACAAATCCGCTTATGGGTGGTAACATCAATACGCATCTTATGGTTCGGCCTTTGGGTGACATCTATGGCGACTTTTTTCGGGAAAGACCCCACGGGGGCGGTTTTTCAGGAGTTTGGCCCCCTGCATTTTTTCATCATCGGTTTGTTGGCGGCGTGCATTGCGTCAACATGCCTTTGCGCAGGGCGTATCCGCCGTCACGAGACGCTGCGGCGGCGCCTGCCCGTCGCGCTGGGGTGCGTCGCCTGGGCGCTCCTGGTGGCGTACAATGTCTGGACATACGTCAATGACCTGGAGTTCATCAAGAACCTCCTGCCCCTGGAGCTGTGCAGCCTAAGCCTCCTGATGACCATACCCCTGGCCATCACAGGCAGCCATGCCCTGTTCCAGGTCTATTACTTCTTTTCCGCCGGCGCGCTGATGGCGGTGCTCTTCCCCTCTTTCGGTGGATACGGGCCTACCCATATACGGTTCTGGCACTATTTCTACACCCACAGCTATATCATCTGGCTCAATGCATACTTCCTGTCGGTCAACCGCTACGCCCTCTCCCGGTATGCCTATGCGCACCTGCTGGCGGTGGTGTTCCCGCTCGCCGCCATAGTGCGGGTCATCGACATGAAGTTCGGCGTGGACTACATGTTCCTGGACGGCCCCTCCGCCACGAAGTCCCCCCTGGACTTCCTGGGGGGTGGTGTGGGCTACTTCGTGAAACTCATGGCCTTGGTGCTGGGCGTGTTCTTCGTGATGTACCTGGCCGCACCCAAGGATGACGCAGATAGAGTCGACAAGGGCAGCTATAACCCCACCCTATAACCAACCATGGAACATCGGAAATTGTTTATCCCAGGGGTTTTCATTATAATGGAAGTGCGCAGATGTCAAACCCACCCTGCGGGTATGGACGACCGCTGGGTGCGGGGCTTTCATTGCGATGGAAGCAAGTGTGAAGTGATAATACAAAGACATGAGAAAGAATGCGAGGCCACCATGAACCCATCCACATGTTGCGTCCACGGAAACATCGCCATAGACCCCTCCGCCCCCGGCACGCCCGGCACAGCCACTGCTACGTCCGGTTCCGCCACCGGCGCGCCCGGTGCCGCCGATAGCTCCTTTGCATCTGCCGGTGCGGGCACACCCCTGCGTACGCCTACGCCTACGCACGCAGAACCCGGCCAAACGGTGATGGCACATCCCCCCGCCCCACTGCACTTCGGCGCCATCTCCTACCCCATCTACCAGACCGCCACTTTCGCCCACCCGGGCGTGGGGCAGTCCACAGGGTACGACTACACACGCCAGCAAAACCCCACCAGGGACGAACTGGAACGGGTGGTGCGGGATCTGGAGCATGGCACGGATGCGCTGGCCTTCGCCACAGGTATGGCGGCGGCGGGAGCGCTCATGGAACTGTTCTCACCTGGCGACCACATCGTGGCCTCGGAAGACCTTTACGGCGGGAGTATCCGCCTGTTCGCCCACATCAACCGCAAAAACGGCATATCGGTCACCCATGTGGACACCGGCGACATCGCCGCGGTGGAGGGTGCGCTGGGGCCGGACACCCGCGCCATATTCGTGGAAACCCCCACCAACCCCATGATGCACGTCACGGACATCCGCAAGGTGGCCGACCTGGCGCACTCCCGTGGCCTCCTCCTCATAGTGGACAACACCTTCATGACGCCGATCTTCCAGACGCCCCTGACACTGGGGGCGGACGTGGTGCTCCACAGCGGCACCAAATACCTGGGCGGGCACAATGACACCCTGTCGGGGTTCCTGGTGGTGAAAAGCCCGGAACTCTCGGAAAAACTGCGTTTCATCTTCAAGACCACAGGCGCTGGCCTCGCACCATTTGACAGCTGGCTCATACTGCGGGGGCTCAAAACCCTGGACCTGAGGGTGCGACGCCAGGAGCAAAATGCGCTGGCCGTCGCCACATGGCTGAAAGCACAGCCCAAAGTGACGAAAGTCTTCTACCCCGGGCTGCCCGAGCACCCAGGCTACGCCGTGTCCAAGGCACAGTGCCACGGCTTCGGCGCCATGATATCATTCCTGGTGGACAGCGAAGAGACGGCCAAGTCCGTGCTGAACCGGGTGCGCCTGATACGTTTCGCCGAAAGCCTGGGGGGCGTGGAGTCCCTCATCACATACCCCCTCACCCAGACCCACGCCGACCTCTCCCCGGCGGAGCGGGAACACAGGGGCATCTCAGGGCTTCTCCTGCGTTTCTCCGCCGGCATCGAGGCCGCCGGCGACCTCCTGGCAGACCTGGCCCAGGCCCTGGGGTGAGCAGAACCTGCGCATCCGTCGTGCTCTCGGTGGCGGACCTCCCGGCAGACCTGGCCCAGGCCCTGGGGTGAGGCAGGATAGCCGGTTCCTACTTCGCAGGGCGGCAGCACCGCCCCGGCACAACCCATATCCGCCTCGTGACTCCCGCCCCAGGCCACCGCACTCGGCTGGTCAACAGCACCGCCCCGGCATACCTCACACCAGCGCGGCGGTCTCCCTGGCGATCATCAGCTCCTCGTTGGTGGGGATGACCACCACGGTGACTTTGGAGCCATGGGTGGAAATCACGGTCTCGGAGCCCCGCTTGGCATTGGCGCTGTCGTCGATGGTGATGCCCAGGTACCCCAGGTATGAACTGATCTCCTTGCGCATGTACGGGTCGTTTTCACCCACCCCCGCCGTGAAAGCGATGACGTCCACGCCGTTCATGGCAGCCGCATAGGCCCCCACGTACTTCGCCACACGGTATGCGAACACCGCCAGGGCCCGCTTCGCCCCCGCATGGCCCTCGCCCGCCGCGGACTCCAGGTCGCGGAAATCGCTGGAGACGCCCGACGTGCCTAACACGCCGGATTTCTTGTTGAGCACTCCCACGATCTGCGCGATGTCCAGCCCCTCTTTCTTGGCGATGAACTCGATGATGGCGGGGTCAATGTCGCCGGAGCGTGTGCCCATCACCAGACCCTCCAGGGGCGTCAGCCCCATGCTGGTGTCCACGGATTTGCCGCCGTCCACCGCACACACGGAGGAGCCGTTGCCCAGGTGGCAGACGATGGTCTTCAGGGAATCCAGGGGCTTGCCCAAAAACTCCGCCGCCTTTTTCGACACATAGCTGTGGCTGGTGCCATGGAATCCGTATCGGCGCACCTTGTATTTCTCATAGTATTCATAGGGGAGGCCATAGATATAGGCCCGCTCCGGCATAGTCTGGTGGAACGCCGTGTCAAACACTGCCACCATGGGCACGCCGGGCATCAGCTCCTGGCATGCGCGTATGCCGATGAGGTTCGCCGGGTTGTGCAGCGGCGCCAGGTCATTGCACTCCTCGATGGCCGCCAGCGCCTTGGCGTCGATCTTCACAGACGTGGTGAACGCCTCCCCGCCGTGGACCACCCGGTGCCCCACCGCGCCCACCTCGGACAGGCTCTTTATCACGCCAGTCTTCGGGTTCACCAGCGCGTCCAGCACCAGCTGTATGGCCTGGGTGTGGGTAGGCATGGGGGTCACGGTGGTTTCCTTTTCGCCCACCGCGGGCTGATACGTGATCTGGCTTCCGTCGATGCCGATACGTTCGCACAGCCCCTTGGCCAGTACACTCTCCGTTTCCGAGTTGATGAGCTGGTACTTCAATGAAGACGAACCGCAGTTGACTACCAAAATGTTCATAATCGTTCTCCGTTTCCAATGTGTGCTTCGCGCAAGGACGCTTGGATCCGCCCGCGCGCCTATCCGCCCCCGTCGTTATTGTTCAGGCTTCCCCGTCCGTCCGGCGTAGATGCCAAGTCACAATGTGTTCGTCAAGAGTCGCCCATCTGGGCCTGCACGGCCGTGATGGCCACCACCCCCACGATGTCCTGCGCAGAGCACCCGCGGGACATGTCGTTTACCGGCTTTGCGATGCCCTGGCACATAGGGCCGTAGGCCTCCGCCTTGGCCAGCCGCTGCACCAATTTATATCCGATGTTCCCCGCATCCAGGTCCGGGAATATCAGCACGTTCGCCTTGCCCGCCACCGGGCTGCCCGGCGCCTTGGACTGCCCCACGCTTTCGATGATGGCCGCATCCAGCTGCAGCTCACCGTCGATCTTTAGGTCGGGGCGCAGCCCCTGGGCGATCTTCGTGGCCTCCACCACCTTGTCCACATCGGCGTGTTTCGCACTGCCCTTGGTGCTGTGGGACAGCATGGCGACGATGGGTTCGGCATGTACCAGCGCCCGGAAACTATCCGCGCTGGAGATGGCGATGGATGCCAGCTCCTCGGGTGTGGGGTTCTGGTTCAGCCCGCAATCGGCGAACACGAACGTACCGTTCTCCCCCAGCGTGCAGTCCGGCACTTCCATCAGGAAAAATGTACTCACCAAGCTGGTGCCCGGCTTGGTCTTGATCAGCTGCAGGCATGGCCGCAGCGTGTTGGCCGTGGAGTGGCATGCGCCCGACACCATCCCGTCAGCATCCCCGGCCTTTATCATCAGGCAGGCGTATGTGGCGTAGTCCGAAAGCATGGTTTCCAGCGCCTCCTCGGGCGTAAGGCCCTTGGACTTGCGCAGTTCCACAAAGAGGTCCCTGTAGGCCTGTGTCTTCTCATAGGTATGTGGGTCGATGACTTTCGCCGCAGCGATGTCCAGCCCCTTGCTGTTTTCGGCCACTTCCTCCGGCGTCCCGATGATGATCAGGTCCGCCAGCCCATCCCGCAGGATCTGCGCCGCCGCCTCGAAAGTGCGCCTGTCCATGGACTCCGGCAGCACGATCGTCTTCCTGTCCTGCTTGGCCTTTTCCTTGATGACGTCGATAAAACCCATCTGCTTATCCCCTTTCCGTTGTATGTTTCATGCATGTTGCATTATACCCCAACTGTTTTTCCTATACAAGCTGTTTCGCAAAAAAAAATCGGGGCTATCTCGCCCCGAAAGATATCCGGTTCCACATTCAACGCCGATATCCGGAAAAGAGAGCGCTTCGCCCCTGACAGAATCCGATCCCATATTCGGCGTTCCTGCAACCCAAAAACAGGCTATCTCGCCCCGAAGATGTCGGTCCCCACCCGTACCATGTTCGCCCCCTCCTCCACCGCGATCTCGAAGTCCGCACTCATCCCCATGGACAGGTGCGCGAACGCAGGGTATGCGGGGCGAAGCGCCTCATACAGGCGGTACAGTTCCCGGAAGAGCGGCCGGTTGGTTTCCGGGTCATTTTCCAGGGGCGGCACCATCATCAGCCCCCTTGCCTTGACGTGGGGCAGTGCGCCCGCCTCCCGTAAAAATGCCTCCGCTCTGTCCGGCGAGATGCCGCCTTTCTGGGGTTCCCCCACCGGGCTCACCTGCACCAGAAACTCTGCGGTTACGCCCGCCGCAGCTGACAGCTTCTCCATCTGCTCCAGCTGCCTGGCGCTGTCCACGGACTGGATGAGGGTGGTTTTGCCCACCAGGTATTTGAGTTTGTTGGTCTGCAGCATGCCTATGTAGTGCCACCTGATGTCAGCGGGCAGCTGGGGGATCTTGTCACGCAGCTCCTGGGCGTGGTTTTCCCCGAACACCAGCTGACCCGCGCGGTATGCGTCCATTATGTCGGATACGGGTTTGAACTTGCTCACCGCCACCAGTTCCACACCGCCCGCATCCCTGCCTGACCGGGCCGCGGCCCGGGCGATCCTCTCCCTGACCCGGGCGATGTTTTCACCTATGCCCATAGGATACCCCACCTGACCTTTTCTCTTCACGCCATTGCCTGACGTTGCTTTGCGGCGCCATCGCCAGGGACGCTACGCCGCCGGTGCCGGGCGCTGTGGCGTCTTGCGTCAGCGTCATGGCGCCTTGCCGGGGGCTACCCTTTCCGGCACACTCGCCCCCCATGGCCTGCGCCTGTCCCGGGACCGCCTCATACCTTGCCGGGGGCTACCCCTACCGGCACACTCGCCCCACATGGTCCGCGCCTGTCCCGGGACCGCCTCATGCCTTGCCGGGGTCGTGCCCTTCCAGCACCCGGTATGCGCTGTGGTAGACAGGCCCCGTGAAGCGGTTGAACGCAAACCCATTGGCTATGGCCGCCCGCACGTATGACTTGGCCAATGTCACCGCTTTCTTCACCGGCATCCCCTTGGCCAGCCCCGCCGCTATGGCAGCAGAGAAAGAACAGCCGGCGCCTTGGTTGTAGATATTGTCCACTTTCGGCGCGGCCAGCACTTCCAGGTCCCGTCCGTCGTAGAACACGTCCACCGCCTCGTCAGAGTCCAGTGCCTTCCCGCCTTTCACCACCACGTTTTTGGCGCCCAGCCCATGTATGGCCTTGGCCGCCCGTTTCAGGTCGTCGATGGTCTTGAGGTTCCCCAGGCCGGAGAGCACTCCAGCCTCGAACAGGTTCGGCGTGACCACCTCCGCCAGCGGCGTCAGCAGGTCCCGGAGCGCATCCGCGCTCTCCACGTTCACTTCGCTCACGTCGCCTTTGCACACCATCACCGGGTCGATGACGATGTGTTCGAACTTGCCGCTTAGCAGGTTCTCCCTCACCAGGCGGATGATCTCCACCCCCGGCAGCAGGCCGGTCTTCATCGCATTGATCTTGGGTCCTTCCAGCACCGTGGCGAACTGCTTCTCGATCACGTCCGTAGCCACCGGGGCCACCTGGTGCGCCCAGTTCTCCGGCGCCATGGTCACGATGGAAGTGATGGCCACCATCCCATGGACGCCATATTCCTCAAATGTTTTCAGATCCGCCTGCAGCCCTGCGCCGCCGGTGGTCTCGCTCCCCGCCACGGTCAGGGCGATAGGTACGTTCGGCATATCAAAACCTCCTGTGAAATATGATAGGCGGACCATCAAACCGACATCCTTCAAACACCATCGGTGTCCGCCATCCGGAATCGCAGCGCACATGGAAACAGGTGACTTGCGCTTGCGGCGCCGGTGCAATGCGATTCAGTGCGTTGCCACGTTATCATACCACAAAATTGGATTGTTTGATAGTGCCAGAATTTATTATTTTGACCATGCCAGTTGGCAGTTTTCTTCATAGTCAACCAAAGACGCAGCTCCCCAGGATCACCAGCGCGCAGCATACACCGGCGCAGACGTCCGCCCTGCGGAAGGGGTACCTTTTGTACCCGCTGGCCCGCCCCCGCAGGTTGAACCCCCGCAGCCTTGCCGATATGGCGCAGCTGTCGATCTTGCGCACGGAGGTAATCAGCAGCGGCGCGCACAGCGGCAGTATCAGCCCCATCTTTTTCAGGAAATTCTTCGTGTCGAAATCCACGCCCCTGGCGGTCTGTGCCTCGATGATCCCCGCCATCTCCTCCGCAAACAGCGGTATGAAGCGGATGGCCGTCGTAAGCGCGAACGCATATTTGTACGGGATCCGGCACTGGGCCACCAGCACATTGGCGATGTCGCTGACCTGGGTCACCGAGAGCATGAGCGTCAGCGGCATCGTGGCGGCGATGAGCCGCATGACGAACAGGAGCGCAAAGGACACGCCCTTGTCCGTGATGACGATGTGCAGGGGCAGTTCCAGCCACACCGTGCCCTGGCGCACGAACAGCACCTGGACGACGAAGAGGAACGCCGAAAACTTAAGCAGGGACGCCAGGATCTTCAGCGAACGCATGAAGACGCCTGCCATGGCCGCCAGCGCCAGGTTGCAGGCGACGATCAGCAGCACATATAGGTGACGGTTCGTCAGGAAACACGCCACGCACAGGCCGAAAGCCAGGAGCAGCTTGGTAAGGGGGTTCAGACGGTGCAGGACCGACCCGCCCGGGATATAATCCAGCAAACCACTCATGCCGCCACCAGTCCTTTCACCGCCGCTACCCGTGTTTTCTGCCTTGCCACCATTCCATTTTCCGAAACCATTATCTGTATATACACTTCCATTGCGCGGACAATTTTCACGATGCCGCCCCCGCTATCACCGCAGTTATCCGTACATTCAACGCAACTGCTTGCATATACACTTCAATCGCATGGACACCCTTCACGATGCTACCTTCCCTTTCACCGCCGACACCATGTCCCCCACGGAGAATATGTCCGGGAAGGCGCCGCCCATGCGCTGTGCCAGGGCCGGTATCTGCGCCGGGAGAAGCGACGCCTCGCCCAGCAAATCAGGGGCATACATCAGGCTACGGACAGTGACGTCGCCGATCAGCCGGCCGCTTTTCAGCAGCAGCGCCCGCTGGGCGAAGTCGCAGACGATCTCCATGTCGTGGCTGATCATCAGCACCGTCGCGCCATTCTCCCGCTGTGCGGTGATGATGTCCATGATGGTCATGCACTCCCTGTAGTCCAGCCCGGTGGTGGGCTCGTCCAGGATGAGCAGCCTGGGGCGGCACGCCAGGATGGAAGCAAGCGCCACCGTCTGCCGCTCCCCCCGGCTCAGCCCAAAGGGCGCCCGCCCCCCGTCCAGCCCGAACAGCCCCAACATCTCTTCCAGGCGCCGTTCCCTTTCATCAGGGTCATCCGGGAGCACATTTTCCAGGCCGAACATGATCTCCGCCCTCACCGTCTCCTGGCAGAGCTGGCGGTCCGGGTTCTGGAAGAGGAAACCCACCTCTTTCGCCAGCGCGCTGGTCTTGGCTTCCCTGGTGTCCCGGCCGCCCACCAGCACAGAGCCCACGGAGGGTTTCAGCAGGCCGTTGCACAGACGGGCCAGCGTGGACTTCCCTGCGCCGTTCTCCCCCAGGAGTGCCACGAACTCGCCCTGCCCTATATGAAATGAGACGTCGGAAATCACGGTTTCCTGGTCATATTCGAAGCTCACATGTTCAAACCGCAGCATCTGCGAGTACCTCTTTCATCGGACTTGGCCCACAGGCAATCTTGACCATCTCGTAGATCTCGGCCGCAAGCATCTGCGAGTACCTCTTTCATCAGACTTGGCCCACAGGCAATCTTGACCATCTCGTAGATCTCGGCCGCAAGCATCTGCGAGTACCTCTTTCATCAGACTTAAGCCCGCCCAGATGAGTGCCTTGGCATATTTCTTTCATCGC
>JAISUG010000029.1 GCA_031272185.1 Lachnospiraceae bacterium
TATTGAAGACCTGAAAAACCTGGTGGGCCCTGACACGGCCATCATGTCCCTCCTCAATGGCATCGACAGCGAGAAGGAGCTAGGCAAGGTGTTCGGCGCAGAAAAGGTGATTTACTGCGTGGCGGCGGGGATGGACGCCACGAAGATCGGCAACCGGCTCACATACGGAAACATGGGCGTGCTGCAGATCGGCGAAAGGGACGGCGGCGTCAGCGAGCGCCTGCGGGGGGTGGCGGCATTGCTGGCGAATGCCAATATCGGATACAATGTCAACACGGGTATGGAGCGCACGCTGTGGAGCAAATGGGTACTCAATGTGGGCGTGAACCAGGCTTCTGCCGTATACGGGATGTGCTATGGCGCCCTGCAGGCGGAGGGCCCCGCCCGAGACGAGATGGTCGCGGCCATGCGGGAGGCGGCAGCGGTGGCGACGGCGGATGGCATCCCACTGGGCGAAGACGAGATCACGTACTGGCTTGGGGTCATCGGGACTCTGTCCCCTGACGGGATGACTTCCATGCGCCAGGACGTGCTCCAAGGGCGAAAGACCGAGGTGGAGGCTTTCGCGGGCGCGGTGCGCAAGTTGGGAAGGAAGCATGGAATACCCACCCCGGTGAACGACAGGTTCTTCGAGGCCATACGCACGATGGAAACCGGATACGGCGCAACATGATCATTGCTGCCGGTATTGCATGGCACCCCATATTCAGAGGCACCCCATATAGCATGGTACCACGTATGGCAAGGCACCTGATATAGCACGGAGCCACGTATGGCAAGGCGCCTGATATAGCACGGAGCCACGTATGGCAAGGCACCACGTATGGCAAGGCGCCCGTAATGCATGGCACCCCGTAATGCATGGTACCCCGTAATGCAAGGTACCTCGTTATGCAAGGCACCCGGCAAGACGACCGACCTATTTGGCGGCTGTTTGGCCGGGTGTTTTCGATAGAAAATGAAAAAATTTGAGCAAAAATGAAAAGTCTGGATTGCATTTGATGGCGGTGCGTGGTATACTTGAGCCAGAAACATGGTCGGGCGTGATAGCCGAACCATCGGCGGGAATGCCACCTGGCTGTGCTTGTCCCTTGACTGCGGGTATGCGGGCGTGATAGCCGAACCGTCGGCGGGAATGCCACCTGGCTGTGCTTGTCCCTTGACTGCGGGTATGCGGGCGTGATGTCCGAACCGTCGGCGGGAATGCCATCGATTTTGACTGCCAAGGGGCTGTGCATGGAGGCATCGCCCGTTTGGTATCATTCTTTTCTCTACAGGGGGTACACGTGAAGACGCAAGATCCCAGGAAACGGAAGATATTGGAATCATTCAGGGGCGGGCTCATCGTGTCCTGCCAAGTCCAGAAAGACGACCCCATATACAGTGAAGACATCGTGGTGAAGATGGCCCAGGCCGCGCAGTGGGCGGGGGCGGTGGGCATCCGCGCCAACTCCCCGGAGCAGATCCGCGCCATCAGGGCGGCGGTGGACCTGCCTATCATCGGCCTGTATAAGATCTGGCACGACGACACGGACGTGTTCATCACACCCACGCTGGATGCGGCCATGGAGGTGTGGGGGGCGGGGGCGGACATCGTGGCCCTGGACTGCACCGACCAGGTGACCCATGAGGGCGCGCCGGCCTGGGAGCTGTTCGCGAAGGTGAAGCATGCGCTGCCCGAGGCGATCCTCTTCGCCGACGTGGCCACATACGCCGAGGCCAAACGCGCGGTGGGGATGGGCGCGGACATCGTGGGGCCCACCCTCTATGGGTACACGAAGGACACCCGTGACATCGAG
The DNA here is from genome assembly GCA_031272185.1 of Lachnospiraceae bacterium. Taxonomy (GTDB): domain Bacteria; phylum Bacillota; class Clostridia; order Lachnospirales; family Lachnospiraceae; genus JAISUG01. Next base: position 1,800 of record JAISUG010000029.1, read on the forward strand.
TACCCGGACCTGCGGGAGTTCGCGCGGATGTGCAGGGATTTCGGGGATGAGGCATACATGGTCATGGAGGGGCACGTCTACACACCGGAGGATGCCATGAAATGCATCTTCCTGGGGGCTCATGCGGTGGTGGTGGGGAGCGCCATCACCCGGCCGCACCTGACGGCGAAGCGGTTCGTGGACCTGCTGGGGCATTATGAAAAGAGCTGGCGGGAGGCGGAGCTGAGCAAGCACTGAGCAGTTACGTTGCGGCGGTGTCGCCGCTGGCACGAATGAAAGGAGAAGGGGACTATGATCGGCGTAGGCATTTTCACGGGGTATTTCCCGTACAGCATCGCGGAGACCATCAGGCGCATCAAGGCGCTGGATTTCAACTGCGTCCAGCTGGATGTTTCGTTCAAAGACTGCGACGCCACCCGGGGGGAACTGGATGCCCAGAAAGCAAGGCTCATCCGGGACAGCTTCCGGGATGCGAACCTGCCCATCATCGGGGTGAGCGCATACACGAATTTCGTCCACCCGGACCCGGCGCGCAGGGCGGCGAACATCCGGTATTTCAAGATGATGTGCGACTATGCCCACGACCTGGGCAGCCCCTATGTGTGCAGCGAGACGGGCACATACGACCCGGACAGCGACTGGGTGTGGCACGACAAAAACGGCACCGAGGAGGCATACCAGGAGACTTTGGAGATCATCGGGGACCTGGTGCGCCATGCGCAGAGCCGGGGCGTCACCTTCCTGGTGGAGAACTATGTGAACAATGTCATCGGATCCGTGGACCGCATCCTGCGGCTGTTCCACGACATCGACTCGCCCAACATCGCGCTGCTGTGCGACCCCACGAATTATTTTGACATGGGCAATATCGGCAAGGTGGACGAAACATTGAAAGATGTGTTCGACCGCCTGGCCCACTCCATGGTCATCGCACATGCGAAAGACTGCAAGGTGGCCGAGAGCACTGCGGAGCTCCATGCGGACATCGATGCGGACGAATCCCACACATTCCGGGGCGCTGGGGGCGTGGAGCTGCCCGCGGCGGGGCTGGGGGTGCTGAACTACCCGCTGTACATGGAGCTTCTGGGGGCGGCGCACCCGAATATCCCGCTGATCATCGAGCACCTGGACGAGGGGGACATCCCCCGGGCGAAGGCGTTCGTGGACGGCGTGCTGAAGGCGAAAGGAGTTTAGACGAAGAAGCGCGGCAGGACGAAGCGATCCGGGTGACCTGTGAAACGGTAAAGGCGGCGCCGGGTGACGTGTGAATGGTAATGGCGGCGCCGGGTGACCTGTGAAACGGTAATGGCGGCGCAAGGTGACATGTGAATGGTAAGGATGCAAGCGGGGGGATGCCGTGAAATATTACATGGGGATCGACCTGGGCGGCACCAACATAGCCGTAGGGGTGGTGGACGAGGATTTCCGCCTGGTGGGGACGCACTCTGTGCCCACGGGGCGGTTCCGCCCTTTTGAAGAAGTGGTGGCGGACATGGCCCGGGCGGCGCGGGATACGGCAGCCCGGTGCGGCCTGGGGTTGGAGGATTTCGGCTCGGTGGGCGTGGGCCTGCCCAGTTCCATCCACCCCAAAACGGGGCGGGTGGTCTTCGCCAACAACCTGGGGTGGCGGGATGCGCCCTTTGTGGAGGAGTTTTCCAAGCACATCCCCAAACCCATCCACGTCGCCAATGACGCCGACTGCGCGGCTCTGGCGGAGTCGCTGGCGGGCGCTGGCAGGGACTACCCCACGGTGTTCATGGTGACGCTGGGCACCGGCCTGGGGGGCGGTTACGTGCACCATGGGAAACTGTTCCTGGGGGGCAGCGGCCTGGGGATAGAACCGGGGCACATCACCATCGTCCATGGGGGCGCGCCATGCACCTGCGGCAGCCCCGGGTGTCTGGAAGCATATGCGTCCGTGACGGCATTGATCCGGGAGACCATCGAGGCCATGGCGGCCGACCCCAGGACGCTCATGCGGGACATCTGCGGCAACGACATCAGCAAAGTGGATGGACGGACGGCTTTTGACGCGGCGGCGCAGGGGGATGGGGCGGCCCGGGGCGTGGTGGAACGATACATCGGCTACCTTGCCACGGGGCTGCGCTCTCTCATCACCATTTTCCGGCCACATGCAGTGGTGGTGGGGGGCGGGCTCTGCGCCCAGGGGGAGACGTTGCTGGCGCCCCTGCGGGCCAAGGTGGCGAAATACCTATACGCAGCGGACATATTCCCGCCGCCGGACATCGTCCGGGCAGGGCTGGGCAACGACGCAGGTATAATAGGGGCGGCGCTATTGGAAACGCAAGCCGTGAGGGATTCATAGGGCGCCGACCCTGGGCGGACGCTATTGGAGACCCAAGGAGCGAGGGATTCGTAGGGCGCAGACCCTGGGCGGACGCTTTTGGAAACGCAGTGTAACCGGATACTGCCAACATGCGTGTGACGGCAGGGAGGATCATCGGGAAAGGGGGCTGTTATATGGGAAAGACGAATATCGGGTTGCTGGGGAGCGGGTTCATCGCCAACATCCATGCGGAAAGCTACAGCCGTTTCGTGCCGGAGGCCCGCGTGGCGGCGGTGTACGGGCGGGACAGTGCGCACGTCGGGGCATTTGCCAAGTCGCATGGCATCCCGAAGGCCTACGGCGACATCGACGCACTCCTGGCGGGCGAAGACATTGACATCGTGGACATGTGCCTGCCCAACTACCTGCACCACGGTGCGGTGATGAAGGCCATCAAGGCGGGGAAGCACGTGATCATCGAGAAGCCGCTGTGCCTGACGCTGGAAGAGGCGGACGAGATGATCGACGCCGCAAAGAAAGCGGGCGTCCTGCTGATGTATGCGGAGGAGCTGTGCTTCGCGCCCAAGTACGAGCGCGTGCGGGCTCTGGTGGAGGCGGGCGCGGTGGGCAAGGTATACCAGCTCAAGCAGTCCGAGAAGCACAATGGGCCACATTCCCCATGGTTCTACAACAAGGAGACCAGCGGGGGCGGCGTGGTGATGGACATGGGCTGCCATGCGCTCACCTGGTTCGACTGGATGAACAAGGGCGCAAAACCCGTGTCGGTCTATGCGGACATGAAGACGGTGATGCATGGGGACATCACGGAGTGCGACGACAGCACGCTGATGATCGTGGAGTATGACAATGGGGTCACCTGCCTGGCGGAGGATTCCTGGGCGAAGCACGGCGGCATGGACGACCGCATCGAGGTCTATGGCACCAAGGGTGTCACCTATGCGGACCTGTTCCGGGGCAACTCCGCGCTGACCTACAGCCTGGACGGCTACGACTACGCCATGGAAAAGGCGGGGGCCAGCCAGGGGTGGACGTTCACGGTGTTCGAGGAGGCATTCAACCAAGGGTACCCCCAGGAACTGGCGCATTTCGTGTCCTGCGTGCGGGAGGGCAAGACGCCCATCGTCACCGCAGAGGACGGGCGCAAGACATTGGCGGTGATCTACGGGGCATACGAGTCGGTGCGGACCGGGGCGAAGGTGAAACTGCCATTCGCCGCGAAAGTGAAGTACCCGCTGCAGATATGGAAGGGGTAGGGAGTAGGGAGTAGGGCATCGCTTGGGTATGGAAATTTTGTGAAAAGGGGGATTCATGGCGGACATAAAAACTTTGTTGGAGCAGGCGACGGTGCCGAAGCTGCCGAAGCGCATGGACTGGCGCATCGGCATCATCGGCGCGGGGTTCATCGTGCGGGGCTGCCACCTGGTGGCCTACCGCAAGTGCGGCTTCAACCCGGTGGCCATCACGGGGAAGGACGTGGACCTGTCAGAGGCGGCGGCCAAGGAGTTCGACATACCGAAGGTCTATGCGGACTGGCACGAGATGGTGGACGATGAAGACATCGAGATCATCGACATCGCGGTGCCGCCCCATGTGCAGCTGGAGATGGTGCGCTACATCTGCTCCAAGAAGCACATCAAGGGGATCCTCTGCCAGAAGCCCATCGCCATGTCGGTGGAGGAGGCCAGGGAGATCGTGCGCCTGGGGGATGAGGCGGGCATCCCCATCGCGGTGAATTCCAACATGCGCTACGACCAGAGCATGAGGGCCCTGAAATACATCCTGGACGAGGGGTACATCGGCGCGCCGGTCATCGCCACCATCGACATGCGGGCCATCCCGGACTGGCAGGCTTTCCTGCGGGACTACAACAAATTGGAAATTTACTCCATGGGCGTGCACCACGTGGACATCTTCCGTTACCTCTTCGGCGACCCGGAGAAGATCACGGCGGTGTGCCGCACGGACCCCCGCACGAAATTCGCCCACACCGACGGCATCGTCCAGTTCACGTTCCAGTACGCCGACAAGATGTTCGCCACCAGCCTGGACGACGTGTGGGCCTGGCCCGAGGAGCCCTGCGCCAAGAACAACTACATCAACTGGCGGGTGGAGGGCCTGGAGGGGTTCGCGGAGGGCGACATCGGCTGGCACAAGCGCGCGCCGGAGTTTTGCGGGAGTTCCCTGCGGCTGGCGTCCAAACGCTTCCCCGGGGAGTTCATTGTGCCCAAATGGGAGACCCAGTGGTTCCCGGATGCCTTCGTGGGTACCATGGCGAACCTGCTGCGGGCGGTGGAGGACGGGGGCGACGCGGAGATCTCCGCCCGGGACAACGTGAACACCCTGGCATGCGTGGAGGCGTGCTACAAATCCATCGCCCAGGAGCGGAGCGTGTACCTGAAAGAGATCACGGGGTGATATCATGTTCAGTTATGCCATCATGGGGGCGGGGTTCATCGGGACCAGCCACGGGGATGCGATAGCGGCGTCGGACGAGCTGGAACTGGCTGCGGTCATCGACATAGACCAAGGGAAAGGTGAGGCGTTCGCGGCCAAGTACGGCTGCGCCTGGTACAAGACATTGGGCGAGATGGTCGCGGGCTGCGGGGGCCATAGCGGCGCTGGTAAAACCGGGGATGCCGCCTGTGCGCAAAGGGCTTCTGGGAGTTCGCGACTTGCGCATAGTGACACTGATATAACCGGGGATGCCGCTCGCGGCGGGGACAACCTCCCGGACGCGGTCATCGTGTGCCTGCCCAGCTACCTCCATGAGCAAGGGGTGCTGGAGGCGCTGTCCCTGGGGTTCCATGTGCTGTGCGAAAAGCCATTTGCACTGGGCGTGGGGAGCGCGGTGGCCATGTTCGTCGCGGCGAAAAAGGCCGGGAGGCGGCTCATGGCGGCCCAGGTCGCGCGGTACACCCCTCAGTTGCGGGAAATCGCTGGGATGGTGCGGGGCGGCGCTTTCGGGGATCTGCGCATGGGTACGGTGAAACGCCTGGGGCAGCACCCCGACTGGTCCACATGGCACCGGGATCCGCAAAAAAGCGGGGGCGGGCTGTATGACCTGCACATCCACGACCTGGACTTCCTCTATGGCATGTTCGGGATGCCCCAGAGCGTGTATGCCATCGGATGGCAAACCCCCACCGGGTGCTGGAACCACGTGATAAGCAACCTGACATGGGTGCGGGACGACACGGGCGACGACGGCGGCGTTGTTGCGGATAGTGATGCCGGAAACACCAAAATCGCGTCGGGCCTCAGGACCCAGCTGAAAGATGATGAGTGTATCCCGCTTGTTGGCGGCGGCGCCGAGGCTGTGGCTGGCTTGGACAATCAAGCGGAAAATGGGAAGCGCTTCACGTCTCTTGGCGGCGGCGCCGAACAGCGGACCGATGTGTTCTGTGTCAGCTGCGAGGCGTGCATGGAGATGCCCACCGGGTACCCGTTTACAGTGGGGTACCGCATCCAAGGTGACAGGGGCGGCATCGAATACGATTTCAAAGCGGGGTTCAATATCCACGACGAAAGCCGCAGTGCGTACACATTGTTCGTGAACGCCGATGCGGGGCAGGATGCGCAAGCGCACGGGGATGCAGATGCTGGGCAGGATGCGCAAGCGCATGGGGATGCGGGGCGGTCTGCCAAGCCGCTGCCCGATGCAGGCGGTGCTGCCGGGGTTTTTGGTGGCGGGTCGTCGGTGAAAACACTTGGCGCGGGGCAGACCGGGGCTGTGCCCCTGCCCGAACCTGCGGGCGACATGTTCCGGGACGAGCTGGAAGCCTTCGCCGCCGCCGTGCGAAGCGGCGGGCCGCTGCCCATACCCCCCGACGAGACGTTGGGGGTCATGCGGTTGGCCGAGTGCATCCTGGAGTCGCTGGAGAGCGGGCAGGCCGTGGAGTGCGGCCCGCCGCCGCCGAAGGTCTGGTAATCAAGCCGGGTCACGGCACATGCGTGAACCCAAACCGGTCCTGGCTGCCAAATGCGGCGGCGGGGCTGGTAATCAAGCCGGGTCACGACACATGCGTGAACCGGTTCGCACCGTGTCTTGCGGCTCCACATGCGGACACCCTGCGATGGCCCAGACCGAGACGGTCTGTGCGGCCGTCAAGGTGTCCCGCCGCTCCATGCGCAGATACCCTGCGATGGGTGATCCGATGTGCCGATGTGGCATATCTTGCGGCTGGTGTCACGGTGTTTATGGCTATAGGCGCAAGCAGCGCTTGCCCAGTTGAGTCGGTGCGGCCCGCCGCCGCCGAAAGTCTGGCAACACCGCCCGCCCCCGCGGTTTTGCCAGAGGGGAACAGGGGGCGGCTTGCGGCCGGGGAATGGATGGCGCACCCGCCCGCCCCTGCGGTTTTCCCGGAGGGGAACAGGGGGCCGGGTTCCACAGGGATGGAGCGCACCATCCCCAGCGCTTCTTTCAGCGTGGATTTCCCCACATACATGCCCAACAATGCGATGCCGATGAAGATTAGCCGTAGAACCATCATGTCCCCCTTTCCGTCATGTCTGTCTGCCTTGACTGCCGCGCTGCCGGTTTGCGCCGCAAAACTACCGACGGTCGCCATCATGTTGCAACGAACCTACCACACTCGAGTCCGTTCCCTTTGATTGCATGAGGCGCACAGTGCATACGTGCGGCATATTTGCCTGCCCTCGCTGCTGCGCCGCACAGTATGCGCTGCGTAGTATGCATTACGCAGTATGCGTTACGCAGTATGCGTTTCGCAGTATGCGCTGCGCAGTATGCATTACGCAGTATGCGTTACGCAGTATGCGTTTCGCAGTATGCGCTGCGCAGTATGCGTTACGCAGTATGCGTTTCGCAGTATGCGTTTCGCAGTATGCGTTTCGCAGGTGTTTATGGTTGCCTTGATTCATACTATAACAGAAATTTTCATAAATGTTTCATTTGTTCATCGCACGGCTAAGCCCGATATTGACAGCACATGGCCCTTTTCGCCAATATGCCTTGCGATTCGCAGGGGATGTGGGTGAACCATGTCAAATGGTGGGGAAAAAATACTTGTTACAGGTCACTCCGCCGCCGAGGCTGCTCATCAGCTGGCAGATGAGTGACTTGTAACAAATAATTCGATGGAGCTTGCGGGTCGGTTGGTTTTTTCTTGTGTTGTGGAGGTTTTTGGGATATAATGGATGGCATGGATGCAAGCGGGCAAGCGACACATTGTGAACATGCATATCGCTTGGAAATCCGATGTATTGCTCCGCCGACTAAACCTTGCGCAAAGGGCGACGCAGAAAAAGTGATTTAGTCAAGGCGCGAAGAGGGAAGACACTGAACGTATCTGACCGATGAGCAACGCAGGATAAATTGCTTTTTCAATGTCGAACGCGCATTGTTTAGTTGGTGGAGCAATATCTTGCCATTTGCGTATGGGATAATGCGTATAGGATTACGCGTATAGGATTACGGCGTGTGGTTGGGGGATGACGTTTCGCATGGTGGGGGAGGATCGAATGGGTGTTTTGCCTGACAATGTGCGGTTTAGGGCGGATAGGCGGGCGGTGGTGATACTGGACCAGACGCAGCTGCCGCTGCGCACGGTGTACTTGGATCTGGAGACAAGGGAGCAGATGTACGACGCCATCAAGCAGCTGAAGGTGCGGGGGGCGCCGGCCATAGGGATATGCGCCGCATTTTGCTATGCGGTGGAGGCGGGGCGGCTCATAGATGAGGGTATGTATGGGGCGGCGGAGGGGCACCGTGACCGATGGCGGGGCGTACGGCCCGAAAACCAGGGCAGCCGGGGCGAACCTCGCAACGGGGAGGTGAGTTGGGGGGCGGCGGGGTTTGCCGCCCGGATGCAAGAGTTTTCCGCATACCTGAACTCGTCCCGCCCTACAGCCGTGAACCTGGGGTGGGCGCTGCGGCGAATGGGTGCTGTAGTTGCTGGCATACCGGTCACGGGGCCTCTCGACATCAAGGAACGCCTCTTTGCGGAGGCCTTGGCCATACAGCAGGAGGACATCGCCATGTGCCGGTCCATCTCGGAGCACGGGCTGGGGCTGCTTGCCCCGGGGGCGGGCATATTGACCCACTGCAATGCGGGGCCCCTGGCCACTTCGCTGTATGGGACGGCGCTGGGCCCGATACTCCTGGGCCAGGAGCGGGGGATGGGATTTAGGGTGTACGCCGACGAGACCAGGCCACTGCTCCAGGGGGCCAGGCTCACCGCCTACGAGCTCTCCCGGGCGGGCGTGGATGTGACGCTGATCTGCGATGACATGGCGAGCATGGTGATGAAGAATGGCTGGGTGGATGCGTGCCTGGTGGGGTGCGACCGCATAGCGGCGAACGGCGACGCCGCCAACAAGATAGGCAGCAGCGGCGTGGCGATACTGGCCAAGCACTATGGGATCCCATTTTACGTGCTGGGCCCCAGCAGCACCATCGACGGTGGTTGCGCCACGGGTGAGGGCATAGAGATAGAGCTGCGCGACCCCGAGGAGATACGCAGTAAGTTTTATGCCCGGCCCATGGCGCCGGCGCTCGTCAAGTGCTACAACCCGGCATTTGACGTCATTGACCATGAACTGATCACGGCCATTGTCACGGAGGATGGGGTGCACCGGCCGCCGTACCGGTTCGGGTGAGCCGGTTTGGTGCATGGTGCGGCCAAGATGCCCGCGGCGCACCAAAACGTATGTGGCAGATGGTTCCCTGCCGGTGTTATCGATTGGGTCAGATCCCGGCGTTCGAAGATGTGGGCTGCCCAAAGGGGACCAAGGGGGCTCATGGGGTTCATGGGTGCTTAGGGTACTCATTAGTGCTTATGGGGTTCATAGGACTCTCGGGTATAACTAAAGGGGAGGGCTGGGCATGGTGCAGGGGTATTTGGTCCCCCACCCGCCGTTGATCGTGAAAGGCGTGGGGGACGGGACGGAGATCCCGGGGACGCGGGCGGCCTATGAGGAAGTGGCGGCCGCATGGCGGGCGTTTTCCCCGGACGTGACGGTGATCATCTCGCCACACAGCATCCTGTATGCGGATTATTTCCATATATCGCCTGGGAAGTCGGCACGGGGGGATTTCAGGCAATACCGCGCTTCCCATGTGCGCTTCGAGGTGGCCTATGACCAGGAGCTGGCCAGGCGCATCGCGCGGGAGGCCGAGAAAGAGGGGATCCCGGCGGGGTTTGAGGGTGAACGGGACAAATCCCTGGACCATGGGGTGATGGTCCCGCTGTATTTCCTGAAAGCGGAAAACATCGTGAGGGTTTCCCTGTCCGGCCTGCCATTCCTGGATCAGTACCGGTTCGGGATGTGCATCCGCCGGGCCATCGACGCCCTGGGGCGGCGGGCGGCGGTGGTGGCCAGCGGGGACATGTCCCACAAGTTGGGGGGGTCCTATGGGTTCTCCCAAAAGGGCGTGGACCACGACGCTTATGTGAAGGAGTGCCTGGAGCGCTCCGACGTACGCCGGTTGATCCAGATAGACCCTGCGCTGGCCGAGGGTGCGGCCCAGTGCGGGCTGGCGAGCATCATGATCCTGTGCGGCGCGCTGGACGGCGATACGGTGCGCAGCCGGGTGCTCCACTACGAGGGGCCATACGGTGTGGGCTACCTCACGGCGATACTGGAAGCGGCAGGGCCGGAAACAGATGGGGCCGGGGTTGCGCAGACGACGGGAACCGAGGGGCCGGATGAAATGCCAGGGGTGTCTTCGGTTGGACGACAAGGCGAAGGCGAGAGGAGCCGTGACGGCGGACAAAGACGCGGCGGCCGCAGCCTCCTCCCCATCCTGATGGCAGACAAAGAGGCAAGGATCGCCCGGATACGGGAGGGCGAAGACCCATATGTGCGGCTTGCCAGGGCGAACGTGGAGCAGTACGTGCGTACCGGGAAGCCCCTGCATCTAGGCTCTGACGGCAAGGCCGTCGTGAGTAATGTACCCGCCACCGCAGACAGGGCATGGGATGATGCCGACATGAAGACTGACATCAAGGACGATGGCGCAGGCTATACCGTAGTCAGGGCATGGGATGATGCCGATGGAACCGATCACAGTGGTGGCGCGACCGACAGGGGCGGGGAACGTGCGGGCGGTGGCCCGCAAGATGCGTCGGCGCCCACTGACGCGGGCATCGACCTGCCCCCGGAGATGCTTGGACGGCGCGCGGGGGTGTTCGTGTCCATCCATAAGAACGGCAACCTGCGGGGGTGCATCGGCACCACGGCACCAACCACATCCAGCGTGGCGGAGGAAATCATCCAAAACGGCGTCTCGGCTGCGGCCCGTGACCCCAGGTTTTCCCCCATCACGGCGGATGAGCTGGACGATCTGACCTACAGCGTGGACATCCTCTTCCCGCCGGAGCCCATCAAAAGCAAAAAAGAATTGGATCCGGGAAAGTACGGCGTCATCGTTTCCAACGGCCGCAGACGGGGGCTGCTGCTGCCCCACCTGGACGGCGTGGACACGGTGGATGAGCAGGTCTCCATCGCGCTGCGCAAAGGCGGGATCCGCGAATCCGAGGACTATGCGATGGAGCGTTTCGAGGTGATACGCCATGGGTGACATGGCGCACGGCGAGACACCGTGGCCGGGCGGCATCGGCGCAACCGACTGGCTTAGACGGGTTGCCGGGGGTCAGTTGCCGGCTGACGGGTCTTCCCCATGGCCGGCGGGTGGAAGGACGCATACCGGGAGGCGCTATGGAGGCTAGATTCTGGGAACCGGCCCCTGCCGGCAAACGGGTGACATGCACCCTCTGCCCGCATTTTTGCGAGATCAGGGAGGGTATGCATGGGTTTTGCCGTGTCCGCAAAAACGTGGGCGGCGCCCTGGTGGCCGAAAGCTACGGGCGGTTTGCGGCCATGGCGTTGGACCCCATCGAGAAGAAACCGCTCCACCATTTCCACCCCCACAGCTATATCCTGTCCGTGGGCGGCTGCAGCTGCAACATGCGCTGCAAATTCTGCCAGAACCATGAGATATCCCAGGTGCGAAGCCGGGGCGACGAGACGGCCATGCCTCCCCAGGAGCTGCTGCGCCAGGCGCTGCGGCTCAAAGAAGTGGCCAGACACGGGCAACCGGGCCATGGGGATGGGCATCCGGACGATGGAACCGAGCAGGAGGGGCATGTGCCTGAGCAGGAAGTGCGTGTGCCCGGTCAGGAAGTGCTTGCGCCCGGTCAGGAAGTGCGTGTGAATGGACAGGAAGTGCGTGTGCCTGGGCAGGAAGTGCGTGTACCCGGTCAGGAAGTGCGTGCGCCTGGGCAGCCCGGGAACATCGGCGTGGCGTTCACCTACAATGAACCCCTCATCGGCATCGAGTACATCCTGGACGCAGCCCCGCTCCTGAAAAAGGCGGGGCTTAAGGTGGTGGTGGTGAGCAACGGCCTGATAAACGAAGAGCCCATGGAGGCCCTGCTGCCCTGGGTGGACGCATGGAACATCGACCTGAAGTCATTCGCCGACCCATTTTACAGGGAACATGGGGTGCTGGCAGCGGGCGGGCTGGAGATCGTCAAACGCTCCATCGCCCAGGCGGCTCCCAGGGCGCACCTGGAAGTGACGACGCTCATCATACCCGGCGTCAATGACTCGCCGAAAGAGATGCAGGCCATGTCACGCTGGCTGGCTGGCATCTCCCCGCAGATACCGCTGCATTTGTCCAGGTTTTTCCCAAGATACCAGATGCGCTCCACGCCGCCCACGCCCATCGCCACCCTGCGGGAGATGGAAACCATAGCCAAGCGCCATCTCGCCCACGTGCACGTGGGGAATGTGTAGGCTGCCCTGCACACCCTGCGTATCGCTGAAACTCGCCCATGTTCACGTGGGGAATGTGTAAAAGCACCCCCTTGTTGGCATCATATGCAGAATGCGGCATAGAGCGGTACGGTTTTCTTCGCACCCTCAAAACCGAAGTTTTTCGCTGACAGTTTTATGGCATATGGCGGCTTGTATGTATCCATGTACACCCGCAGGCTTTTCGCTTGTACATTGTCGGCGCTCTTGACCTCTATGGGGATGATGGCGCCGTCCCTCTGGATGACGAAATCCACCTCGGCGCCCCGGTCCGACTCCCAATAATATGAGGCATACCCGTTTGCGGTCAAATGCACATGGACGAAGTTCTCGGCCATGCCGCCTTTGAAATACTGCAGGTCATCCGACATATACAGCACGTCTCGTGCATCGACATCCTTCTTGGCGCAAAGCAGCCCCAAATCCGAAACATAGATCTTAAATGCGTCTATGTCTTTTTGGTCATCGAGTGGTTTGCGGGGCAGCCCTACCTTGTATGCCTGTGACACGATGCCAGAAAGGCAGAGCCAAGCGATGGCGTTTTCAAACTCTGCCGCCCTGCCACCCTTTTTCACGAGCTTGTACTGGAATCTGGTGTTGCGTTTGGACAGCTGCACCATGATGCTGTCATACGTAAGATGGGTTTTTTTGATTTCGTTGGCCTGGTTATACTTGCTCATGTCATCCATGTAGGTGGCCAGGATGTTGGACTGGATATTCCGAATGAGGATATAGTCCTTGGTGGCGGCAAACTGGAGCACGCACTCCGGCATCCCGCCGACGACAAGGTATTGACGGTAATATCCCATGGCAATGTCGTGCAATGCCGGCGGCATGGGGGAATCCTTTCGGAAGCAATCTACGATCATCCCTGCCAATTCTCTCTCCCCCAGCGCAATGAAAAACTCCTCGATATCCAGGGGGTACATCGTTTTCATATCCACTTTCCCCACAGGGAATGAGAACTCCCGTCGGTTGACAGCGATGCCCAGCAAGCTGCCCGCCGCAATGATGTGGTACCCGGGGGCCTCTTCGCAGAAATATTTGAGTGAGGTCAATGCACGTTCACACAGCTGGACTTCGTCGAACACGATCAGGGTTTTTTCCGTTACGATGGTCTGGCCGCAGACGTGGGACAATAGCGGCACGAGAAAAACTGGACTGATGTCCCCGTCGAAATTGTCACGCAGCTTCGCATCGCGCTCAAAATTGAAGTAAGCCACGTTTTCATAGTGTTTTCGCCCGAACTCCAAGATGGAGTATGTTTTCCCCACCTGCCGGGCACCCTGCAAGATGAGCGGTTTTCGGTATGGGCTGGATTTCCAGGATTCCAAATATTGCATGATCTTCCTATACATCAGCTTCACCTCCGATGCAGATTGACAATCAAAGGGCCATGCTTACGGGCGCTGTATGTGGCCCAACACGTATAATGAGAACACGTCCCGAAGTACGGGGCCAGACTCCCGTCCTCCTGGCGCTGTATGTGGCCCAACATATACGATGGGAATAAAATCAATGATAACAGAAAGTCATGTAAAAATCAATAGAGAAATAATTGAAAATAACAATAAATTACACGAGATCAATTCTCGTTTGTGCGGTAGTTGTCTTTTTGGTGCCTTTCATATATAATGGGGCCATAAACAATCACGGTGAGGAGGGACATGCCATGGGGTATCACGCAACGAAAATCGCAGACGGGGTGCACGCCATCGATGAGAATGGCTTCGTGCAATGCTACCTGATCGAGGGGGAGGCGATTGCGGTGCTGCTGGACAGCTGTGCGGGCGGGGGTGACGATTTCCGGGATGCGGTCTATGGGCTTACAGGCAAACCGATCCGGCTGGTGATCACCCACTCGGACCATGACCACACCGGGGGGCAGGAATATTTTGATACGCCATTGATGCACCCTGCGGAGTACGCCAGGTACCATGCCCATGACGGCGTGGGTCAACATACGAGGCCCGGCAAGCAGGGAGACGCAGGGAAAACGGGAAGGGATGCCCATGATGGCGGGGGAAATGTGGCGGAACCGGACCCGGGGGCGGCATCAGCGAAACCGGCTGGGCATGCCCATGACGGTGGGGGCAGGGCCGTGGAGCCACTGTGGGAGGGGCAAATAATCGACCTGGGCGGCGTGAAACTGGAAACGGTGCTCATCCCGGGGCATACGCCGGGGAGCATAGCGCTGCTGGACCGGGGGGGCCGCCGCCTGTATGTGGGGGACACCATCTCGGACACCCATGTCTTCATGTTCGGAGATGGGCGGGACCTGCGCGCGTTCGTCGCCAGCCTTAAAAAACTGGAGGGGTTGGCGCCGCACATCGACACGATCCATTCCGCGCACGGTTCATTGGCGCTTGGACCTGAGTGGATCACCAAGACCAGGGTGGCGGCCGAGAAACTGCTCTCCGGTGAGCTTAGCGCCCAGGCGCCACCCCGGGACCTGCCATGCAGGCAGTACAGCCACGACGGGGTGAACCTGCTGTACTAAGCGTTGCAGTTCGCGGCGTTGTCACGCTGCCGGGTGTGACAAACCACTGACAATGATTGTATTCTCCTGTCGGTGTGATAGAATGGATTCATCTAAACCTTGCGCAAAGTTGATACTAATGTCGAACGGGCATTGTAAAGTTGGTGGAGCAATATATCCGAGACAAGAGGGAGACGGAAGATGGGAAAGAAAAATGCCAAACCGGGGCAGGGGCAGGCGGGGGAAAAGCCTGCTCCCTCGGTTGCAGCGAAGGTTGGGTCGATAATTCTGAACGGGGTCTTGGGTTTGATAGGGCTCCTCATCATGATTCCTATCTTGCGTTTCATATTTGGTTTCGGGATAAGTATTGACACGATGGCCAATATCGTCCTGGGCTGGGTGTATATCCCATACTGGATCGTGGTCGCCATAGTGGGAATCGGCCTGTTTGCATCCGGCATGAACATGTCGGGGCCGGTCGCGGTACTTTTCAGGGTATTGGGGGTATTTGCCTTGTACCTTGCTTTCATGGGTCTGTTGCGGTTCGCGGCTTGGGGGATCTACAACGGGACCTTTTTCGAAACCCAGACATTGGAGGAATACGATTTCAACTTCCTGCGGTTCCTGAAAAGCTGCATCGAGCTGTAGGGCGTGTTCGCCAATGCAGGCGATGGTTACGGTAGGGGGGTTCCGTCAAGAGCGGCGCGGTTGTTCGAGTGTATGCATGACGATGCAGGCGATGGTTCCGGTTCATGGCGGCATGGGGCTGCAGGGCATCGTGTGGGGGTCAATATGGGACGTGTTCCGTTTGCATGGGAAGATGAGGATGTGAAGTGCCCGGTGTGCAAGGCGCCGATGGACAAGGTGGTGTACTTTGCCGCGGATGAGCTGGGCCGGCAGACTTCGGTGCAGTACAGCGGGTACTATTTCGAGCGAAAGAAAACGACCACCACCAGGATCACCACCGGGAACCACGTGCGCCACCATGGACGGATCTGTGCAGGCTGCGGGTTCCGAAAAGACATGCGCAAACAGATGTGGGGGCGTATCCTGGCGGTTGCAGGCGCGGCATCCATCGTGCTGATGGTTGTGTCAACGGTACTGTATTACCATCTGGCGGGCGTGCGCAAGGAGGCCAACAGGCTGATCGCGCGTTCTGTGGATCGGATCAGGCCCGGGGGATGGGAGAGGTTCTTTATGGATATCGCGCCGGTTTTCCTGATTGCGGCTGTCCCATTGCTGATCATCGGCATCGTATTGATCAAGAGTTACAAACCCTACTTGCGGATGTGCAGCGGGAAACTGGGCCGGAATATTCGTTGGGATTACCCCCTGATCCGGGAGGTGCTGCTTTCGAAGCTGCGCAAGGACCCTCCGGCAGTCTATGCCGAAAAATTCCGCATGATGGCCAATGACAAAGACGCAAGGTCATGGTGGACAGGGAATCTGAGTGGGTTTTTTGTCGATACGATACGCCACATCAGCAGGAAGAAGTGGCCGGCATGGGCGCGGGAGAAAGTGATCGGGGGGTTTAGGGTCGAGGGGGAGGCGCCGGACGGGGGAGCTGACAAAGCGCATTCCGATATATTCCCTGCGTAAAGCGCATAATCAAAACCCTGGCTGTGATGTTTTGCCTTTGTTTCCATTTGCCATATGGGGTGGGTTCAAGACCCGGAAGGCAGTCTGCGGTGATGGGTTCCCTCTGTCAGAGGGTGACGGTTGACAGGAAATTGACAGTATGGCAGGAAGTATTGCCCGGCGGGAACCGGGGTGTTATACTGGGGTTGCGGCAAGGGAAAAAAGGAGGGGGACTATGAAAGAGATGAATGTTGGGAAAAAGACGATGGGTGTCTTGCGGGTGCTTGGGGTGCTGGCTGCATTGGCCGTGTTGTTTTGCTCATGCTCGATATTGGACAAAAACGCAAAGCCCTACAAAGAAGCGGTGCAGCTGATGGAGGACGGGAAATACTCCGCCGCGAAGGCCGCGTTTGTGGAGCTTGGCGATTACAAGGATGCCAGCGACAAGGCCAAGGAGTGTGGCGACTATATAAGCTACGAGAGCGCCCAGGGGCAGCTGAAAAAGGGTGAATTCGAGAAAGCGGCGGAAGCTTTCGAGAAACTGGGCGAGTTTGCGGACAGTGTGAAAAAGGCGGAGGAGAGTTATTGGAGAATAGCCGAGGCGGCCGGCGACCTGGCGGCATTGGCGCGCTTTTGCGACAAATACCCTGACGGTGAGTATGCGGATGAACTGGCAGCGGCGGTGGATGCATATCTCTCCAAGGCGGATGTCTCGGAGCTTTGGGGTTACCTGAAAGACGTCGGGCAGGCCCATGAGGCGGCCGGGGAGGACACGCCGTTTTTGGACGAGGTCGTGGAACGCCTGGAGGAAACCCTTGGGGACATAAAGGATCCGCTTGATCTGGCGATGCTGTTCAATGACAACTTGTCGAGGAATAACCTGATTGACGTATTGGAAAAAGCCCTCAATGACGCTATGCCCACCGAGGAGCTGGGGGAGCATTTGTACTCAATCGGCGCCGAGAAGTTCGGGATCGGCGAATATGCCATAAGTGACATTGTGATGGAGAGGTTAGAGGAAAGGTCTGAGGTGGCAAAAGAGGAGATGCGCATCGCCCGTGAGGCGGCGCGTCTGGCCAAGGAGAACAGCGATTGGGAGGAGGCGCTGAAAAGCGATACCGTAAAGGCATACGAGGAGTTCGCCCAGGAGTGGCCGGATTCCCCCCATGCCACGGATGCAGTGGTGTATGCGGAGTCTTTGCGGCAGAACCCGGCGGTGGCGGAAGCCATCCTGGCCAATGCGATGACTGTGACGGAGAGCGAGATCAACCAGTTCCTGGCGGACTATCCGGGGCATGTGGCCACCGAGGAGGTGAAGGCGATCCTGACCATGGGGCAGGGGTCTCTGTCCGAACTCCTGGACCGGGGCCTGGTCACGGTGTCCGTGGTGGGTTCCTCCATTTCCACCACGAAACTCACCGTCACCAACAACTACGGCAGGACGGTGAAGGGCACCATGCCTTTCGGGTCGTACTTCGCGGCGAATTCATCCAGCGTCCAGAACATGGTGCTGCGCGAGGAAGTGAGCGTGAACCTGGCCCCCGGCGAGAGCAAGACATACTCGGTCGCCACCGCCTGCATGAACATCAGCCGCTCGATCCCCGGGTCATCCAACTCTTTCAAGCTGGCGGACAAGGGCGCGGACTCGGTGCTGGGCAAGCTGATGAAGATACTCTCCGACAACAACGCTTCCTATGACGTGGCCCAGGCGGCGGTGTGGATCGTCACGGACAACCCCAGCGACTCCAAACTCCTGAACACATTGGTGTACTCCGACGGCACCAAGGTGATTTCCTCCGACGAGCTGGCGAAAGCCAAGGAGTATGTGGCCCAGGCGAAGAAGTAGATGATGCAATAAACAGCTGCCGTCACACCGCCGATGACATACGGTACCTGTCCCAGGCGAAGAAGCAGATGAAGCAATGGTTCCGATAAAGCCGGTGGAGCTGTACCTGCCGGACGACTCTGTAAGAGAAGAAGTAGATGAAGCAATGGGTCAGCGTAACCCCGTAAAGGTGGCGGCCATGCGCAGATTGCGCCCGGAAACGGGCGCTTTTTCGTACCCAAGCACAAATGTGTACCTAAGTACACATTTTTCCGAACATTTGGGCAGGTGTATCTATGGTGGGCTGTTCTCGGGTACAGATATGGGCATCCCCAGCACCAATGGCATCCGAAGCGACGTCGCGGCCGCGCTGCGCCACATCAAGGTCCCCGTGCTTCGCTGGCCGGGCGGGTGCTTCGCCGACGAATACCATTGGATGGACGGCGTGGGCGGGCAGCGCAAGAAGATGGTAAACACGAACTGGGGCGGCGTCGTGGAGGACAACTCCTTCGGCACCCATGAGTTTTTCGAGCTCTGCCGCCAGCTGGGGTGCGAACCCTACATCTGCGGCAACGTGGGCAGCGGCACGGTGCGGGAGATGAGCGAGTGGGTGGAGTAATTGGATTGCATCCAGTTGATGTGATTGACAGCGAGTGACGGCCGGCATCTTGGACGAACCAGGTCGCATTCCATAGAGCACACCAACCCCCGTGACATTCGAATCCATCAATTAGGGGTCATGTTGGGATGATGGTTAGGTTTGCGGATATTCTAAATTCCACCCTTGGCAGGCGCACCCCTTTGGAGGTGGGACGCGAAGCTGTCAAGGAATGAAAAGAAGTGGATGCGGAGCATCCGCATCAAGGCATTGTATCATGGAAGGGACGGTTTCGTCACCTGGAATCCCTGGAATTGCTATCGAGCGAGATGCCGGGGCAGGCATATGGGCCCGATGGCATCGACCGGCTGCTTCCGTGGTCCGGCTATACAAAGGAAAAATGCGGCGAAGGCGGGCAACAATGACGCTTGCGGCGGATCACCTCCAAAAACCCCTTGCATAACGCAGGGGGTTTGTTTATAATCAAGGTGTGCGAAGTGCGAAAGATATGTCCGTCAAGGTTTGGGCACCAAGCCGATGGGGTGTTCGCCGGCAGATGCGCGGTGATTCGAAAAATGGGGTGTGACATGGGCAGCAGGGAAAAGATGAACGCCAGGCCATTGCCGATCGGGGTGGATGATTTCGAGGAGATGATTCAAAAGGGGTACTATTATGCGGACAAGACTTTGATGATCCGCGATTTATTGGATTTGGACTCCAAGGTCACGCTGATCACACGTCCCAGGCGGTTCGGGAAGAGCCTGAACATGAGCAT
>JAISUG010000019.1 GCA_031272185.1 Lachnospiraceae bacterium
GATCAAGGAAGTTTTCATCGACAAATGAGTCGATTTCGACAAAGCATATCAAGATATGTCAATTTATCCCAATCTTCGCTCTTGACAGGCGGTGCGCAAATGATTACTATGGGCGCAACCGCTCATTTGGCGTGGGCAAGTTAACAGTTTTTGCTGACGGTGGATTATCAGCAGGAGGGAAGACATGGGCAATAACATGGACCGAAACAGTGACAGCGGTGTTTACTGGCAGACGGCCGGCGGGGGCGCCGGCGGTGACTATGGAGGGGGCTATGGCGCGGGCCCGGCACGGATCGGCGCCCAGGATGGGGGCGGACGCAGCTTCGGGGGCGCCCGTTTTGCGGAAACGTCTGCCGGGGGGAGCCCTGGCGGTGACTATGGAGGGGGCCGTGGAAATGGTTCCCGGGTGAACGATGCGGGCAAATGCGGAAAGGGCGGACTCGCCATCCAGGCCCAGGGCTCCTTCTTGCGCATCCTGCTCCTGCGCATCCTGGCGATCATGGTGCTTACCCTGAGTTTGGGGGCGATGCTGCGGCTGGCGTTCGCGGACACCGGCTCGGGGACGGGCTCCGGGGCGGCCGGCGGGGGGGCGGTGTCGTCGGCTGAAAGTCGAACAAAAGTGCTGGGGGGGGTTCTGACTTCCACACCGTCTCCCTATACGTCGTGGACGTGACCGACGGGAGCACTGCGGCGGCAAGCAAGAAACTCATTGACACCCGGTGGGTGGAGGACGGCAAGGCGGTGGACCGGCCACCCATGCCGGAGACGCCCGCGGGGGCGAACGCATTCCTGGGGTGGTTCAACGGGGCACAGGCCGGGACGGCGCCCCGGTTCCAATACGATTTCTCCAAGCCCGTCACGGGCGACCTGGTGCTGGAGGCAAGGTTCGCCAGCCGCGCCACGGTGTACTTCTACGATTCCAACGACCCATCTGACGCATACGTGGTGGACACCCAGTCCATCGCCATCGGCGCCAAGGCCGAGAAGCCTGACGTTTCCATAACCGCGCCTGTGGCGGGGGACATCTTCAACGGGCAGTGGACCGCGGACCCGACGGCGAGCAACCCGCAGCCATTCCCATTCGACGGCGACGGGATGTCTGACCCCGTCAGGCAGGCGACCCTGAACCTGTACCCGATATTCGTGAAAGGCACCCTGGTGCAGTTCGTCACCGGCGGCTCCGCGACGGACCCCCAGGTGGTGCTGGAGGGGGGCACGGTCACGGCCCCCGCCGCGCCCACCAGGGAGGGGTACACATTCGCGTACTGGTCGCTGAACCAACATGCGGCGCCGGCCGACGCGTCCACGGAGAGGTATGATTTCTCGACCACCATCAATGACGCGTTCCTGCAGGGGCACACCGGCGGGGCCAACGCATTTTCCATCTATGCCATCTGGACGCCGGACATGGTGGACTACCAGGTGTATTACTGGTTGGAAAAAGCGAACGTCATCCCTGAGAATTATATAGACGTGGGTGTGTGGACGGAAGGCGCCGCGGCGGTGCTGGACGAGTCCTCGGTGCCCCTGGGCAAGAGCGTGGAACTCTCCGACGCCCAGCTCCATGACCCGGACAATTTTGAGTTTATAGGCTACGAGTGGAAGTCTGCGACCGCCGACAGCCTGGTGAGCGGCCCCGCCCAAGGTGACATCCCTGTGGAGATAGGCGCCGAAGTGCACCACAAGCTGGATCCCGGCGACAACCTGGCGGTCTATGACCCCAACTCAAAGACATATACGTTGAAAACGAACGAAGGGAACCCGCTGACGTCATACGACCCCATCCCCATGCTGGCGAAGGTGGGATACGCGGATGCGGACGTGTCGGTGCAGGGGGACGGCACCACGGTGGTGAATGTGTACCTGACGCGGCAGGTGTACACGCTGAACTATGAGATATCGGTGCCGGCGGACTCGGCGAAATTTTACATCTACCTGGCCGGGCACCCCATCTATGCGCGGCCCCAAAGCGGCGTGGGCACGCCTTTCAAACTGTACACGGATGTGGCCGCACACCAGCTTCTGGGCACATATACACTGTGGTCGAAGATCGGGCTGAACACCGACAGCAGCGAGGGCGGCCTGGGGATCTCGCTGACACTCTACGGCAAGGGGGGTGGGGGCGAGCCTGTCATGGAGGAGATGTTTGGCGAGAAGGCAGATGGCGACCTGATAGACAAAACCATGGGGCGGCCGGGCCGAAGCGGGGAAGCCAGCGACAATTTCGTGGTGCTGCATCTCCTCCGGGTGAACACCGTGGACGACAGGAACTTTGACACACACACGCTCAATTTCCGCTACCCTGCGGGTGGCGCAGATCGGGCCACGGTGTCTGACATCAAGATCAGGAATTTATATGTGGAGCCTTTGGACCCTGTCGCCCCGTCCGCGGGCACGGCGGATGCCAATGGGAACGTGATCTGGGCCGGGACGCCCAATGCCAGCGACCCACTTCAATTCATCAAGGTCACCGGGCTGTGGCAGCACGATCCAACCCTCATATTGGACAACAGCGTCTCATACCCGGACCCTTCCACCCGCCCGGAGGTGCCGGGTTCCGGCGCCCATCCGGAAGCAATCGTGTACGAGCGGTACATGGTACAGTATGCCGGAGGGTACAGGAAAGATGAGATTTGGGGGCATCTGGCCGTCACCGGGCTCTCGCCCGTCGACGGGGTCGGGATGGGGGCCGGCGCACCCCACCAAGGGATTCAGTTTTTGTATCTGGATACGGTACAGAAGATGGTACAGCAGACTTATGGCACGGCCGATTTCGAATATACACACGCATTCATGTTCTATGTCCGCAACTCTTATGAAGTGGAGTTCAACACGCCACTGGATACCACCGGGAGTCCATATCTGGCATCTATAGCGGGGGTGAAGTTCGAGAGGCCCCTTAACCACTCCAGCGTGCAGCCGGTGATCGAGGAGCGGACGGCGCAGCTGGAGACCGCGCTGGCGGCACAGAACAAGGAGCTGCTGGGGTGGTACACGGACAGCATGTACCTCACGCCTTTCATGCGGCCTGTGGGGAGCGGGTCCGGGAGTGGGTCCGGGTCGGATGACAGTGAGTCCGGGTCGGGCGTGAGCGGGTCCGGGTCGGGTTCGAGCGGGTCCGGGAGCGCTACGGGGTATGAGTACTGGGACAACTCCGCCAAGACATGGGTCTCCCAGGCTCCGGGCGCCATGGCCGCGAACAACCTGGAACTCTATGCGAAGGTCCGTGACGTGCCCTACATCGTGGACGTCACCGTGAACGGGGACAAGAAAGGCGAGGGCCAGGCGGCCCCGGGCCAGCCCGCGGACTTCGGGGAGATGAACACCCAGCTCAAGTCCAACACCTTCCTGCTAAATGGGACATATTACCAGGTGGGCAACGAGGTGCCCGGGTACGGCAAGTTCAAGGGGTGGTACTGGACCCTGGGCGACTTCACCGTGCCATTCGACGCGGACACCTACATCACCGGGGACGCCACCATCATGGCGCTGTGGGAAAACCGGCGGGCGAACCATGTGAGCTACGACGTGGGTTCGGACAGCCATATCTTCGGCGACGGGTCCAGCTTCGTGGCGGCGCTGCCCACGACCCTGCCCACCCACACCGAGGCGGACGGGACCAAGACCGTGTTCGCAGGGTGGACGATAGTGGAAAGCGGCGCGTTCGTCTACCCCAGCGCTGACATCGACGTGACCGGCAGCCTCTTCGGCAACGGCGACGAGGGCACGGTGCACCTCCAGGCGGTGTATGCGGCGGGCGATGAGGTGAAGCTGCGGTACCACAGGAACTTCAACGCGGAGATGCTGGGGGGCGGCGCGGCAGGGAGCGCAGGCGGGTCAGCCTCGGGTAGCGGCGGGTCTGGGTCGGGCTCGGGCGGCTCGGGCTCCGTCGCGGATCCCACGTACTTCGACGAATACTCGGTCTATGCGCCGAACTCGCCCAGCGACCACGGCGAGGTGTCCGAGAACGAGCCCCTGGCGCTGCGGGCGAACACCGACGGCGCATTGGGCTGGCACAAGGACGGGTATGACTTCCTGGGGTGGTCCCAGGACCCGTCGGCTGCGGCGGCGGACACGGGGCTGGGGGCCAACCAGGCCCTGGCGGGGGCGACCCTGCGCCTGGACGCGGACGCCGACCTCTACGGCGTGTGGGCGAAGAAAGGGTATTACGTCAAGTTCGACCTAAACGGCGGGCAGTTGGACGGCCAGGCCACCATAGCGGACGGCCACACCACATGGACCGAGGACGACCTGCTGCCGGCGGGGACGCCCACCTATGAGAGCTACCGCTTCGCGGGGTGGTACCTGGCCCAGATCCAGCACCCCGCGGGGAACGTGGAGGTGCCAACCCCCGCCGTGTCGGCGGTGACCGAATCGGGGGGCAGCGGTACGGCAAGCGGCTCCGGGGGCGCCAGCATCGAGTACACCTACACCCCCGAGGGCACGAAACTCACCAGCCAGAGCACCGTCGCCCAGCTGGCGGGCGCATTCATCAGCCAGGACCCGGACGACGCCACCGCCATCGTGGTGAAGGCGATCTGGGAGCCGGTGTACTTCACGGTGACATTCTACAGGAACGACGGCACCAACACCAAGTGGGCGCAGCTGGTGGTGCGCTACGGCGAGGCCATCCCCGCCGCCCAGGGCGCGTCCCTGCGCAGCGCGCGGCCGGCGACGGCCACGCCCAGCGAGGCGGACGGGGGCGAGGCGGCCGGAAGCCCGGATGCGGGGAGCCTGGGCACAGGCGGCCCCGGGGATGAGGGTGCGGGGAGCGCCCAGGACACCGTGACGGGGCCCGGCGTGGGCACCGATGGGGGCGATGTCGCAGGGGAGGCCGGAAGCGCGAGCGCAAGCGAAAGCGAAAGTGAGAGTGAGAGTGAGAGTGAGAGTGAGAGTGTAACTTCGGGAGGCGGCGGAAGCGAGGGCGCTGATACTGGTGCGGGCGAAACCGAGCCGGGCGTCAGTGCCGGAAGCGAAAATGAAACCCCCGGAGAAAGCACCGTTTCCGAAGGAAGCGCGACTCCGGAGGAAAGCGAGAACGCAGCCACCGGCGAGGGCGAAACCGGCGAAGATGCCCAGGGCGAGGGCGAAATTGGTCCGGGCGTTGGCCTTGGCGAGGGCGGGGGCGGAACCCTGGATGAGTCAAGCGAAAGCGAGGCTGCCGACGCAGCGACGCCGTCCGCGGCTGAAGTCGGCACACCATCCGAAGCAAGCGACGGCACTTCCTCTTCCGGCTCGGACTCCGGCGCAAGGGAGGCGACGCCCACCCCGGCGCTGCGGGCGGCGGTGCAGGCGCTCCAGGGCGACGGGCTGTGGCGGCCCGAGGGCGTGAGCGACCCCGAATGGGACCACCACAACTTCCTGGGATGGCTGGCGAACAACAGCGGCGAGCTGTTTGACCCCGACACATTGATCCTGGAGGACACCGCAATCTTCGCGAAGTGGGACCCCGCGTCCTACACCCTGACACTGGAAACCCAGGGCGGGACATTCACCGACCCCAACGAGACGGGCGCGAGGGCGCTGCCATGGAACGACGCCCACGGGCACATCGAGAGCACGTCGGAGATCGGCCAGCCCCTTCCCGACGCAAGCGGCATCACCCGTCCGGGCTACACCTTCCTGGGGTGGAACTACACCTCCGGGAACGAGGCGGCGGAAGGGGGCGCGGGCGCCTGGTTCACCGACGACGACCATGTGTCGGGGGCGACGGCGGTCTACGCCCGGTGGTCCAAGCAGTACCACATCACCTACCAGGCGGGGGGCGCCATGGGCGGCAGCGTGCCCGTGGATGGTGGCGTCTACCTGGCGGGGCAGACCACCCACGCCATGGCGAACACGGGCGGCCTCTACAAGACCGACTTCGCGTTTGACGGGTGGACCAGCGCGGGGGGCAAGGCGTACATGCCCGGCGACGCGATCACTTTCAAGGACACCGACGTGGCGCTCACGGCGCGGTGGAAGCCCCAGTACCACGTGTACTACCAGGGCGGGGGCGCCACAGGGGGTGCGGCCCCCAACGACGCCACCCTGTACTTCCAGGGCGACACCGTGACGGTGAAAGGCAACGACGGCAACCTGACGCTGGAGGGGTACACGTTCGACGGGTGGAAGGATGCGGGGGGCAAGGCCTACCGGCCGGGCGCCACGTTCGCCATGGGGGGCGCCAACGTGACCCTCACCGCCCAGTGGAAGAAGCAGCACCGCGTCACCTACAAGCCCGGCGGGGCGACCTCCGGGGGCGTGCCGGTGGACGGCGTGGTCTACTACGACGGCGACACCGTGACGGTGCTGGGCAACGTGAACAACCTGGAGCGCCTGGACTACGTCTTCGTGGGATGGGAGGTGACTGGGGCCGGCAGCGGCGCCGTCTACAAAGGCGGCGAGAAGCTGACGGTGGCGGGCTCGGACATCACCCTCACGGCGGTGTGGGCCGACAGGGTCTACGTGGCGAACTTCCACATGAACGACCGCACCCAGCAGGTGGTGACCAAGACGTTCAAGAACGGCGAGAAGCTGGGGGCGGTGGCGGTGCCCGGGTACCAGCACAAGGACTTCCTGTACTGGTCGGAGACCCCGGCGGGCGGGCAGACGCACCAGTCCGACCCCGACCTGGCCCAGACCACACACAGGGACCTGGACTTCTACGCGATATGGCACCCCCACACCTACACGGTGACGTTCTACTATGACACGACGAGGGTGCTGGGGCAGGTGTCGGTGACATACTCCGACGCGTTGGGGAAGGTTCCGACTATATCGGAGAGCGGGCAGTCCCTGCCGCAAAGCCCCAACTATGAAACCTCGGACTACAGCTTCAACGGCTGGGAGGTGCGCAGCCCGCGGTACATGAAGTTCACCAAGGACACGGAGATATCCGGCGACATGAGCGTGTACGCCGACTGGGAGCGCCGGGACGACGGCAGCTCTGGCGGGGGCGGCGGCTCGGGCGGAAGTTCGGGCGGCTCCGGCGGAAGTTCGGGCGGGAGCTCAGGGGGATCCGGCGGGAGTTCCGGCGGGCCCGGTGTAGGCGGCGGTGACAATGGCGGCGGCTCCGGGAGCGGCTCGGGCAGCGGAAACGAAGGCGGGGGCTCCGGCGGCGGCAACGCAGGCCCCGGCGGAAGCGACAATGGCGGCGGCAGCGGCTCCGGTAGCGGTAGTGGTAGTGGCGGTGACAATGGCAATGGCTCAGGCAGCGGTTCCGGTAATGGCAGCGGCGGTTCAGGGAGCGGAAATGGCGGCTCGGGCAGCGGTGGCTCCAGCAGCGGTGGCTCCGGCAGCGGAAACGGCGGCTCCGGCAGCGGCTCCGGGTCAGGCGGTGGCAGTGGTTCGGGTTCAGGGAGCGGAAACGGTGGTTCCGGTAGTGGTTCCGGTAATGGCAGCGGATCAGGCAACGGCAGCGGGTCCGGCAGCGGTGGCTCAGGATCCGGCAACGGCGGCTCCGGGAGCGGAAATAGTGGATCCGGTAACGGAAACACGGGATCCGGTAACGGAGACACGGGATCAGGCGGTGGCAGCGGAAACGGTGGCTCCGGCGGCGGTTCTACCGGCGGCAATTCCGGCATAGGCGGCGGCGGCTCTACCGGCGGCAACGGGTCGAATGGCGGCAACTCGGGCGGCACCGTGGGCGGCAACGGCGGCAAGGATTCCGACGGCGACGGGTGGAGCGACGAGGCCGAGATCGGCGCGGGGACTGACCCGTCCAACCCGGGCGACAAACCTGCGGGCGACCCGAATGCGGACGACGACGGCGACGGGTGGAGCAACCAGGCGGAGATCGGGGCGGGCACTGACCCCGGCAACCCGTCAGACCGCCCTGCGGGCGACCCGAACGCGGACGACGACGGCGACGGATGGAGCAACCAGGCGGAGATCAATGCGGGAACCGACCCCAACGACCCGAACGACAAACCTGCGGGCGACCCGAACGGGGATGACGACGGCGATGGTTGGAGCAACCAGGCGGAGATCACTGCGGGCACCGACCCCACCGACCCGAACAGCAAACCCCGGGGCGACCCGAACGCAGATGACGACGGCGATGGATGGAGCAACGACGCGGAATACGCCCATGGCACGGACCGCAGCTCCAAATCCAGCAAGCCCGCGGGAATCATGCTCTTCGCAGGGGGCGGCTTGGGAAGGGCCCTGGCGACAGGCGGACTGGGCGCCAAGATAGGCGCAGCCATAGGCGCCCTGGCAGTCCTCATCTGTGCCGCGCTGGCCCTGCTGCTCCTTTGGAGGCGGCGCAAAAACGGGGGCGGCACGGACGCAACCGGCGGCAAGTGATACACACGAGAAGTTTCGCACATAAGCATATTTTATAAAATCACAAGCCCCGGGGGATGCACATCTCCCCCGGGGTTTGAAATATTGACAATATTTACAGGTTGATTTCCGAATATCTATTTGATATACTTGTACATAGACGTGTCGGATAAATGCGTACTGAAGCGGTAGGCGGTTTGTCCCTCTACAGAGGGACTGGACCCTCTGTTCACATAGAGTTTCACTTGGTGAAAGGAGGGCCTGCTTATGAGCGAATTCGAGAAAATGATGCTGCTCATGAGGGTGATAGAGATTCTCTTCACTTTCGTGAAGTACATACTCAAGAATATCCATCAAAAAAGCAACCGCCACAGCCAGAGGTAAGGTTGCCTTTTTGATCTAATCCTCGGGACAAACCGCCTATCACGTACGCATGTACATCCGGCACGTCCTCTATGTCTATATCATAGCATCTCACTCGGGGCTTGTCAATGGTTTTTTCCAAGGCAGCCGCCTGACGGTCAATGCGGCGTTGGTTCCCAGTTCAAATTAAAGCTACACGGCCGCAAGCTCCACCTGCATGTCGTCGCCTACACAAATGTACCCGCCGGTTTCCACCACCGCAAAAACGCCCTCACGGGGCATGATGCAGTCTCCCACCTGGGCATAGATGGCGCAGTGGGAGTGGCATTCCTTGCCTATCTGGGTCATGCGCAGCGTGACGCCGCCTGCATGAAGCCGCGTGCCTATGGGCAGATTGCGGAAATCAATGCCCTCCACGATGAGGTTCTCGCCGAATGCCCCGGGTCCCACCAAGGGCTGGTCGATTCCCAGTTTTTCCATTCCTTTTTGGTTAAATGCGTCTACTTTGTCCTGGGAAATCAGGCTCACCTGCCTGTGCCAGTTGCCGGCGTGGGCATCCCCCTTGATACCAAAATCCACTATGAAATGCCCGGTCTGGACATTTGTTTTTTGCGTTCCCTTTTTTTCGCTGATGCAAACTGCAGTGACTTTGCCCACGGTCGATCTACTCCTTTCGTGCATTGATGCGATGGTCCAGGCGGCGGTCCACCCATCGTGTCGGGTTTCGGGTGGAATATGATGATCGTGCATCGGTGGCAATCATCCCCCTATACTGTGCATTTTCTTGCTTTCCAAATTTGACAACGACGAACTCGGTACCTGCGCAGGCGAGCCTGGTATCTGCTCGGACGAACCCGGTACAAGCGCAGGCGAGTCGGGTACCTGCGCAGACGAGTCGGGTACCTGCGCGGACGAACCCGGTATCTGCGCGGACGAACCCGGTACAAGCGCAGGCGAACCGGGTGCCGGCGCAGGCGAGTCGGGTACTTGCGCAGACGAGCCCGGTATCTGCGCGGACGAACCCGGTACAAGCGCAGGCGAACCCGGCGCCAGCGCGGACGAGCCCGGCGGTTGCAGCGGTGCGCCGTCAGGGGCTGTTTGTTTGTCCGGCGTGTGTGCGGCGGCAATCGCCTCTTTGAACCTGTGGTGGAGGGGCTTTCTGGCGATGGCGCTGTCGATGAGGACCAAGAGCGCAGCATCGGTCGCCGGATCATCCTCAATGCCCGAATGACCGCCTGAACCGGGCGAAAGGGTGTCATCGGGATTCCCGTGGGCATCCTCGTGGGCCTTGATGGCCTCGGTGAGGGCCTCGATGGGCGAAAAGGTGTCCAGTGCGCATGATGCGACTGGCGCAAGCGGCGAAGAGAAGTGATGGGCGGCGTAAGGTTTCGCGCCGGCGCCCCGCAGCGCACTGCGCAAATCCACGCCGTCCCCATACTGAAGGCAGGTTTTCAGGAAGCCCTCGGATGTGAGGCGCAGCCGGTTGCATGAGTCGCAAAACTCATGGCTGAGGGCGCTGATGAACCCGATCTTCCCGGTAAACCCAGGCAGGCTGTAGTATACGGCGGGCCCATTGCCCAGCTTGACGCTGCTGAAGGTCATGGGTCCGAAGGCATTTTCCAGTATCGCACGGATCTCGCCATCAGAGTATGACGGCAGGCCTTTGCCCAGCCCGATGGGCATGAGCTCGATGAAGCGGACGTGTAAGGGGTTTTCCCTGGCCAGTGCGGCCAGATCGAGGATGGAAGAATTCGCAACCCCGGACGCCTTGATGGGGACGCAGTTGAGCTTCACGGTGAGCTGCCCTTTCCTGGCGTAGCGGAGGGCTGACTCGATGCTGTCCAATACGTCCCGGAGCTTCCCGCCCCTGGTAAGTGCGGCATGTGTACCGGGGTCCAGTGTGTCGAGGCTGATGTTCACCCCGTCAAGGCCCGCCGCCACCAAGTCCGGCAGTTGGTCCCTTAGCAGCGTCCCGTTGGTGGTGAGCGTCACCTTGGTGATGCCGGGGATGGCCGTAAGCCGCGACACCAGGGATGCCAGGTGCTTGCGCACCAGGGGTTCGCCGCCGGTGATTTTCACTTTCTTGAGCCCCCTGGCGGCCATAAGTCTCACGATGTGTATCATCTCTTCGTATGAGAGGATATTCTCATGGGGGACGAACTCCACGCCCTCCGCGGGCATGCAGTAAACGCAGCGCAGGTTGCAGCGGTCCGTGACAGAGAGGCGCAGGTAGTCCAGCGTCCGACCATAGGGGTCGGTCAGGGTATGCCCATTGGCGGGTGCCAACCCGATATGTCCGTCGTCGCGTCGGGGACGTAAGGGATCCGCCGGGGTGTGCCGGGGTTTCGGCGGGGCTTCCGGCGGGGCTTCCGGCAGGTCTTTGCGGACATCTAAAGGCGTGTCTGTGAGTGAGTGTGGGTTTTGTCTTGGGTTGTTATCCGGCATCAACTGTCTTCCCCTTTCCGTCCCAGGGCGCAAAGCACATTGATGGCGACCATGATGACGCTCATGACGAAGAAAATCCCCAACATGCCGAATACCAAAACCCTCAATGCTTCCATAACCATAGTATCACTCGCTTTCTACCCTATGCGCCCGCCGAATGCGGCCGCAACTACCTCCCGACGCTACCACTGAGCGCAGCCGCATCTACTTCCCTATCAGGTTCAGCACCAGGCCGCCGGCGATGACGCTGGCTATCTGGCCGCCTACATTCACCCCCGTCGCATGCATGAGGAGGAAGTTCTGGTTGTCCTCGGCAAGGCCCATCTTGTGAACCACCCTGCTGCTCATGGGGAATGCGGAAATGCCGCAGGCGCCTATCATGGGGTTCACCTTGTTCTTGGAGAACAGGTTGATGAACTTCGCGAACAATACGCCCCCGATGGTGTCAAAGACAAAGGCGAAGAGCCCCAGGCACATGATGAGGATGGTCTGGGGGGTCAAGAACAGGTCCGCCTGCATCTTCACCGCCACGGTGATCCCAAGGAATATGGTGACCAGGTTCGCCAATGTGTCCCGGGCGGTTTCGGACAGGCGGTCCAGCACGCCGCACTCCCGCAGGAGGTTGCCGAACATCAGGAACCCCACCAGGCTCACGCTGCGGGGGGCCACCAGGCCCGCTATGACCGAAACGGCGATGGGGAAGAGGATGCGCACGGACTTGGGCACATCGGAAGCCGTGTAGGGCATACGCATCCGCCGCTCTTTCTGGGTGGTGATCAGGCGTATGCAGGGGGGCTGGATGATGGGGACCAGAGCCATGTAGCTGTAGGCGGCCACCAGGATGGCGCCCATGTACTTCGTGCCGTAGTAATTGGCCACGAAAATCGCCGTGGGCCCGTCCGCCGCGCCGATGATGCTCACCGAAGCGGCGTCCTGGAGGGTGAACGTGCCCGGGAAAGCCTGGCCGATGGCCGCTGTGAGCAGCAGGGTGAAGAATATGCCGAACTGGGCAGCCGCGCCGAAAAGCAGCAGTTTCGGGTTCTGGAGCAGCGGGCCGAAATCGATCATCGCGCCGATGCCGATGAAGAGGATCAGCGGGAAGAGCTCGTTTGCGATGCCGGCGGCGAACAGGGTGCTGAGCGCCCCCTCCTCCGTCACCCCGCCTATGACCTGGGTGATGGCCCCGGACAGGGGGAGGTTCACCAGGATCGCCCCGAACCCCATGGGCAGCAGCAGGGTGGGCTCCATGTCCTTTTTGACGGCCAGGTAGATGAGGATGCCGCCGATGGCCCACATGACCAGCATCCGCACGGCGTCGGGGCCGGATAGTGACAGCAGTGAGCCAAGTATGGCCCTGATGAAGCTCATAACCAATTCCATAGCATTACCTTTCGGTGTGTCGTAATTCTCGGTGCGATTGTAATGGCCGCAACATGCAAAAACAGCTTGCTTATTGCAGCGTCTGCATTTACAATAAGGTTAATAACGCAACTATCATAGCATACAGGAGGTGTTTATGCAATCATCCCAGACTACATTTTTGGTGTTGGGGGGCGGCGTGGCGGCGATGAATGCCGCCCAGTCCATACGGGGGGCGGATCCGGATGGCAGGGTCGTCATGGTCACCAATGAGAGTTTCCTGCCTTACTACAGGCCCATGCTGACGAAACAGCTGGCCAAAGGAGCGGAACCGGCCAAATTCCTCGTCCATGATGAAAGCTGGTATGCGGACAAGAAGATAGAGGTCGTCCTGGGCAGCGAAGCCGTGTCGCTGGACACATCCGCAAAGTCAGTGACCCTGTCCGACAAGAGCCAATGGTCCTACAGCAAGTGCGTGCTGGCCGTGGGGGCGGAGTGTTTCCTGCCGCCTTTGCCGGGGATCTCCAAACCCGGTGTGTATGCGCTGCGCAAAATAGACGATTTCCAGAGGCTGCGCGCGGTCATGGAAGGCGCGAAGACCGCCATCGTGGTGGGTGGCGGCGCGCTGGGGCTGGAAGCCGCCGATGCACTCTGCGCGGCGGGGATTTCCGTCACTGTCTTTGAAAACGGGGGCAGGCTGATGCCCCGCCAGCTGGACGGGGACGCATCTGAGTTGCTTTCCCAAAAACTGGAAAGCAGCGGGATCCACGTGCGCTACGAGGCCGCCAGCGAGGAAGTGGTGGGTGACCCCAAAGCAGAGGGCATCAAACTCAAATCCGGGGAGACGCTGCTTGCGGACCTGATCCTGTTTTCCACAGGCGCCGCCGCCAATGTTAACCTGGCCAAATCTGCGGGGCTGGCGGTGGAGCGGGGTATCGTGGTCAATGAATACCTGGAAACGGACGCCGCCGACGTGTACGCCTGCGGGGATTGCGCCCAGTACCACGGCGTCAGCTACAAACTGATGTCGGAGGCCGCCGCCATGGGCAAACTGGCGGGGTCAAACGCCGCAGGTGGGAAGGGTGTTTATGAATTCCCTGCGCCGCCATTGTATTTTTCGGGGGCGGGCACGAGCCTGTTTGCGGTAGGCGCCAATGGCACTGCCCAAGGGAAGACCTACGAAGTGGACAAGACCGGCGCAGCTGACGGCAGCTACCGTGCCCTCTACTACGAGGATGGCGCACTGGCAGGGGCGATCCTGCTGGGTGACACCAAGGCATCCGGGAAGCTGGAAAAGGCGGTGCAGGGGCATTGGTCCAGGGCCGAGGTGGAAGCGGCGCTGAGATAGCCGTCCTGTATGCCGGCCTGCCCTGCTGCCCATAGGTTTACCCCCGAAAGCCACCGGCGGGCGACGAAATGATTGCCGGCATGGCCTACTGCCCGTATATCACCCTGTAGAAGTCCCGGCGCTGGATGTCTTTGGCGAAAGCGACTTTCTGGCGCACGGAGGCGGAAATGTCCTGGACGTAGGTTTCCGGGATCGGAACCCCCGGATTTGCATCGGATGCGGCGGAAGCGCCCGAAGAGGCGCCCTCGCCGGATGAGTCAGCGGCACCCGATGAGTCAGCGGCTCCGGATGAGTCAGCGGCTCCCGATGGAGCGGTAGCCCCCGATGTGTCAGTGACTCCCGATGGAGCGGCGGCGTCGCCCGTGGGGGCGGCATTGCCGGACACGGCGCCTGTCTGCGCCCGTGGGGTGAACCTGTTCTTGCCGGCATCGTAGTAGCCCAGGTCGGTCACCCAGCTGTAGTTGGGGAATATGACCAGCGCAGGGGAGTCAGAGAGGACATCCCGCCCGGTGAGCAGGCGGGAATCGTAGGGCTCCCCAAACAGGTTCAGCACCGTGGGCAGGATGTCCAGGGAGTAGCTGGGTGCAGTCACCTCTATGGGTTGTTTCAGCGCGCCGGAGTATATGATGCATATGCTCTCGTAGAATTCAAAAGTGGATTCCTGCTTGTGGCCGGCCAGCTCGTTGATCTGGGCGGTGGTCAGCCCATAGGGGTAGTGGTCGGGGGTGAGGACGATCACGGTGTCGTCCAGGATGCCCTTCGCCTCCAATGTGTCCAGCAGGTACGTCATGGCATATTCCAGCTCCAGGTTGGCCGCGATGAAGGCTTTCACCGGGTCTGAGTAGGGCAGGTCTGTCACTTGGGCCCGGTTTTTCTTTGCCATGGCATTGTTGGAAAATGTGTACTCGGAGTGGCCGCTGATGCTCATGTAATAAGCCGAAAATGGCTGTTGGTCAATATACAGTGGCAGGGTGAGCTCGAACATCTCCTTGTCGGAACCCGGCCAGCCGGTGTATTCCACGGGGGTGTAGCCGCTGCCTATGGCAATCCATTCAGTATAGCCCAAGTTTTTGTGGGTGAGGTTGCGGCTGTAGTAGGTATAGGTGCCGTTGTGGAACGCCATGGAGGTGTACCCTTTGGGCAGCAGCCGGTTGCCGATGGTGTAGCTCATCAGGTGATCCTTGCTGTTGCGCATGGCATGGGCATCCACCGGAAACAGGCCCGTGAGCGCAGACCATTCCCCGGTGCTGGTGCTCCCGCCCCATGCGGGCTGGTAATATTCGGTAAAATGAATCCCTTGGGTCATCATTTTGTAAAGCGTGGGCGTGCGCTCCGGTGTCATCATCAGGGGGGAGAATGCCTCGGCGGTGATGAAGATGAGGTTTTTCCCACCAAACAGCCCGGTGTAGGCATTGGTGTTGGCGGGAAGCTGGGATGCCACATATGATTCCATGGACTTGAGCTTCGCATCCGTCTGGGCCTCGGCCAGCGCGGCGAAGTCGACGCCGTCGGTCTGGGGGCGGACGGCGGGCTGCGAGGCGGCGGTTGCGGTCGGAACGGCGGAAATCCCCGGCGCAGCTACGGTTGCAAGCGCTGTGGCGCTATCGGCAGAGCCCGTCGGTAGGTCGGATGTGCCGCTGCCGGGCTGCGGGGCGGTTGCGGTCGGAACGGCGGAAATTTCCGGCGCGGCCACAGTCGCAAGCGCTGTGGCGCTACCGGCAGAGAGCGCCGATGGGTCGGACGTGCCGCTGCCGGATGAGGAATAGGAACCGGCAGAGGTGTCATGGCCCGCAGATGGGTCTGCTGCGCCTTCGCCGGAAGCGGTACCATCGGCCTGGCCGGAAGCAGTGCCGGAAGCGGTACCATCGGTCTGGCCGGAAGCAGTGCCAGACGCGGGGGCCCCCAGGGCGAGGGCAGGAGCAGCAGTGGTGGCGGGTTTCTTTTCCTCGGGTATGCCGAAGATGCCATAGAGGGTGTCCAGGCGCAAGGTGGTCAGCATGCCGAAACGGGAAACGGATTCGTCCACGGTGAAGTCTGCGGTATAATACTCCCGGTCAGTGACGATGCCTTTGTTGTTCATGGAAACGGAGACCAGCGCCAGGGCGTGGCAGACGACACCCAGGCATAGGAAAGAGATGACCGGGCGCCAAGCCGCCATGGGGCCCACTGACGCCGGCGTGAAGAACCGCTGCAGCAGCAAATACGCAGGTATGGGCAACACGAACAAGACCAATGACGGCAGGCGGTACACCACAGCCTGGATGGCCATGTTGGTGAACTGGGTGACGGCGTCGCCGCCATTGTCCGCCATGAAACCTATGCCCAAAAAGAGCCCGAAGAGTCCTTTGATCACCCGCTCACCGAAAAAGAAGAGCGCCAGGATCACCAGGAGGGCGACACAAAAGCCCCTGGCGCTGCGCACGCCGGGAAGCAAGGTGCAGACAGCACTGACCAGGCAGGCGCTGCCTATGGAAAACAAGGCCACGGTGGGGATACGGAAAGGGAGGCTCCCGGAAAGCAGTATCAGGCAGGTTTCCAGGTAGAAAAGCGTCAAGGACCAAAAGATCCAGTTCCAAAGCATAAAATTGGTAATTTTCATATTTTCCCTGCGTTTTTTGTTTTTTCGGATTTCACCGAATGTTCACAACTTCACCATAGTTTCATCACAAAGGGGCGGTATACTTCACTCATCCTTTTAAAATACTTTTCATACTTTTTATCCTCCCGGCAACCCAATGCCGGGCT